>NC_014100.1:620749-931124 GCF_000092285.1 Caulobacter segnis ATCC 21756 | reverse complement strand
AAGATGGGCGTCGATATCCTGGTCATGGGCGGCACAAAGGCCGGCTCGACCCCGACCGAGGCCGTGGTGTTCCTGAATCCCGCCCACGCCCGCCGCCTGGATGCGCGTCTCAAGCATGCCGGCCAGCTGGTGTCGAAGGGCCGCTTCCTGGCCGCTCCGTGGCTGGGCCTGCTGGGCGAGGACGGCGGCGCGGGGCCTTGGGCCGCCCGCGCCGCCCACGCCAACGCCATGGCCCAAAAGCTGGCCGGCCTGATGCCCTTTCCGATCAAGCACCCGGTCGAGGCCAACGGCGTCTTCGTCGAGATGGACGAACCCACCCTGGAGCGCCTGCGCGGCGAAGGCTGGTTCGTCTACCGCTTCCTGGACGGCACGGTGCGCTTCATGTGCTCGTGGGCCACGACGTCGGAGATGGTGGAAGAGCTGGGCGCGGCGCTGAAGCGGGTGGCGTCCTAAGCGCCCCCTCCGTCACGCGGCCGCGCCGCGCGACACCTCCCCCGTACGCTCCGCTACGGGTGAGGAAGATGACATCCCATCCTCCCCCGCCTGCGGGGAAGGTGGATCGCCGCTTTGCGGCGAGACGGAGGGGGCGCTCTGGCGCTCCCCCTCAGCCCCCAGCATCTTCGCGATCTCGTCCGCCGGCGCCGGGCGGCTGATGAAGTAGCCCTGGATCTCGGCGCAGCCCTGGCCGCGCAGGGCGTCCAGCTGGGCCTGGGTCTCGACGCCCTCGGCCGTGGTGGTGACGCCCATCGAGGCGCCGAGGTCCAGCACCGCCTTGATGATCGCCAGGGCGTCGCTGTCGTGCAGGATGTCGCGGACGAAGGTCTGGTCGATCTTGATCTTGTCGAACGGGAAGCTGCGCAGATAGCTCAGCGAGCTGTAGCCCGTGCCGAAGTCGTCCATCGAGATCCGCACGCCCAGCGCCTTCAGGTCGTGCAGCATGGTCATGTTGGCCGCGTTGTCCTGCAGGAGGACCGACTCGGTGATCTCCAGCTCCAGGCGCTGAGCGGGCAGGCCCGAGGTCGCCAGGGCCGAGACGACCGTGGCGACCAGGCTGCGGTCGCGGAACTGGGCCGGCGACAGGTTCACGGCCAGCCGCACATGGTCGGGCCAGCGGGCGGCCTCGGCGCAGGCGGCGCGCAGCACCCAGTCGCCCAACGGCACGATCAGGCCGATCTCCTCGGCCAGGGGAATGAAGTCGGCGGGCGAGACCATGCCGCGCTCGGGATGGCGCCAGCGCAGCAGCGCCTCGCAGCCCGTCACCCGCTCGTCGCCCAGGTGATAGAGCGGTTGGTAGAACAGCTCGAACTCGCCGTCCTGCAGCGCGCGGCGCAGGTCCAGCTCCAGCGCCCGACGCGCCTGCAGCTGTTCGTCCATGGCCTGCTCGAAGAAGTGGAAAGCGCCCCGGCCGTCGCCCTTGGCGCGGTAGAGGGCCATGTCGGCCTTCTTCAGCAGTTCGTCGACGTCCTCGCCGTCGTAGGGCGCGGCCGAGACGCCGACGCTGGCGCCGATCACCACCTGGTGACCCGCCAGGTCGAACGGCGCGGCCATGGCCGTGACGATGCGGGCGGCCAGGCGCGTGGCGCCGGCCATGTCCGTCAGCCCCGTCTGCACCACCGCGAACTCGTCGCCGCCCAGGCGCGCGACGGTGTCGCCCTCGCGCACGCAGCGTCGCAACCGCTCGGCCGCCTCGCGCAGCAGAGCATCGCCCAGCGGATGGCCCAGGGTGTCGTTGACGGTCTTGAAGCGATCGAGATCGATGAAATGCACCGCCAGCTGGTCGCCCTTGCGCGCCCTGCGGGCCAGGGCCTCGGTCAGCGACTTCTGGAACAGCACCCGGTTGGGCAGGTCGGTCAGCGGGTCGTAGTGGGCCAGCCGCGCGATCTGGGCCACGCCCCGACGGTTGGTCTCGTTGCTGGCCTGCAGCAGGGCCAGCACGGTGCCAACCCCGAGATAGCGCTCGCGTTCGGTGACGATGAAGCCCCGCAGCAGGTCCGAGGCGCGATAAGAGAGACTATCGGTGGTGAACTCGGAGAGTTCGGTGTCGGCGTCGACGATCAGCGGCTCGCTATCCATCAGGGCCGAAATCGGCCGATTGGCGTAGAGGGCGCGGCCATACTCAGCCGCCATGCGGAGGAAGAAGGCGTTGCGCTCGACGATGCCGATCGGCCGATCCTCGCCATCGACCACCGGCACGATCAGGGTGTCCGGCTCCTCGCGAAAACGCTCGTACAGCGTCCTGCCCAAATCGTCCTGGCGCGCCGGCGCCAGCGAAGAAACCGTGTCCCGCAAAGTGAACATACATACGCCTCCACTACAGGCGGCGAAGGACCATTTCTCGGCTAACGCCGCGCTAATGGACGTGCTCTCGAGGGATCATTTCGCGAAATCTTCATGGCCATGTCACAGTGTTTGCAGGCCTGTTTACCGTGATCTTGGCGAAATCACGCAAAACGGCGCCTGGGGCTGCTGGGGCCTTCTAGTCCCGCTCCGCCCGCGCCTCGCCCAGGAACGCCTGGCCGATCCAGCTGACGACGCCCGTCACGATCGCGACCTGGATCCCCGCCCACAGGCCCGGGACGCGAAGGCCGTCCAGCAGCCAGTCCACGATCCCGATCATCGCCGCGTTCACGACCAGCAGGAACAGCCCCAGCGTGACGAGGGTCAGGGGGAAGGTCAGCACCGTGACCACCGGCCGCACCACCGCATTGACGACACCCAGCAGGAAACCGGCGATGATCAGCGTCGTCCAGCCGTCGGCGGTGACGCCCGGCACGATGCGCGCGGCCAGCCAGAGGCCGGCGGCGGCGATCAGGATGCGAAGAACGAAGCGGATCATCTCAAGCCCTCTTTCCCTTACGAAAGCCACGCGTCCAAACTGTCGCCGCATTCGTACAATACCCAAGCAGGCAACTCGGACATTACAAATGCGTTACCGCTCTTCCACCCGTCGTTTCGCGAACTATCTATCCCCTCGTGTGGGGGATGATCGCGCGCGATTGGCGAGCGGATCCGCACGCAAGGGGATATAAGTACGATGGCCGTGAATTCTCTATCGGTGATGTCGCCGGACGGCGGCCTGTCTCGTTACCTAACCGAGATCCGCAAGTTCCCGATGCTGAGCAAGGACGAAGAGTTCATGCTCGCCCAGCGCTGGAAAGAGCATCAGGACCCGCAAGCCGCCCACAAGATGGTGACGTCGCACCTGCGCCTCGTGGCCAAGATCGCCATGGGCTATCGCGGCTATGGCCTGCCGATCGGCGAAGTGATCTCCGAAGGCAATGTCGGCCTGATGCAGGCGGTCAAGAAGTTCGAGCCCGACAAGGGCTTCCGCCTGGCCACCTACGCCATGTGGTGGATCCGCGCCTCGATCCAGGAATACATCCTGCGCTCGTGGTCGCTGGTGAAGATGGGCACGACCGCCGCGCAGAAGAAGCTGTTCTTCAACCTGCGCAAGGCCAAGAGCCAGATCGCCGCCTTCCAGGAAGGCGACCTGCGCCCTGAACAGGTCAGCGCCATCGCCACCAAGCTGGGCGTGCTGGACAGCGAGGTCATCTCGATGAACCGCCGCCTGTCGGGCCCCGACGCCTCGCTGAACGCGCCTCTGCGTTCGGACAGCGAGAGCGAGTGGCAGGATTGGCTGGCCGACGAGGAACAGGTCTCCCAGGAGACCCGGGTCGCCGAGGACGAGGAAAAGTCGCTGCGGATGTCGCTTCTGGAAGAGGCGATGGTCGAACTGACCGACCGCGAGCGCCACATCCTGACCGAACGCCGCCTGAAGGACGACCCGACCACCCTGGAAGAACTCGCCGCCCAGTACGGCGTCAGCCGCGAGCGGGTTCGCCAGATCGAGGTCCGGGCGTTCGAAAAGCTGCAGAAGACCATGCGCGAGGCGGCGATCGCCAAGAACATGGTCGAGGCCTGAGGCTTCGGTTCACCGCATTAAGACGAAAGGGCGCTCCTCGGAGCGCCCTTTTTGTTTCCGCCGTCATTTCCAGCACCATCCGTCATTCCCGCCCTTGTGGCGGGAACCCCTGGTTCAGCTGACACAAGAGACGCAAGCGGACCGCCAGCGGTCCGCCCCTCCCGCCCTTGCGGCGGAGAGAGGGGTTCCCGCCACAAGGGCGGGAATGACGGAGATTTATGGGTTATGAGCGAGTTATGCCCTCCCACCTCCCCCAACTGATCCTCCTCCCCGGCCTGCTGAACGACGCCGAGCTATGGCGTGACCAGATCAGCGGCCTTTCCGACGTCGCGCGGGTCTGGGTTCCGGACCTGACGCCCTACGCCACCATCCGCGAGATGGCCGAGCATGTGCTGGCGGGCGCCGAGCCGACCTTCGCCCTGGCCGGTTTCTCGATGGGCGGCTACGTCGCCCAGGACATCGCCCGGATCGCGCCGGAGCGCATCGAGCGCCTGGCCCTGCTGGACACCTCGATCCATGTCGACACGCCCCAGCGCGCCGCCCAGCGTCAGGCGCTGAACAAGGCCGCGGCCAAGGGCGGCACGTTCCTGGGCATCGGCCAGGCGATCATGAAGAGCTATATCGACGCCTCGCGCCTGGACGACGCAGAGCTCACCGGCCGCATCGTCGACATGACCCAACGCCTGGGCCGCGAGGTCTTCCTGCGTCAGAACAGCCTGGAGCGCGAGGACGGCGAGGCGGCGCTGAGGGCGCTGCGGGTCCCGCTGGTGATCATCGTCGGCGAGAACGACCAGATCACCCCGGCCGAGGGTCATAGGGCCATGGCCGCCGCCATCGGCTGCACGCACCTGGTGGTGATCCCCGACACCGGCCACATGGCGCCCATGGAGGCCCCAGGCCCCGTCAACGGCGCGCTGCGCCATTGGCTGGCGCGCCCGGCGGGCAAGCGGTAGCCGGGCGCCTTCAAGATTCTGCAACAAAAGCGTCAGCGAAACATCGCGTCCCAAAACTATGCCGACCCCTAGGGCTGTCCAGGCGCGCCTGCTCAAGAGCGCGCGGCCAACAAGGGGATTAGGATGAAGAAGACCATGCTCTTCGCGCTGGCGGCGTTCGCGCCGCTGGCCCTGGCGTCGGCCGTCAGCGCCGCGCCGGATAGCGCGCCGGCCGACGCGCCGATCGCCACCGCCGACGAGCCGACCCTGGCCTCCGCGGTCGTGGTGCAGGCCAAGATCGCCTATCGCAACCGCAGCGAATCGACCGCGCCGGTTCTCGACTACGGCCTCGACTACTTCCAGCGCTTCGAGCCGCTGACCGTCGGCGACGCGCTGAAGCGCGTGCCCAGCGTGTCGTTCCTGTCGGACGTGCTGGAGTCGGACGGCGTGCGCCTGCGCGGCCTCGACCCGGCCTACACCCAGATCCTGATCAATGGCGAAAAGGTCCCAGGCTCGGGCTCCAGCTCGGGCGCGTTCGGCGCCGGCGCCGACCAGGCCTTCTTCGTCGACCGCATTCCGGCCGAACTGATCGACCACATCGAGATCGTGCGTAGCAACAGCGCCAACCGTAGCGGCGACGCGGTGGCCGGCGCCCTCAACATCGTCCTGCGCGACGCTCTGGCGCTGGACGGCGGCTATGTCCGCGTCGGCGCCCTTCGCTTCGACGACAAGCGCGTGCGCGAGGTCATCGGCGCGGTGTGGGGCGGCCAGGTCGGCCCCGGCCGGCTGCTGATCGGGGCCAACGTCCAAGGCCGCCGCAACCCCAAGGAAAAGCTCAGCCTCCGCTATGACGAGCCGGGCGCCAGCCTGAACAACAACGAGGTCCAGACCGACGTGCGCAACGGCACGGACAGCTCGTTCAACATCGCCTACGACGTCCCAGTCGGCCCGGGCCAGCTGTCGGTGAACGGGTTCTACGTCCACACCGATCGCTATCAGAACGAAGACTCGATCGAGTACAGGAATGGCGTCGAGACCGCCGCCAACCTCCTGACCATCAACGACAACAACGTCGACATCCAGCAAGACAGCTACGCGCTGAACGGCAAGTACAAGTTCCCGATGGCCGGCGGCGAGACCAGCATCAAGCTGGGCTACGCCGCGTTCCAGAACGATGAGTACGAGTTCGAGTACGAGACCGAATATCTGCGCGACTCCACGCCGTTCCCGGACGGCGATCGCTTCACCGGCGACCGCGCCAAGACGCGCATCACCGACGATGAAGTCAGCGCCAAGCTGGAGCACAAGCGCGAGCTGGCCGCGGGGACCGACCTGGAGTTCGGCGTCCAGTACGAAGGCAAGCGCCGCGACTCGCGCGTCAGCGAGGTTCCGCGCAACCGCTACAACCTGCCGGCCGCGACCCCGCCGGCCTACAAGCCGTTCGACATCACTAGCAAGGCGCGGTTGGAACAGACCCGCATCGACCCCTACGTGATGCTGTCGGGCCGCTCGAACGGCCTGAAGTGGGAAGCGGGCCTGCGCTACGAGACGACCGACGTCACGGTCCAGGACTTCGTGATCAACGAAAAGACCGACAAGGACTACAGCGTCCTGCTGCCGTCGGCCTCGATCCGCTACAACCTGACCGGCGTCGACCAGATCTACGCCTCGATGGCCCGCACCGTCCGCCGGGCCGGCTTTGAATATCTGTCGCCGGTGACGCTCGAAGAAGAACTCGGCGACAACGACTTCCGCGGCGACCCGACCCTGGAGCCGGAAAAGGCCTGGGGCGTCGACGTCGGCTACGAGCGCCGCATGGGTCGCGACGGCGTGTTCGGCGTCAACCTGTTCTATCGCGACATCAAGGACCTGATCGAGATCTACAACACCGGCGCGCCCGGCTCGGCCAACGATCCGCCGGACGACGTGACCTGGCTGTACTCGGCCCGCAACACCGGCGACGGCAAGGTGTACGGGATCGAGTTCGACCTCTCGACGCCGCTGTCGTTCATCGGCTTGGACAACACCGGGGTGTTCCTGAACTACTCCTACCTCGACAGCGAGGTGAAGGACGAGTTCGGCAAGCGTCGCTTCAACAGCCAGGCGGAGTCGGTGTTCAACGTCGGCTTCATCCAGGACATCCCAGCGTTCGGCGCCGCCTTCGGCATGACCTATCGCAAGCAGGGCGAGGCCTATAGCCGCGTCGTCGGCGAGGAGGTGACCACCACCTATGGCGCCG
The DNA here is from genome assembly GCF_000092285.1 of Caulobacter segnis ATCC 21756. NCBI lineage: Bacteria > Pseudomonadati > Pseudomonadota > Alphaproteobacteria > Caulobacterales > Caulobacteraceae > Caulobacter > Caulobacter segnis. The sequence continues at coordinate 924,031 of NC_014100.1, read as the reverse complement.
ACCTCGAGGCCTTCATCGAGAAGCGCATCGGCAAGACCATGGTCGTGCGCCTGACCGGCTCGAACCTGCTCGACGCCGACAAGAAGGAAACCTTCAACAAGTTCACCACCATCGCCGACCAGCGCGGCCGCTCGTTCGACGAGTACGAGCTGGAGCGGGAAAAGGCCGGTCCGGTGGTGCAGCTAACCGCGCGCATGGCGTTCTAAGGCGTCCGCCAAGGCCAGATAGAGAAGGCGGCGCCCTGACCGGGGCGCCGCCTTTTTTTGTCGAGCCGTCTAAGCGCCCCGACGGCTCTACGCCGCCCGGCCCTTGTCTTCCGGCGACATGAAGCCCATCAGCGCGTCGATGCGCTTGACCAGGTCGACGCGGCCGCCAGGACCGGCGAGGTCGGCCTGGGTGCAGGTGGCCAGGGCGGCGGCGGCCTGCAGCAGGCGGTTGTCCTTGACCGCCTCGCCCACGCGACGGAGCTCCTCGGCCTGGGCGGCCAGGGCGCGGCGGGCCTGGGCCGGATCGGTGTCCAGCGCCGCGGCGGCCGACTTGACGATGCGCAGCGCCTGCGAGAGGCGCGCGGCGGGCGTGTCGGCCGCGGCGTCGGCCTTGCGCTTGCGGGGTCCGCGATAGTCGGCCGAATTGAACCGGCGGCGATCGGGGCCGACATAACCCACGCCCTCGATCCAGTCGCGCGGCTTCAAGGTCACGGCCTCGAGGCGGCGCTCGAGATCCTTGATGTTGAACGGCTTGCGCATGAACTCGTGCACGCCGGCGTCGCGGGCGCCGAAGATGATGTCGGCGGTGGCGTCGGCGGCGCACATGATGATCGGCGCCTCGCGGCAGACCAGATCGCTGCGGCGGATCTTGCGGGTGAAGGCCAGGCCGTCGACGCCCGACTGGGCGTGCTCGACGAAGATCAGCTGCGGATCGACCGCGCGGGCCATCGCGTAGCCCTTCTCGGCGGTCGGGGCGGCGAACATCTCGACAGCGCCCAGCGGACGCATGTGCTCGGCCAGCAGGCGCGCCATGGCGGGGTTCGGATCGACGACCAGAACCCGCTGCACCTTGGCGGCGACACGTTGGAGAGTGCGGACGTTGCCGTCGAACACCAGACCCGAGGCTCCCTGATAAGGACAGCGACCCTAGGCGCGGAACGTTAAGATTCCGCTCGCCAAGCCGCCCGGGCGTCGCTTCAGGGGTGGAGGGGGATGGCCAGGCTGGTCTCGAAGTCCTGCAGGATGTCGATCGCCTCCTCCGCGCCGGCCGTCAGGGGCTGGCCTTCGGGAAAGCGGTAGCGCCAATAGCTGGCGACGTGCGCGATCGCGCCGACCCGCTCGCCGAGGTTCAGGAACAGCTCCGGCGCGCCCAGCAGGAAGTCACGGAACGCCTGCGGCCGGCGGTTGTGAACCAACTGCTCGAAGGCGTCGTCGTAGATCTTCAGCGTGCGCAGGATCGCGTGGCGTTCGACGGGGAGCGCTCCCTGCAGCCTGCGCCGGGCCACGGCCACGTAGCGCTCGTCCGCCTCGTCGCGCAGCCCCGTGACCTCCAGACGGCCAAGCTCGTCGCAGATCTCGGTCAGACGCGGCCACAGCCGGGTCAGCATCCATTTGTAGTAGAGCAGGCCCTTCCAGGCGAAGACGCCGTCCTTGAAGCTGTGGCCTTCCATGCCGAGGGTCTGGCGCAGAGGCGACAGGCGCTCGCCGAAGTCCGCCGCCAGCAGCGCCTCGACCATCCGTCCGGACTGAGCGCGTCGCGACCCGCCGTGGTCGCCAAAGGCCAGCTCGATCAGATGACCGATCTCCATGCCGACGAAGCCCTGCATGGCGTCGTAGTCGGCCGGTGACAGCGTGAAGTAGCAGTGCGCGACGGTCAGGTCGTGCTGGCGCAGGTGCTCGCGCAGCAGGAAGGGATCCAGCGAGGGCAGCGCGTCGATGGCGTTCAGCACGGTGAGGTCGCGGGTCAGTCGGCCCGAGGCGTTGCACGCGTCGGCGAGCATCTCGATCCAGCCCCGCTGGCCGACGAACACCGACCGGCCGCCCAGGCCCAGGTCCGAACGGTCGAACGGGATGATGATCTTGGTCGCCAGCGGGCGGACTTCGTCGAACAGGTAGACATCGTCGTTGCGCACGCGGTGCTTGAGGATCAGGGCGCTGTTGAGGATGCGGTTCCGAAACAGCGGATGCTCGGCGTATTCGGGGCGGTGACCGCTCTTGGCCTCGATCTCCACCAGGTTCAGCACCCGGCTGGTCGAGCCGGTATGGGCCAGGGCCCGCAGGCTGCGCGCCAGGCGGTCAGCCGCATTGATGGGCTTGGTTTTGCGACGGGGCGCGATGGCGGACACGACTTCCCTCGGAACACTCGAGAGCCGTCAGTTTCCGATGAAAACATCAGAAACGGATGAACAGGCTCTCTTTCTAACCCTTAGAACGTGCCAGCGTCTTACGCGCCTGCGCGCTAACAAAGCCTGACCGAACGGGTCTCCGGAAACCGAACGGTTCAGGCCGCCCCGGCCGACGACAGCCGCGCCACCGTGGCCAGAAGGCCCGCGGGCGCGATCGGCTTGGGATGGGCGTCGTCGAAGCCTTGGGCCATCAGGCGCTCGGCGTCGCCGACCATGGCGTCGGCGGTCAGGGCGATGACGGGCATGTCGATCCGCCCGCCCTCGCCCGCCCGGATCCGACGGACCGCCTCGACGCCGTCCATCACGGGCATGTGGACATCCATCAGCACCATGTCGAAGGGCTCGGCGCCCAGGCGGGCCAGCGCGGCGCGGCCGTCGCCCACGGCGGCGACCTCGATCCCGACCGCCTCCAGCACGGCGCGGGCGACCACCTGGTTGACGGTGTTGTCGTCGACCACCAGCACCCGCAGCCCGGCCAGACCGAGCGCCGTCGCCGGCGCGTCTTCCTCCGCCAAGGGCGCGGCCGCCGTCGGCAAGGCCAGGCGGACGGTGAAGGTCGATCCCACGCCGGGCTCGCTCTCGACGCCGATCGCGCCGCCCATCAGCTCGGCGAGATGGCGGCAGATCGCCAGGCCCAGGCCGGTGCCGCCGAAGCGTCGGGCCGTCGAGCGGTCGCCCTGGGCGAAGGGCGCGAACAGCCGCGCCCGCTGCTCGGCGGTCAGGCCGACGCCCGTGTCGGTGACCGACAGGACGATCTCGCCCTCCGCCGGCGCGACGCCGATCACGACGCGGCCGGCCAAGGTGAACTTGAGGGCGTTGGACACCAGGTTCATCAGGATCTGGCGCACGCGCGCGGCGTCGCCCAGCAGCCAGGCCGGCGTGGCGGGATCGACCTCCAGCGCCAACTCGACGCCCTTGCCCCGCGCCGTCTCGCTCCAGAGCAGCCGGATCTGGCCGGCGAGCGCGCGGATGTCGAACGGCGCGATCTCCAGCTCCAGCTTGCCCGCCTCGATCTTCGACAGGTCGAGAATGTCGTTGAGGATGGTCATCAGGCCGTCGCCCGACTGGATGATCATGTCGACATACTCGGCCTGCCGGACGTCCAGCCGGGTCGTGCTCAGCGCGTGCGCCAGGCCCAGAACGCCGTTCATCGGCGTCCGCAGCTCATGGCTCATCATCGCCACGAAGGCGGACTTGGAGCGACTGGCCTCCTGGGCCTCCGCCTGGGCTTCCTCCAGCGCCTGGGCGTTGGCGCGCAGCAGGCGGACGGCGTCCATGGAGAAGCTGAGGACGCCGACCATCACCACCGCCAGGACCACGTACTCCCAGCCCTGCCAGTGCTGTGACGTCACGGCGGCGAAGATCAGCGCGGCGAACGGCGGCGGCGCCAAGGCCAGGAGCAGCGCGCGGCTGACCACGGCGTATTTCAGCCCTTCGATCAGCAGGCCGAACATGACCATCAGGGCGGCGAACTTCAGGCCCGCCGAACCGTGGATCCAAAGCAGGCAAGCCGTGATCGACCACGTCACGCTGAACGCCATGCCGGGCCCGAGGCGTCGGATCATCGGAAAGCGCCGCTCCGAGGCGGGACGGAACTGGGCCTTGATCAGCAGCAGCAGGCCTTCCAGCCCCGCGTTGACGACGATCCAGGGCAGCAGGGCGTAGGGACCGAAGGCATAGGCCAGCAGAACGCCGACCAGGGTGGTCATGACCAGCCGGCCCGCCATTCCGCGTCGGCTCATCTCCAGCGAGGCGCCATCGATCCCGTCGTTGAGAAGCTCACTAAGGCCCAAACGCCGCCCCCTGGATCGCCACTGGCTGGACCATAACAGGATTCATCCAACGGTCCGTTCCGTTCGTGGACGGACATCGTCCGACGGCGCCGATGCGTGTTTCAGTGAGCACGGGGCCACGATGGTCAACGAACAACCGCCCAAGGCAATCCAGGAGAATCCTGGGCGCGAAGGCTCACCAAGCTTTGCCGCGCGGGAAGCCTTCCACGGCGTTTGCTGACGCGCCCTCCCCTTCCAGGGATGGCGCGTCAGGCCAGGCTATCCCTGGAAGGGATCGCGCATGAGAATGGTGTCGTCGCGCTCCGGGCTGGTCGACAGCAAGGCGACCGGCGCGCCGATCAGCTCCTCGACGCGGCGGACATACTTGATGGCCTTGGCGTTGAGGTCCTTGAACGAGCGGGCGCCGGCGGTGCTTTCGCTCCAGCCTTCCAGCTCCTCGTAGACCGGCGTGGCGGCGGCCTGGTCGCGCAGGCCGGCGGGCAGATAGTCGAGGACCTTGTCGCCGATCTTGTAGCCGACGCAGATCTTCAGGGTCTCCAGGCCGTCCAGCACGTCCAGCTTGGTCAAGGCCACGCCGTGGATGCCGTTGATGGCCACCGACTGGCGCACCAGCACCGAGTCGAACCAGCCGCAGCGGCGGGCGCGGCCGGTATTGACGCCGACCTCGCGGCCGACGGTCGACAGGTGCTTGCCGACCTCGTCGAACAGCTCGGCCGGGAACGGGCCTTCGCCGACGCGGGTGGTGTAGGCCTTGACGATGCCCAGCACATAGCCGGTCGCCGACGGACCCATGCCCGAACCGGCCGAGGCCTGGCCCGCCGCCGTATTGGACGAGGTCACAAAGGGATAGGTGCCGTGGTCGACGTCCAGCAGCGAGCCTTGCGCGCCTTCGAACAGGATGCGGCGGCCGGCCTTGTGGGCCTGGTCCAGCACCCGCCAGGCCGGCTGGGCGTAGGACAGGATGCGCGGCGCCAGCGCCATCAGGGCGTCGAACAGCTCCTGCGCGCTCGCCTCGGGCAGGCCTAGGCCGCGACGCAGGGCGCCGTGGTGGGCCAGCAGGCGGTCGATCTTGGGCTTCAGGGCTTCCGGATCGGCCAGGTCGGCGACGCGGATGGCGCGGCGGCCGACCTTGTCCTCATAGGCCGGGCCGATGCCGCGGCCGGTGGTGCCGATCTTCTGGGTCGAGGCGGCCTCGCGCGCCTGATCGAGGTCGCGGTGCAGCGGCAGGATCAGGCAGGCGTTGTCGGCCAGGATCAGCAGCTCGGGCGTGATGGCCACGCCCTGGTCGGCGATCTTGTCGATCTCGGTCAGCAGGTGCCACGGGTCGACGACGACGCCGTTGCCGATCACCGACAGCTTGCCCTGCACCACGCCCGAGGGCAGCAGCGCCAGCTTGTAGACCTTGCCGTCGACCACCAGCGTGTGGCCGGCGTTGTGGCCGCCCTGGAAGCGCACCACGACGTCGGCGCGGTTGCTGAGCCAGTCGACGATCTTGCCCTTGCCCTCGTCGCCCCACTGGGCGCCGACAACGGTCACGTTGGCCATGGTTGAGATATGCCTTGTCGCCTGCCGGGTGACGCCGCGAGGTCCTTCGACAGGACTCGACCCCGAGCGTTCAATCAGTTTTGGGCGGCGTCACGCCAGCCGTCAAATCGGCCCGTCGCGAAGTCAGAAGGCGTAAACCAGCCGAACCCCTGCGTCGTCAAGCCCCTGGTTCTTGCCCTGGTGGAAGATCTGGCCGTTCGACAGGTGGGTGTAGCTGAGCTCCACCGACACGCGGTCGCTGACCTGATAGCCCAGCGCCAGCTCCGGCTCGAACAGCACGCGCGAGCCGAATTCGATGCGGTGATAGTAGAGATAGGTGCGGCGAGCGCGTTCCTCGTCGCTGATGTTTGGCGCGTTGGCGGGCGGCAGCTTGGCCTTGCCGTCGGTATAGGCCAGGCCCATGCCCGGCCGCAGGTAGAACCCGCCCGGCTGGCCGAAATCGATCTTCCAGTTCAGGCCGGCGGCGGCGAAGTTGGAGGTGTTCTCGCTGTTGATCGAGACCATCGCATGGGCCTGCGGCTTGCCCAGCCAGCCAAGGCTTTCGATCTTGTCGGTGCGATAGCCCAGGTGGACGTCGTATCCGTCCTCGCGGCCGGCGGCGCCCAGACCCACGGCCTTACCGATGAAGGTGACGTCGTGCTTGTAGACGCCGACGAAAGCCTCTCCGGCGGCGGCGGGCGCGGCGAAAGCCAGCCCGGCGGCCCCGAGCGTAAGGCAGGCCGCGGAGGCCAAGTTGGCGGTCTTCATCGAGTCGTCCTGATCTGAGCCCCCGACGGCTCTTATGTCGTGAACGGCGAAGCTCGCAAAGGGTTTCGAAACCTTGCAGGCGACAACGCCGCGTGGACGTTCAAATGGGGCGCAAGGCTTCAAAAGCTAGCGGCGCGCCCGTAGAACTTCGCCGCATGAGCATCACCCTCGCCGACATCCAAGCCGCCGCCCAACGCCTGAAGGGCCTAGCCGTCGAAACGCCGCTGATCGAGAGTCCGGCGCTGAACGAGCGCCTGGGCGGCCGGATCTTTCTCAAGCCCGAGACGCTGCAGCGCGCCGGGGCCTTCAAGTTCCGGGGCGCCTATAACCGTCTCAGCCAGCTGACCGACGACGAGAAGGCGCGCGGGGTCGTGGCCTTCTCGTCCGGCAACCACGCCCAGGGCGTGGCCCTGGCGGCCAAGCTGGTCGGCTGCCCGGCCCTGATCGTGATGCCCAGCGACTCGCCGGCGGTGAAGGTCGAGGGGACGCGCGGGTTCGGCGCCGAGATCCGGTTCTACGACCGCTTCACCGAGGACCGCGTCGCCATCGCCGACCAGATCGCCGCCGAGCGCGGCTGCGTCGTGGTCCCCTCGTATGACGATCCGCACATCATCGCCGGTCAAGGCACGCTGGGGATCGAGATCGTCGAGCAGGCCGCCGCGCGCGGCGCCAAGCTCGACATCCTGGTCTGCTGCGTCGGCGGCGGCGGGCTGATGGCGGGGACCTCGACGGCGGTGAAGGCCCTGTCCCCGGCCACCGAGATCTGGGGCGTGGAGCCGGCGGGCTTCGACGAGACCCGGCGCTCGCTGGAGAGCGGCCAGCGCGAGACCATCGACAAGGACGCCCGCTCGTTCTGCGACGCCCTGCTGACCCCGATCCCCGGCGAGCTGACCTGGCCGATCAACCAGAAGAACCTCGCCGGCGGCGTCGCCGTCACCGATCCCGAGGTCGCCGAGGCCATGCGCTACGCCTTCTCGGTGCTGAAGCTGGTCGTCGAGCCCGGCGGCTGCGTGGCCCTGGCCGCGGCGCTGACGGGCAAGGTGGACCTCAAGGGCAAGATGGCCGCGATCGTGCTGTCGGGCGGCAATGTCGATCCGGGCTTGTTCGCCAGCGTGCTGCGGGGCGAACTCTAAGCGCCCCCTCCGGCCCTCCGGGCCACCTCCCCCGTTGCTCGGGGGAGGATGGAACTCCTCCTCACCCGCGAAGCGGGGGAGGTGGCGCGCGGCGTAGCCGCGTGACGGTGGTGGCGCTAGGGTCTTCGAAAAAGAGGAAGCCCCATGAACCTGCCGCCCGCGACCGCCCTCCCCCAGACGCCGCTCCTCGTCGTCGACCGCGCCGCCCTCGAGCGCAACATCGACCGCATGCAGGCCCTCTGCGACGCGGCCGGGGTCCGGCTCCGCGCCCACGGCAAGACTCACAAGTGCTCCACACTCGGCCGGCTGATCGTCGCGCGCGGCGCCGTGGGTCTCTGTTGCCAGACGGTGGGCGAGGCCGAGGCTTACGTGGCCGGCGGGATCAAGGACGTGCTGGTCACCGCGCCCGTCCCGGCCTGGGGCCCGCCGCGCCTGGCGGCCCTGGCCAGGACCGGGATCCCCATGGGCGTGACGATCGGCGCGGTCGTCGATGACGAGGGGCAGGTCGACCGGCTCTCGGACGCCGCCGTCGCCGCCGGCGTCACGCTGGACGTCGTGATCGACCTCGACCTCGGCACCCACCGCGCCGGGGTCTATCCGCACGAGGCCCTGGCCCTGGCCCGCGCCGCCGACGCCGCGCCCGGCCTGCGCTTTGGCGGGATCCAGGCCTATCTGGGCCACCTGCAGCATCTGGACGACGGCGCGGTGCGGAAGAGCGCCGACGAGGCCGCCTTCGCCACCCTGAAGGCCCTGGTCGCCGAACTTACCGCCGCGGGTCTGCCGCCGCCGGTGGTGACGGGCGGCGGCACCGGCACCCACGCCTTCGACCTGGCCTCGGGAGTCTTCACCGAACTGCAGGCCGGCTCGTACGCGGTGATGGACGTTGAGTACGACGTCTGCGGCGCCCCGGGCGGCGGCGACTGGCCGTTCGAGCCGTCCCTGTTCGTGGCCTCGACCATCGTCTCGGCCCGCCACAAGAGCCACGTCGTCTGCGACGCGGGCTTCAAGGCGATGTCGATGGACGGCCCTCCGGCCCGGGTGGTTTCCGGCGCGGCGCCCGGCTCGCTGTGGCGGCCGATGGGCGACGAGCACGGCATGATCGCCCACCCCGCGACCTTCGACGTGCTCAAGGCCTCGGGCGGCTCGCCCCTGGGCTTCGACAAGGCCGTCGCCGGCGCCGACGCCGACCCGTCCCGCGCCTGGCCCGCCGACGCGCCCAAGGTCGGCGAGGTCGTCTGGCTGCAGCCCGGCCACTGCGACCCGACCATCAACCTCTACGACGCCCTGCACGTCTGGGACGGGACGCGGCTGGAGCGGTGGGCGGTGGATGGGCGACGGGTGAGTTCCTGACTCACCCCCTCCGCGCTTCGCGCTCCTCCCCCGGAGGGGGAAGAAGGACGCGCGCCTTCCGCCCCCTCCGGGGGCGGACGACCGCGAAGCGGTCAGGTGGGGGCAAGTAGCGCTGGCGACCTTCAAAAACGCCAGCTACGTTCCCCCGCTCGACGACAAAATTTGCTCCCGGATGGAGTTGCGATGAAACGCCTGCTGCTCGCCACCGCCCTTCTCGCCGCGCCCATGCTGGGGCACGCCGCCGACGCGCCCAAGATCGACCCCGCCAAGCTCTCGGCCCACATCAAGGTGCTGTCATCGGACGCGTTCGAGGGCCGCGGGCCCGCCACCGAAGGCGAGAAGAAGACGGTCGCCTACATCACCGACCAGATGAAGGCCATCGGCCTCACGCCCGCCGGCGACGTGCAGAAGGACGGCAAGCGCGCCTGGACCCAGGACGTGCCGCTGGGCAAGTTCCAGATCGACGGCCCGGTCGCCGCCAGCGTCACCGTCGGCGGCAAGGCTCAAGCCCTGACCCAAGGCGAGCAGGTCGCGATCCGCGCGGCCATGACCAATGTCGACGCCGTCTCGATCAAGGACGCCCCGCTGGTCTTCGTCGGCTATGGCGTCAAGGCCCCTGAGCGGAACTGGGACGACTTCAAGGGCATGGACCTGAAGGGCAAGATCCTGGTCGTGCTGATCAACGATCCGGACTTCGAGACCGGTTCGGGTGATTTCGGCGGCAAGGCCATGACCTATTACGGCCGCTGGACCTACAAGTACGAGGAGGCCGCCCGCCAGGGCGCCGCCGGCGTGCTGATCGTCCACGAGACCGCCCCGGCCTCGTACGGCTGGAACACGGTCAAGAACTCCAACACCAACGTGATGTTCGACATCGTCCGCAAGGAGCCGGCCAAGTCGCACCCGTCGATGGAGGCCTGGATCCAGCGCGACGTCGCCGTCGACCTCTTCAAGCAGGCCGGCCTCGATTTCGAGGCCCTGAAGAAGCAGGCCCAGACCCGCGACTTCAAGCCGGTCACGCTGACCGGCGCGACCTTCTCGGCCGACTACAAGGTCAAGCACGAGACGATCGTCTCCAAGAACATCGCCGGCCGCATCGTCGGGACCAAGTATCCGGACGAGACCATCATCTATAGCGGCCACTGGGACCACCTCGGCGTCGGCGCCCCGGACGCGCGTGGCGACAAGATCTACAACGGCGCGGTCGACAACGCCGATGGCATCGCCGCCCTGCTGGAGCTGGCCCGCGCCTTCAAGAGCCAGCCCGCCCCGCAGCGCTCGATCCTGTTCCTGGCCGTGACCGCCGAGGAGAAGGGCCTGCTGGGCTCGGAGTACTACAGCGCCAATCCGCTGTTCCCGCTGGCCACGACGGTCGGCGACATCAACATCGACGCCCTGTCGGCCGCCGGTCCGGCCAAGGACGTCACCACCTCGGGCGACGGCAAGGTTGATCTGCAGGACATGCTGGTCGCCAAGGCCACGGCCAAGGGCCGCTACTTCTCGCCCGATCCGGTCCCGCAGGCCGGCCACTTCTACCGCTCGGACCACTTCCCGTTCGCCAAGCGCGGCGTGCCGGCCATCTCGATCGGCTCGGGCACGGACCTCGTCAACGGCGGCAAGGAAGCCGGTCAGAAGGCCGAAGATGACTACGTCGAGAAGCGCTACCACCAGCCGGCCGACGAATGGTCGCCCGACTGGGATCTCACCGGCCAGGCCGCCGATATCGGCCTCGTCTACGAGATCGGCGCCGACCTCGCCAACAGCCGCGTCTGGCCGCAGTGGCAGGCCGGCTCGGAGTTCAAGGCCCTGCGCGACGCCACGGCGGCGCAGCGGAAGTAGGCCTAACTTTTCTTGTCATCCCGGAAGCCTCGTAGAGGCTATCCGGGACCCAGGGCCGGCGCACCGCGGTTGCCCCTGGGTCCCGGCTCTCCGCTTCGCTGCGGCCGGGATGACAAGTTTATTTTGACGCGAAGCACCCCATGACCACCTCCGTCTTCGACCTCTTCAAACTCGGCGTCGGCCCGTCGAGCAGCCACACCATGGGGCCGATGACAGCGGCCGGGCTGTTCGTGGCGCGGCTGCGGGCGGCGGGCGACCTGGAGAAGATCGCAAGGGTCGAAACGCGCCTCTACGCGTCCCTGGCCCTGACCGGGCGTGGCCACGCCACCGACCGCGCGGTGATCCTGGGCCTGCTGGGTTTCATCCCCGCCGACCTTGATCCCGACGCGGGCGAGGCGGCGCTTTTGGACGTGCAGGCCAACCAGTCGCTGAAGCTGGGCGGCGAGGTCGACATCGCCTTCGACGAGGCCAAGGACATCGTCTGGCTGGGCCACGAACGGCTGCCGCAGCATCCCAACGGCCTGACCTTCGTGGCCTATGATAAGGCCGGCGCGCCGCTGGCCGAGCGGACCTATTTCTCGATCGGCGGCGGCTTCGTCCGTGACGAGAGCGAGATGGGCCGCAACACCCCGCCCGAGGACGGCCCCGCCGTCCCCTACCCGTTCGAGAGCTCGGCCGACCTGCTGGAACGCGCCGAGGGGGCCAAGCTGACCATCGCCCAGGTCATGGCCGCCAATGAGCAGGCGCGGATGAGCGAAGGCGAGATGAACGCCGGGCTCGACCGCGTCTTCGGGGCCATGGAGGCCTGCATCGATCGCGGCATGCGCCAGGACGGGGTCCTGCCCGGCGGCCTGACCGTCAAGCGCCGCGCCCGGCAGATCCACCAGACCATCCAGGGCCGGATGGAGCGCCAGATCAGCGATCCCTTGGCGGCCATGGACTTCGTCAACCTGTGGGCCATGGCGGTCAACGAGGAGAACGCCGCCGGCGGCCGCGTCGTCACCGCCCCGACCAACGGCGCGGCCGGGCTGATCCCGGCGGTGCTGCGGTTCTTCGTCCGCTTCCACAACGGCTCGCCCGAGCAGGTGCGGACCTTCCTGCTGACGGCCGCGGCGATCGGCGCGCTCTACAAGCGCAACGCCTCGATCAGCGGCGCCGAGGTCGGCTGCCAGGGCGAGGTGGGCGTGGCCTGTTCGATGGCGGCGGCGGGCCTGGCGGCTGCGCTGGGCGGGACCAACGCCCAGATCGAGAACGCCGCCGAGATCGGCATGGAGCACAACCTCGGCCTCACCTGCGACCCGATCGGCGGCCTGGTCCAGATCCCCTGCATCGAACGCAACGCCATGGGCGCCATCAAGGCCATCGACGCCGCCCGCCTAGCCCTGCTGGGCGACGGCCAGCACTCGGTGTCTCTGGATAAAGTCATCGCCACGATGAAGCGCACCGGCGAGGACATGAACGAGATCTACAAGGAGACCTCGATGGGGGGTCTGGCCGTGGGGCTGTCGGTGAACCGGGTGGAGTGTTGAGGACCTCGTGAGCGCCCCCTCCACCGCTTCGCGGTCCCCCTCCCCCGTTGCACGGGGGGAGGATGAAGCTCGTCCTCACCCGCATCGCGGGGGAGGTGTCACGATGCGTCAGCATCGTGACGGAGGGGGCGCTATTGTCTCTCGACGCCCCGCGAAACCTCGCCTAATTTCCGCGAGAACATCAAGGGAACATCCGCACATGGGCAAGATCCGAACCGGCATCGGCGGCTGGACGTTCGAGCCCTGGCGCGGGACCTTCTATCCCGACGATCTCAAGCAGAAGGACGAGCTGAAATACGCCTCGTCCAAGCTGACCAGCATCGAGATCAACGGCACCTACTATTCGACCTGCAAGCCCAACAGCTGGCAGAAGTGGCGCGACGAGACGCCGGACGACTTCGTGTTCTCGGTCAAGGCCAGCCGGTTCTGCACCAACCGCCGCGTGCTGTCGGAGAACAACGACTCGCTCGAGAAATTCCTGTCCCAGGGGCTCGAGGAACTGGGCCCGAAGCTTGGCCCTATCAACTGGCAGTTCATGGCGACCAAGAAGTTCGATCCGGCGGATTTCGAGGGTTTCCTCAAATTGCTGCCGAAGGAGTTGAAGGGCCTGCGGCTGCGCCACGCGCTGGAGGTCCGCAGCCCGACCTTCGCCTGCCAGGAGTTCTACGATCTGGCCGCCCAGTACGGCGCGGCCATCGTCTACGCCGTCGACGACGAGGAGCCGACCTGGCCCTGCATCGACCAGCCCACCGCCGACTTCACCTACGCCCGCCTGATGTCGAGCAAGCCGGACGAGCCGACGGGCATGACCTCGGACGAGCTGGACGGGATCGCCAAGCAGGCCCGGGAATGGGCCCAGCGCGGGGACGTGTTCGCCTACTTCATCGCCGGGGCGAAGGTGCGCAATCCGGCGGCGGCGATGGCGTTGATCGGGAAGCTGCGGGCGGCGTAAGCGCCCCCTCCGTCTCGGCGCTTCGCGCCGATCCACCTCCCCCGTTACACGAGGGAGGATGCAGGGTCCTCCTCACCCGCCAAGCGGGGGAGGTGGCGCGACGCGGATACGCGGCGCGACGGAGGGGGCGCTAGACCTTCTTCGGAAACCACGGCACGAACCCGCTGGTCCGCGCCACGTACTCCGCATAGCCCGGCTTGGACTTCTTCATCTTGCCCTCGGTGGTCGGCACGCCGCTCCACTTGGTCAGCAGGAAGGTGATCAGCACCGGACCCGGCAGCGCCCAGGCGCCCAGGCCCGTCTCGGCGGCGATCAGGTAGAGACCCCACCAGACGCAGGCGTCGCCGAAATAGTTCGGGTGGCGAGTGTAGCGCCACAGGCCCTGGTCCATGACCTTGCCGGCGTTGTCCGGATTGGCCTTGAAGGCGGTGAGCTGGGCGTCGCCGATGGTCTCGAACAGGATGCCGACGATGGCCAGCGCCGCGCCAGCATAGGCCAGCGCGCCCAGCGCGCCCGGCCCTTGCCCCAACTGCACCGGCAGGGCGACGACATAGCCCAGCACCGCCTGTAGGCCGAAAACGATGATCAGCGAGGTGGTGGCGAAGTTCCACCGCTTGGTCTTCTCGTAGTGGGCGAAGATCGCGACATAGCGGCGGTCCGCGCCGTGCTTGCGCCAGCGCCAGAACAGATACCCGCCCAGCCGCGCCGCCCACAGGGTGCAGAGCCCGGTCAACAGCAGCCCGTGCGGGGTATGCGGCCCCTGCAACAGCGTGCTCCAGGCTAGCAGCGCCATGCTCGGCCCCCACCAGGCGTCGATGAAGCTGACGTCCCGGGTCCTCAGGCTGACGGCCCATAGGACCAGGAACGCGACCGCCGAGACGGCGGCGTTGACGGCGAGGACGGTCAGGAGGGGCATGGAGGGCTCTGGGCGGAAGATGCGGTTGATACGGGCGGCGGGGCGAAACGGATTTCTTCCTCCCCATTAGGGGGAGGGGGACCGCCGAACGGCGGTGGAGGGGGTCGGCCGCCGCAGGGCGGGCGCTTCGCGACCCCCTCCGTCACGGCGCGTATTCGCGCCGCGCCACCTCCCCCTAATGGGGAGGAAGAACGGCTCACGTCCCCACGACGAAACTCACCGTCGTCGTGGTCGAGCCGCCGATGTTCAGGGTCTGCACCGTCCGCGCGCCCTCGACCTGATAGTCGCCGGCCTGGCCCGAGGTCTGCTTCCAGGCGTCGAGCAGCATCCGCGCCCCGGTCGCGCCGACCGGATGCCCCGTGCCAATCAAGCCCCCAGACGGATTGATCGGCAGCTTGCCGCCCATCGCGATGTCGCCCGCCTCGATCGCCTTCCAGCTCTCGCCGGGCGCGGTCAGGCCCAGGTGGTCGATGGCCATGTATTCGGTGGCGGTGAAACAGTCGTGGGTCTCGACCGCGTCGATCCCGGAGACGTCCGGCGCGATGCCAGCCCGGGCGCGGGCGTCGAGGATGGCGCGCCGCACCTGCGGGAAAACGTAAGGCTCGTCGCGGCTGGCCTCGACCTTACGGGCGTAGCTCAGCGGCGCCGAGCGATGGCCCCAGCCCTTGATGCGCGGGATGCTGTCCAGCGCGATGCCGCGCTCGTCGGCATAGGCCTTGGCGCGCGCCGCGGAGGCCAGGAACACCACGGCGGTCCCGTCGGTGACCTGGCCGCAGTCCTGCTTGCGCGTGCGGCCCTCGACCACGGGATTGGCGGCGTCGTCGGCGGTGAAGGCCTCGGGGCCGAAATTCCAGCTGCGCGTCTGGGCGTTGGGATTGCGCCGGCCGTTGGCGAAATTGACCTCGGCGATGCCCATCAAGTGCTCGTAACGGAGGCCATAGCGGCGGTCGTACTCGTCGGCGAGGTCTGAGAAGGCGCGCGGCCACAGGAAGCGGGCGTCCTGGAACTCGTGGCCGGCCCAAGCGGCGCTGCCCAGGTTCTCGGCCGCCTTCTGGCCGGGGACGTTGCGCATCTGCTCGATCCCGACGACGCAGGCCAGGTCGTAGCGCCCGGCCTCGATCTCGGCGGTGGCGGCCAGCACCGCGACGCTGCCCGAGGCGCAGGCCGCCTCGTGCCGCGCGGTCGGCAGCCCGTCGAAGGCGGGGTGGACCAGGCCGAACATGCCGCCCAGCAGGCCCTGACCCGCGAACAGCTCGGCGGCGAAATTGCCGACGTGGCCGGTCTCGACGTCTTCGGGGTCGAGGTCGACGGCCGCCAGCCCCTGCCCCACGGCCTCCGCGAAGGCGTCGGCCAGCTCCTTGCCCTCGCGGGCCCAGTTGGCGGCGAAGTCGCTCTGCCAGCCGCCCAGCACATAGACCATGCCGGCTCCTCCCGTTTTCTAGTTAGTTCGATTATACAAGCGACCTCTCCGAAGTCCACGCCGTTGACACGCCGCGCCGAAGCGTCCCACCAAGCAGCATGGCCCCTCAAGAGGTCCCCGCCGCGACGACGGCCCTGGTCCGCCGCAGTTCAGCCGCCCGCGCGCTGAACCTGATCGGCGACCGCTGGACCCTGCTGATCCTGTACGCCGCCTTCATGGGCGTGAAGCGCTTCGACGGCTTCGCGGCGATGACCGGCGTGGCGCGCTCGCTGCTGACCGACCGATTGAAGCGGCTCGAGACCGCGGGCGTCCTGGCGCGGGTCCAGTATCAGGCCCGCCCGCCGCGCCACGAGTACCGCCTGACGCCGATGGGCCGCGATCTCTACGACTCGGCGCTGATGCTGCTGGGCTGGGAGATGCGCTGGCGCTTCGATCCGGAGTGTCCGTCGCACCAGATCGTCCACCAGACCTGCGGCCAGCCTCTGCGCCCGGTCCTGGTCTGCAAGGCCTGTGGCGAAGCGGTGAAGGTGCGCGACGTCACGGTCTCTCCGGGTCCCGGCGCGGGCCTGGAGCCCGCCCCGCCCGCCCGCCACTCGCGCCGCGCCCGCCACGACGATGTCGGCGGCCCGTCGCTGCATCCGATGCTGGAGCGCGGGATCGAGGTGCTGGGCGACCGCTGGACCGCCCACGTCCTGGCCGCGGCCTTCTACGGCCATCGCCGCTTCACCGATTTCCAGGCGGAGCTGAAGGTCGCCAGCAACATCCTGACCGACCGCCTGGGACGCCTTGTCGAGCGCGGCATGCTGGAGCGGGTTCGCTACCAGGAACGGCCGGAGCGCTGGGAGTATCGCCTGACCCGGGAAGGCCGCGACCTTTTTCCGCTCATCGCGGCGCTGATGGCTTGGGGCGATCGCTGGCTGGCGGGAAGCGAGGGAAGTCCGGAAATCCTGACACACCGCTGTGGGGCGCGATTGGAGCCGGTGGTGCGGTGTGGCGCGTGCGAGGGCGCGGTGGATGTGGGGAATACGCGGCTGGCGTGAGCTGACTGACAACCTTCCTCCCCATTAGGGGGAGGTGGCTCGATGCGAATACGCATCGAGACGGAGGGGGTCCGCGAAGCGGGTCTGCGAGCCAAAGCCCCCTCCACCGCCGTTCGGCGGTCCCCCTCCCCCAGAGGGGGAGGAAGGCAAACTAAGCTACAGCCACAGCCCTTCCGCCTGCACCCCATCCCCCCAGAACCCCGGCTTCGGCGGCGTGATCCGGCCCCGGTCCACCCGCAGGCCGCCGGGATGGTCCACGGCCAGCCACCAAGGCCCATCCAGGTCCGCGAAGTCACTGGCCCCGCCCAGGTGCAGCGCCGGCGCGACGCCCAGGGACGAGGCGACCATGCAGCCGGTCATCACCTGGAAGCCGAGCGACCGCGCGGCATTCAGCAGGGCGAGCGCCTCGGTCAGGCCGCCGGTCTTGTCGAGCTTCAGATTGACCGCCTGGTAGCGACCGCGCAGGGCCGCCAGATCGCCGCCGACATGGACGCTTTCGTCGGCGCAGACCGTGAACGGCGGGTCCCAGCCCTCCAGCGCTTGGTCCTGGCCGGCGGGCAGCGGCTGCTCGACCAGGGCGATCGGCAGGTCGCCCAACAGAGGCTTGAGGTCGCGCAGGATGTCGAAGGTCCAGCCCTCGTTCGGATCGACGATGAAGCGGGCGTTCGGCGCGGCGGCCGCCACGGCGCGAAGGCGGGCGGCGGGGTTCTCGGCCGACAGCTTGATCTTGATCAGCGGCGCGTCGGCCACGGCGCGGGCGGCGGCCTCCATGGCCTCGGGCGTATCGAGGCTGACCGTGACGGCGGTGACGAGGTCGGTCGGGATCGGAAGGCCGGTGGCCGTCGCGACGCTGACGCCGGTGCGGCGGGCGCGCAGGTCCCAGAGCGCGAGGTCGAGGGCGTTGCGGGCCGCGCCCGGCGGCAGAACCGCGCAGGCCGCCTCGGGATCGGCGGCGGAGAGCGCCGGCGCCAGCTGGGCCAGTACGCTGTCGACCGTCTCGCCGTAGCGGGCGTAGGGCACGCTCTCCCCGCGCCCGACATGGCCGTCGGCGGCGGCGGTCACCTCGACCACCTCGGCGGCGGTCTTGACCCCGCGCGAGATGCGGAACGGGGCCTTCAGCGGATGCGAGACCGGGCGGGCGGAAACGACGATCGACATGCCCGCAGGGATGGCGCCGTTCGGCCTTTCCGAACAGCCCCTACCAGCCCCAGCGACGCGGGATCGGCGAGTCCGCGCGACGCTCGGCCATCACCTTCAGCGCCAGGGGGCGGTCGACGACGAACAGCGCCGCCCAGACCAGCAGAACACCGGCATAGTGGATCGCGCCCAGCAGGCCCGCGGGACGGCCCGGGCGGGTGAAACGGCGCGGCGCGGCGAAGGGCGGGGTGATGGCGAAGTCGGTCATGTCGTCTGCGTCCCTCATGTCACTGAGGACACCTTGGCCTTCGCCTGCGCCAGAAACGGACGTATAGAACCGGGGCGTCCGGTTCGCGTTTCACCGGGCGAGCTTTCAGAGGATCGTCATGGCCAAGACCGTCAGCATCAACATCCCCCACCAGCTGGGCGCGGCCGAGGCCAAGCGCCGCCTGGAGGAAGGGTTCTCGCAGATGGCCGGCCAGATCCCCGGCGGCGATCCCAGCCGCTTCACCCAGAGCTGGTCGGGCGACACCCTGAACTTCTCGGCCGCCGCCATGGGCCAGACGATCACGGGCATCGTCCAGGTGCTGGACGACCACGCCCGCCTCGACGTCAGCCTGCCGGGCCTGCTGGGCATGGCCGCCGGCAAGATCAAGGACGAGCTGAGCCGGCGCGGGCAGCTGCTGTTGAAGTAATTCCTTCTCCTCTTGCGGGAGAAGGTGTCGGCGCAGCCGACGGATGAGGGGTCGCACAGGCGGAGAGACCCCTCACCCGGCCCTTCGGGCCCCCCTCTCCCGCAGGGGGAGAGGGATCATACGAGCGCCACTTCCACCGTTTCCAACCGCTCCGGATCGCCGGCGACGAAGATCTCGACGATCCGGCCGTTCTCGACGCGGATATCGAGCACGCGAGCCAGCTGACCCCGCGGCGCAACCACCGCGCCGATCGCGCCGTCGACCAGGGCCGTGCGGGCGGTCTGGGCGAGACCATTGTAGAAGTTGGCCACCTTCTCGGCGCCGCGCAGTTCGCGCACCTGGCCGCCGCCGCCCAGGACGTCGGAGCGGACCACCACGTCCGGCGCCAGGACGGCCATCAGCCCCGCCAGGTCGCCGGTGCGCGAGGCCAGCAGGAAGGCGTCGACCACGCTCTTCTGGGCGGTCTGGGTCGCCTCCAGCGCCTCGCCGCCCCGCACGCGGCGACGGGCGCGGCTGGCCAGCTGACGGGCGGCCTCGGGCGTGCGCTCGACGATCGGGGCGATCTGCTCGAAGGGCATGTCGAACAGGTCGTGCAGCACGAAGGCGATCCGCTCGGCCGGCGTCAGGCTGCGCAGCACCACCAAGAGCGCCAGACCCACGGAGTCGGCCAGGATCGTCTCGCGTTCGACGACATCTTCGGCGGCGACCGACGGCTCGGGCGCGCCCTCGTCGATAGCGTCCTCGCGCCGCGCCTTGCGCCCGCGCAGCATGTCGAGACACACGCGGGAGGTGACCGTCGTCAGCCAGGCCGACAGGTTGTCGACGCCGTCCGCGCCGGTGCGTGACAGCCTCAGCCACGCCTCCTGTACGGCGTCCTCGGCCTCGGGCAGCGAGCCCAGCATGCGGTACGCCACGCCCCGCAGGCGGGCGCGGTCGGCCTCGAAACGCTCGGCGAGATAATTTTCTGGCGGCATCGGTCACATCGCTCCGTCGGGCTTCGTCACCTCTTCGACGAAAGGAAATCGCCGGATGTGACCGGCGGCGTCAGCAAAACCGAAGGAGCCCGCGATGCAAGCCCGCCAAATAAACGCCAGGATGAGCCAACCCGCCTATCTGCTGCCCGACGCCATGAAGGCGATGATGGCGCTGTCCAAGTCCGCGCACGTCGAGGGCGTGCCGGAAACCCTGCACGAACTGCTGCACCTGCGCGTCAGCCAGATCAACGGCTGCGGGGTCTGCCTGGAGATGCACGCCCGCGGCGCGCTGAAGTCCGGCCAGAGCCCCGAACGCGTGGCCACCGTCGCCGGCTGGCGCGACACGCCCTACTTCACCGACGCCGAACGCGCCGCGCTCGCCCTCGCCGAAGCCGTGACCCGCGTCGCCGACAAGGCCGATCCGGTCTCGGACGAGGTCTGGGACGAGGCCGCGCGTCACTATGACGAAAAGGCGCTGGCGGGCCTGCTGATCAGCATCTCGGCGATCAATGTCTGGAACCGCCTGAACGCGGCGACGCGGCAGGTGGCGGGGACGCTGGGGGTGTAAGCCTTTAAAGCTGTCATCCCGGCCAAGCGCGACAGCGCGCCGAGCCGGGACCCAGGGGCCAAGCGCGGTGAGGCCGCCCCTGGGTCCCGGCTCTCCGCTTCGCTACGGCCGGGATGACACGATGATGGTCACAACCGCCGCTCGTCGAAGTCGTGCCGGCCCAGGCTCTCGAAGCGGCCTTCCTCGGCCTTGTTGATGTACTGCGCGGCCACCAGCCAGGACTTCACCGGCCGCAGGGTGGCCAGGCATCCGAGGATCAGGGCCGGGAAGGTCGTGACCAGGTGCACCCAGATCGGCGGCTGCCAGGCCACCTCGGCCCAGGCGAAGAACGCCGTCACCACGATGCCGACGCCGCTCATCACGAAGAAGGCCGGGCCATCCGCCGGGTCGGCGAAGCCATAGTCCAGGCCGCACTGGTCGCACTTCGGCGCCAATTTGAGAAAGCCCTGGAACAGCTTGCCCTGGCCGCAGCGCGGGCAGCAGCACTTGAGGCCGGCCTCGAGCGGGGTCGGAGAGTCATAGAACACGTCGTCGGTCATCGAAGACCCCTTCCTACAATCGCAGGATTGATCCATACATTTGTCAGATAATGTATGGATCTGGACGCATGGAAGCAACTAGGGGTTCACCGAATCCGGCGGCCGCCTGGCTGCGGCGCACTGACGCGTTACCAGGCCCCGCCTATCGCCGGATCGCCGAGGCGCTGGAGCAGGCGGTGGCCGAAGGCGAGTTGCAGCCCGGCGACCAGATCCCAGCCCAGCGGGAAGTCGCGCGTCTTGTCGGAATCGACTTCACCACCGTCACCCGAGCCTACGCCCTGGCGCGCGAGCGGGGACTGATCGAGGGGACGACGGGACGGGGCACCTTCATCCGGTCACGAACCGAGGAGGGCGACGCTGGTCTTGTCGACCTGTCGATGAACCTGCCGCCGCCGCCCGTCGGCCTGAACCTCGGCGCGCTGCTGCGCGAGACGACCGGCGCGATCCTGGCCCGCACCGATCCGGCGACGCTGATGGCCTATCACCCGGGCGCGGGCTCCTTGGCGCAGCGGACGGCCGGCGCGGCCTGGCTGGCGCCGGGCCTGGGCGAGGTCGATCCCGCCCGGATCGTCGTCGCCAGCGGCGCCCAGACGGCGCTCTCGGCCCTGCTGGACCACCTGACCGCGCCGGGCGATGTGATCCTGGCCGAGGCCTTCGCCTATCCGGGCCTGCTGGCGACCGCCGTCCGGCGCGGGGTGACCGTCGTCGGTTGCCCGATGGACGACCAGGGGCTGGAGCCGGAAGCCCTGGCTCGCCTGATCGCCGAGCACCACCCTCGCCTGCTGTGCTGCACCCCGACCTTCCAGAACCCGACGGCGGCGACCATGAGCCTGGCGCGGCGCGAGGCGGTCGTGGGGGTCGCCCGCGCGGCCGGGGTGACGATCATCGAGGACGACGCCTACGGCCTGCTGCCAGCCGCGCCCCTCCCCGCCCTGGCCAGCCTGTGGCCCGAGGGCGTGTTCCACGTCGCCACCACCGCCAAGACGCTCTCGCCGGGCCTGCGCGTGGCCTATGTCGTCGCGCCGCCAGGGCGCGCGGAGGGCTTCGCGAGCGCCCTGCACGCCATCGCCCAGATGCCTCCGCCGCTGATGGCCGCCGTGACGACCAGTTGGATCCGCGAGGGCGTGGCGGGTCGCGTGCTCGCCGGCGTGCGCGCGGAGGCGACGGCGCGGCGCGCCCTGGCGGCCGAGCTGCTGCCCACGGCCGTCGGCGGACCCGAGAGCCTGCACGTCTGGCTGCCGGGCGCGAAGGCCGACGAGGCCGCGCGGCGCCAGGGCCTGGCCCTGGTCGGCGCCGAGGCGTTCCGGGCGCCGGGCGTCGCGGGCGAGGGCCTGAGGATCTCGCTCGGCGCGACGGCCAAGCGTCAGACCCTGGCGCGAGCGCTCTCGGCGCTGCGGTCCCTGGTCAGTCCGTGACGCCGCCGCGCCGGAAGGCGTCGGCCAGCTGATCGATCAGCGCCCGGACGGCCGGCGGCAGGCCGCGCCGGGTGGTGAAGACCACGTGGACGATGCCGACCCGGCTGCTCCACTCCGGAAACACCCGCACCAGCCGCCCGCTCTCCAGCAGGTCGCGGCAGGCATGGTCCGGCAGGAAGGCCACGCCCAGGCCGGCGGCGGCCGCGTCGCGCAAGGCCCCGAAGTCGCCGCAGGTCATGCGCGGCGTGTGCTTGACCGTTCGCGCCTCGCCCTCGGCGTCGACCAGCTCCCACTCCAGCTCGCCGATCTGGTCGGTGGGACTGAGGGTCGGCAGCTCGGCCAGGGCCTCCAGCGGCTGCCCCACCGTCCGCATCGCCAGACGCGGATCGGCGACCAGGATGCGGGTCGAGCGGCCCAGGGTGCGCAAGGTCAGGGCCGCGTCGGTGTCCAGGCTGAGCCGCACGCGCACCGCCAGGTCGATACGCTCGGCGATCAGGTCCACCGGCCGGTCGATGGCCACCACCTGCAGCCGCACCTTGGGAAACCGCGCCATATAGGTCTGGAAGGTCGGCGAAAGCGCCTCGACCAGCCCGACCGGGCAGCTGCAGCGCACCAGGCCGTGCGGCTCGCTGAGCGCCTCGGCCACCACGGCGTCGGCCTGCTGGGCGTCCAGCATCAGCAGGCGGCAGCGTTCGTGGAACGCCTGGCCGACCTCGGTGACCCGGAAGCGGCGGGTCGAGCGCTCGATCAGCCGCACGCCCAGCCGCGCCTCGAGGGCGGCGATGCGGCGGCTTAGGGTCGACTTCGGCTGACGCAGGGCCCGGCCCGCGGCCGCGAAGCCGCCGTGCGCCACGACCTCAGCGAACAGCACGTAGTCGTTGAGGTCTACCGCCATAATTGTCCCATTCATGGAACGCTGAGGGCCGATTTACCCGTCTACTCCGATTTGCGTTCCAGGCGCATCTCCTTTGTCACCGACGGACGCCCCGCCGGCGAATGAAGGAGAACGACGATGAGCAAGACTTTCCAAGGCAAGGTGGTGGTGGTGACCGGCGGCGCGAGCGGCATCGGCCTGGCCACGGCCAAGCGCTTTTCCGAACTCGGCGCCTCGGTCTACGTGACCGGGCGCCGCGAGGCCGAACTGGCCGCCGCCGTGAAAGCGATCGGCGGCGACGTGACCGGCGTCCGAGGCGACGCCTCCAAGCTGGCCGACCTCGACACCCTGTACGACACGATCCAGCAGCGCCACGCCCACATCGACGTGCTGGTCCCCAACGCCGGCGGCGGTTCGATGCTGCCCCTCGGCGCGATCACCGAAGAGCACTACGACGACACCTTCGGCCGCAATGTGAAGGGCGTGATCTTCACGGTGCAGAAGGCCCTGCCCCTGCTGCGCGACGGCGGCGCGATCGTGCTGATCGGCTCCACGGCGGCGGTGCAAGGCACGCCGGCCTTCAGCGTCTACAGCGCCTCGAAGGCGGCCGTGCGCAATCTGGCGCGCGGCTGGACGACCGACTTGAGGGAGCGCGGCATCCGCGTCAACGTCGTCTCGCCGGGACCGGTGAAGACCCCGGGCCTGGTCGAGCTGGCCGGACCCGACGCCGCCGCCCAGCAAGGCCTGCTGGACTTCATGGCTAGCCAGATCCCTCTGGGCCGGGTCGCCGACCCGTCCGAGATCGCCAAGGCGGTCACCTTCCTGGCGTCGGCCGACGCCAGCTTCATCGCCGGCGCCGAGCTGTTCGTCGACGGCGGCATGACCCAGGTCTGAGGCCAAGTCCGAGGAGAGACGCCATGACCATCGAACAACTGCTGATCCGCAATCTTCACGAGGTGTTCGGCGAAGGCGATCCCGCCCGCCGCCGGGCCGCGATCGACGAGCTCTACGCCGAGGACGCGGTCTTCTACGGCCCCGACGGGGTGGGCCATCACGGGCGCGAGGCGATCGACCGCATCGCCGGGATCATCCGATCCGGCCACCCGACCTTCGCCTACACCGAGACCTCGCCGGCCCAGGCCAGCCATGACGCCGGCCGGCTGTCGTGGGTCTCGGGCCCGCCCGGCGAGCCGCCGCGCTACGCCGGCCACGACTTCATCCTGGTCCGCGACGGCAAGATCGCGGTGATCTACGTGTTCCTCGACGGCGAGGACAAATAATCGACCCAGGACGGCGTCGGGTCTCAGTACTCGACGTCGTCCTCGCCTTCGCCGCCTTCCTCGCCGCCCATGGCGTTCTCGAGGCTGTCGATGATGTCGTCCATCTGGTCGGGCGTGATCGAGACGTAGAGCGACTCCCCGCCGATGGCCGAGACCAGCAGGCGGTAGCCGTCCTCGGTCTCCTGCAGGCTGAACGATTGGAGCGGCAGGAGCTTGGCCATGGGGGATCCTTCCCGGAATACGAAGGCGCTGATCTAAAGGGCCGGCGGCCCTATTTCAACGCGCCTCGCCGCAGCATGGCCACGTGGGCGGCGATCAGGGCCTCGCGCTCGATCCAGGGGAACTCGGGCCGGGCGATCAGCAGCGAGACCAGGCCGTGCAGCCCCGCCCACAGCGACTGGGCGGCGGCCATGACGTCCTCGCCCGCCATCGCCCCCTGGGCGTACAGCTCGCCGATCATCTCGACGAACACGGCGAACACCTCCCTGCCCGCCAGCATCGGCCGGCCGCCGGTTTTCTCCAGGAAACTCCCGTCGACGCTCTTTTCCAGCATGAAGGCCACGCGATAGGCGTCCGGATGGTCGAGGCCGAAGTCGATATAGACCCGCAGGCAGCGCTCGAAGTTCTCGGGCGTCAGGACGTAGGCGGCGCGCGCGGCCGCCATCCGCTGGCCCAGGATCGCGAAGGCCCGCACGCACAGCTCGGCGGCGATGTCGTCCTTGGTGGCGAAATAGGCGTAGAGGGCCGGCTGCGAGATGCGGGCGAGCTCGGCGATCTGGCGGGTCGAGACCGCGTGGACGCCCTTCTGGGCGAACAGGGCCTGGGCGGCGTCGAGGATCTCCTCGCGGCGCTCGGCGCCTTGGCCCTTGGGCTTGCGAGGGGAACGGACGCCCGGGGAGAGTGGACTGGCTGACGTCATCACGGTCCTTGACCATCGCCGTCGAAGCTTGACAAGCGAGCATTGTCGATCACTGATAACTTATCACTGATCGATTTGGAACACCCCATGTGGCGGACCCTGCTGCTCGCGTCCACGGCCCTGCTCGCGGCGACGCTGGCCGGTTGCGGGGCCAAGTCCAAGGAAGACGCGCCGCCCGCCCCGACTCCGGTCGAGGCGGTGGCGGTCGCCGCGCCGGGCGCGGCCGCGACGGTCGGCGGCGCCGGCACGCTGGAGCGCCGACGCGAGATGGCGCTGTCCTTCCGCATCCCGGGCGTCCTGACCGCCCTGCGGGTCGAGGCCGGCGACAGCGTTCGAGCGGGCCAGGTCATCGCCTCCATCGACCCCGCCGGCGTCGACGCCCGCCAGCAACAGACCGCCGCCGACCTTGAGCGCGCCCGTCGCGACGTCGAGCGGGACAAGGCGCTGTTCGACAAGGGCTACGTCAGCCGCCAGCGGATCGACGACCGTCAGAGCGCGCTGAAGGCCGCCCAGGCGGCCTATGACGCCGCCCGCTTCGACCGCCGCTGGGCCAGCCTGGTCTCGCCGGTGTCTGGGGTGGTGCTGGAGCGCCGCGCCCAGGCGGGCGAGGTGGTCGCCGCCGGCCAGGTCGTGGCGCGGGTCGCCGACCTCTCCAGCCCGCTGGTCTTGCGCCTGCCGCTGGCCGCGCGCGAGGCCGCCCGGGTCCGCGTCGGCGACGCCGCCCAGGTCCGGGTCGACGACCTCGGCGCCCAGGCCCTGGCGGGCCGCGTCACCCGCGTGGGCGAGGCCGCCGACACCCGCACCGGCGCGGTCTCTGTCGAGATCGAGCTCACCGCCCCGCCGCCGGCCCTGCGCAGCGGCCAGGTGGCCCACGCCACGCTCTCGGTGCGCGCCGCGCCCGACGCGGCCCAGCCCTACGCCCGCATCCCCGCCGAGGCGGTGCTGGAGGCCAACGGCCGCCAAGCCTTCGTCCTACGCTTCGATCGCGGCAAGGCCATACGGACCGCCGTCGCGTTCGGCGGCTTCGATGGCGACGACGCCCTGGTGGCGGGCCTGCCCCAAGGCGCCCAGGTGATCACCGCCGGGGCCGGCTTCGTCGCCGACGGCGAGGCCGTGCGGGTGATCGATCCCGCCCGACTCGACGCCCCCGGGGGTCGCTGACCGTGAGGTTCGATCTCGCGACTTTCGCCGTCCGCCGCTGGCAGTTCACCCTGGTCGCCTTCGGCCTGCTGGTGATGCTGGGGATCAACGCGTTCAACACCGTGCCGCGCTCGGAGGACCCGCACTTCCCGGTGCCGATCGTGGTGGTGCGCGCCGTGCTGCCGGGGGCCGAGCCCACCGAGATCGAGCAGCTGATCACCGACCCGATCGAGGACGCGGTCGACGGCCTCGACAACATCGACAAGATCGAGTCGTTCAGCGGCGACGGCGCGGCCGTGATCTCGGTGCACTTCACCTGGGACGTCGACCCCGAGCGCAAGTACGACCAGGTGGTCCGCGAGGTGAACGCCATCCGGGGCAATCTGCCGGCCGGCTTGACCCGCCTGGACATCCAGCGGGTGCGGACCTCCGAAGTGGCCATCGTCCAGGTGGCCCTGACCTCGGACATCCTGCCCATGCGCCGGCTCGAAAAGACCGCCGACCGGCTGCGCGAGCGGCTGGACCGCGTGCCGGGCGTGCGCGAATCCAAGTACTGGGGCGCGCCGCCGTCCGAGGTGCAGGTGACCTTGGATCTGGCTCGCCTCTCGGCCCTGAAGCTGCCGGCCACCGCCGTCGCCGACGCGCTGAAGTCAGCCGGGGCCGAGGCGCCGATCGGCGCCGTGCAGGCGGGAGAGCGACGCTTCAACGTCAAGTCCGGCGGGGCCTTCCGGTCGCTGGACACCATCGCCGACACGCCCGTCCGCGCGGTCGGCGGCCAGGTGACCCGCGTGCGCGACGTGGCCACCGTCGCCTGGGCCCAGCAGGAGCCCTCGCACCTGGCGCGCTTCAACGGGAAGCGGGCGGTGTTCGTCACCGTCACCCAGAAGGACGGCCAGGACGTCGCCCGCATCACCCAGGCGGTGCAGGCGGTGCTGGACGACTACGAGAAGACCCTGCCCGCCGGCGTGAAGCTGGAGCGCGGCTTCGTGCAGGCCGAGAACGTCAAGCATCGCCTGAACAACCTGTTCCGCGACTTCGGCATCGCCCTGGCCCTCGTCTTGATCACCCTGCTGCCGCTGGGCCCGCGCGCCGGCGTGGTGGTGATGGTCTCGATCCCGCTCAGCCTGCTGATCGGCCTGACGATGCTGCAGGCGTTCGGCTTCACCCTGAACCAGCTGTCGATCGCCGGCTTCGTGCTGGCCCTGGGCCTGCTGGTCGACGACAGCATCGTCATCACCGAGAACATCGCGCGCCGCATCCGAGAGGGCGAGGAGCGGACGGCGGCGGCGATCAACGGCACGCGCCAGATCAGCCTGGCGGTGCTGGGCTGCACGGCGACCCTGATGCTGGCCTTCCTGCCGCTGATGGCCCTGCCGGCGGGCTCGGGCGCCTACATCAAGTCCCTGCCGGTGACGGTGCTGTGCACCATCGCCGCCTCGCTGCTGGTCTCGATGACCATCATCCCGTTCCTGGCCAGCCGCCTGCTGGACAAGCATTCCGACCCCGAGGGCAACGCCCTGCTGCGCGCGGTCAACAACGGCATCCATCACTTCTACCGGCCGGTGCTGCATCGGGCCCTGGCCCGGCCGTGGCTGACCCTAGCCATCCTGCTGGCGATCTGCCTGACCACCCTGCCGCTGGTGAAGCTGATCGGCTCTTCCCTGTTCCCCTCGGCCGAGACGCCGCAGTTCCTGATCCGCGTCGAGACCCCGGACGGCTCGTCCCTGGCCCGCACCGACCGGGCGCTGCGCTATGTCGAGCAGCGCGTGCGCGCCGAGCCCGACGTGGCCTGGGTGGCCGCCAATCTGGGCCGGGGCAATCCGCAGATCTTCTACAACCGCAGCCAGCGCGAGAGCGCCACGACCTTCGCCGAGCTGTTCGTCAGCCTCAAGCGTTGGGAGCCGGGCAAGAGCGAGCTGGTGCTGGACCGCCTGCGCCGCGACTTCGCCAACTTCCCCGGCGCGCGGATCAGCGTGCTGACCTTCGAGAACGGCCCGCCGATCGAGGCGCCGGTGGCCATTCGCCTGACCGGCCAGAACCTGGACGTGCTGAAAGCCCTGGCCGCCCGCGCCGAGACGATCCTGAAGGCCACGCCCGGCGCGCGCGACGTCACCAACCCGATCCGCCTGGACCGCACGGACCTCGATCTGGGCGTTGACGAGGCCAAGGCCGCCGCCCTGGGCGTGCCGGCCGGCGCCACCCGCCGCGTCGCCCGCCTGGCGCTGTCGGGCGAGGAGACCGGCCGCTTCCGCGATCCGGACGGCGACGACTACGCCGTCCGCGTGCGCCTGCCGACCGACCAGGTCGACGGCGCGCCGCGCAATCCGCTGTCGGCCCTGAAGGGGGTCTATGTCCCGACCGCCGACGGCCTGGCCGCGCCGCTGGACGCGATCGCGACGCCGAGGCTCAAGTCCAGCCCCTCGCGCATCGACCGCTTCGACCGCGAGCGGACGGTGACGATCACGGCCTACGTCCAGACCGGGTTCCTGGCCTCGGGCGTGACCCAGGACGCCGTGGCGCGGCTGCAGCGGGACCTGCCCCTGCCGCCCGGCTATCGCCTATCGCTGGGCGGCGAGGCCGAGGCCGCCTCGGAGAGCTTCGCAGGGTTAGGCGCGGCGGTGCTGGTGGCCGTGTTCGGGATCCTGGCCGTGCTGGTCCTGGAGTTCCAGAAGTTCAAGACCGCCATCGTCGTGGCCGGCATCATCCCGTTCGGGGTGTTCGGCGCGGTCCTGGCCCTGGCCCTGACCGGCCATTCGCTATCGTTCACCGCGACGATCGGCGTGATCGCCCTGATCGGCATCGAGATCAAGAACTCCATCCTGCTGGTCGACTTCACCGAGCAGCTGCGGCGCGAGGGCATGACCCTGCACGACGCCATCGAAAAGGCCGGCGAGGTCCGCTTCCTGCCGGTGCTGCTGACCTCGGTGACGGCGATCGGCGGCCTGCTGCCGCTGGCCCTGGAGCGCTCGGGCCTCTACTCGCCCCTGGCCATCGCCATCATCGGCGGCCTGATCACGTCAACGCTGCTGAGCCGGGTGGCGACGCCGGTGATGTACTGGCTGACGGCGCGCGGGAAGGCCGAGGCGGCTTGATCGTGTTCCTCCCCCGCGACGCGGGGGAGGTGGCCCAGAGGGCCGGAGGGGGCTAGCTCGGCCTTCTCGGCGCTCGCCCCCTCAGTCGCTCCGCGACAGCTCCCCCGCGACGCGGGGGAGCATCTGCCTCTCCGCCCCCTTGCCTATTATACGATCGTACAGCAACACTCTCCCACCTCTGGGGAGAGCGCGCCGATGTCCACGATCCAAACCCGCGACGCCGTCATCATCGGCGGAGGGCACAACGGCCTCGTCTGCGCCTTCTACCTGGCCAAGGCCGGGCTGAAGGTCACGGTCTGCGAGGCGCGGGGCGTGGTCGGCGGGGCGGCGGTGACCGAGGAATTCCACCCGGGCTTCCGCAACTCGGTGGCCAGCTACACGGTCAGCCTGCTGAACCCGCGCGTGATCGCCGACATGGGCCTGCGCGACTACGGCCTGACCTTCCTGGAACGGCCGATCTCGAACTTCCTGCCGATCAGCGACGACAAGTATATCAAGCTGGGCGGGGGGCTGGAGCGCACCCAGGAGGCGTTCCGCAAGTACAGCCGTCGCGACGCCGAGGTGCTGCCGGCCTACTACGCCATGCTGGACGAGATCGGCGACGTGCTGCGCGCCTTCGCCCAGGAGACGCCGCCGAACCTGGGCGACGGCCTGCCCGGCTTCCTGCGCGCTCTGCGCCAGGGCGGGCGCCTGGCCCTGCTGCCGCGCGCGCGCAAGCGCGACCTCTTGGACCTCTTCACCAAGAGCGCCCGCGACGTGCTGGACGGCTGGTTCGAGAGCGATGCGGTCAAGGCCGCCTTCGGCTTCGACGCCGTGGTCGGCAACTTCGCCAGCCCCGACACGCCGGGGTCCGCCTACGTGCTGCTGCACCACACCTTCGGCGAGGTGAACGGCAAGAAGGGCGCCTGGGGCCACGCGGTCGGCGGCATGGGCGCGATCACCCAGGCGATGGCCAAGGCGTGCGAGGCGGCCGGGGTCGAGATCCTGCTCGACGCGCCGGTCGAGGCCGTCCAGGTCGAAAGCGCCCCTGGGGGCAAGAAAGCCGTCGGCGTGCAACTGGTCGACGGCCGCCAGATCATGGCCCCGATCGTCAGCGCCAACGTCAATCCGGCCCTGCTCTACAAGAAGCTGGTCCCGCCCTCGGCCCTGGCGCCGGACTTCCGCAAGACGGTCGACGGCTACAAGAACGGCTCGGGCACCTTCCGGATGAATGTCGCGCTGTCCGAGCTGCCCAGCTTCACCTGTCTGCCCGGCAAGGACGCGGCCGAGCACCACCAGTCGGGCATCGTGATCGCGCCGAGCCTGGACTACATGGACGCAGCCTATCGCGACGCCAAGGCGGGCGGAATGAGCAAGGCGCCGATCGTCGAGATCCTGATCCCCTCGACCATCGACCCCACCCTGGCCCCGCCCGGCCAGCACGTGGCCAGCCTGTTCTGCCAGCAGTTCGCGCCGACCCTGCCGGACGGGCGATCGTGGGACGACGAGCGCGAGGCGGCCGCCGACCTGATCATCGACACGGTCGAGCGCTGGGCGCCGGGCTTCAAGGCCTCGGTCCTGGGGCGGATGATCCTGTCGCCGCTGGATCTGGAGCGGAAGTTCGGCCTCATCGGCGGCGACATCATGCACGGCCACATGTCGCTGGATCAGCTGTGGGCCACCCGGCCGTTCCTGGGCCACGCCAGCCACCGCGCGCCGATCGCCGGGCTCTACATGTGCGGCGCGGGCACGCACCCGGGCGGCGGGGTGTCAGGCAATCCCGGCCGCAACGCCGCGCGCGAGATTCTGCGCGACAAGGACTTCACGATGGCGGTGAAGCTGTCGGTGGAGGGGCGGTGATGGCGGGCCTCTCGTGCAAATTCTCTCGTCATCCCGGGCGTAGCGAAGCGAAGACCCGGGACCCAGGGGCGGTGCGCGCGGCCCCTGGGTCCCGGCTCTCCGCGCTGTGCGCTCCGGCCGGGATGACGAGCTTGGTTTGGGTTGGAAGATCATGACCCAGATCCCCAACGACGACCCCCAGGCAGACTGGGGCCTGCCCGGCTGGACCTACCACTCCGAGCGGTTCTTCCGCGAAGAGCAGGAGAAGATCTTCCGGCCCTCGTGGCAGATCGTCTGCCATCTGAACGACATCCCCAAGGCCGGCGACTTCCACACCTTCGAGTTCGTCGGCGAGAGCCTGGTGGTCGTGCGCGGCAAGGACGGCGGCGCGCGGGCCTTCGCCAATGTCTGCCGACACCGGGGCGCGCGGCTGCTGGACGGGCCGGTCGGCCACTGCGGGCGGATCGTCTGCCCCTACCACGCCTGGACCTACGACCTGGAGGGCCGCCTGATCGGCGTGCCGATGCGCGAGGACTATCCGGCCCTCGACATGGCCAAGGAGGGTCTGGCCAAGGTCGAGGTCGAGATCTGGCGCGGCTTCGTCTTCGTGCGCCTGGAGGGAGAAGGCCCCAGCGTCGCGACGATGATGGCGCCCTATGAGCACGAGGTCGCCCCCTACCGCTTCGAGGACCTGCAGCCGTTCGGCCGCGTCACCCTGCGGCCGCGGGCGGTGAACTGGAAGAACATCAGCGACAACTACTCCGACGGCCTGCACATCCCGGTCGCCCACCCCGGCCTGACCCGGCTGTTCGGCAAGGGCTATGGCGTCGAGGCCCACACCTTCGTCGACAAGATGTGGGGCCAGCTGATCGACGAGCCGTCGCGCAATCCGTCCGAGCGGCTGTACCAGGACCTGCTGCCCGACGTCCCGCACCTGCCCGAGGACCGCAAGCGGCTTTGGACCTATTTCAAGCTCTGGCCGAACTTCGCTTTCGACATCTATCCGGACCAGGTGGACTTCATGCAGTTCATCCCGATCTCGGCCACGCAGACCATGATCCGCGAGATCGCCTACGCCCTGCCCGACGAGCGGCGCGAGATGAAGGCGGCGCGCTATCTGAACTGGCGCATCAACCGCCAGGTCAACGCCGAGGACACCGAGCTGGTGGCCCGCGTGCAGCAGGGCATGGCCTCGCGGACGTTCACGGCGGGCCCGCTGGCCACCGGCGAGGTGTCCCTGAGGAGCTTTGGCCGGAAACTGCGGGCGCTGGTTCCGGAGAGCCGACTGCCGACGCCGCCGGAGGGGTGGTGAGGTCTCGTTTCACGCAAAATTCCAGTGTCATCCCGGCCGTAGCGAAGCGTAGAGCCGGGACCCAGGGGCCACCACACTGCATCTGCCCCTGGGTCCTGGATAGCGCTTCGCGCTTCCGGGATGACACGATTTGTTTGGCTGGAAATCTCAAGTGAGGTCCCGCGTCGCCTTCACTCGCGCCGCCCCCGATGTCCGCCGCCAAGACCTGGTCGCCGCCGCCGAGGTGGTGTTGGCGCGTGAGGGCGTGGGCGGGACATCCGTGCGGGCGATCTGCGCCCAGGCCGGGGTCTCGCCGGGCTTGTTGCGCCACTATTTCGAGGGCGTCGACGAGCTGATCGCCTGCGCCTACGAGGCCGTCGGCCAGCGGATCGACGCGGCGCTGGAAGCCGCCCTGGCCGCCGCGCCGCCGGCGCCGCGCGCACGGCTCCTGGCCTATCTGACCGCCAGCTTCGCGCCACCGGTGCTGGACCCCAACCTGCTGGCCGCCTGGATCGGCTTCTGGAGTCTGGTGAAGACCAAGCCGCGCATCGCGGCGATCCACGCCGGCTCCTACGCCGATTTCCGGGCGCGACTGGAGCGGCTGCTCGCCGAAGCGGGCGCGCGCGACACGCGCACGGCGGCGATCGCGCTGACCGCGACCGTGGACGGATTATGGCTTGAACTGTGCCTCGACCCGGCGACCTTCGGCCCGGACGAAGCGGCGGCGATCATCGCCCGCGCCTTGGAAGCCTGGCTTCCTGAAGAGGCTTAAAGTTTCCGGTCTTCCCAGCGAAAGCCGGGAATGGAAGACGCCGGGGCTCGCTGTCGTTGCAGCGCCAATCCCACCACCCCTGCGCTTCGGTTTCGGCTTTCGCCGGGAAGACCGGGCGCCCCCTTCTCTTGGACCGTAACGTCCGCCCTCGGCTTTTTTGAGGCGACGCTACGCTCGATCCTTCTTGGGTCTGTCCGCCGCCCGTTACGCGGTGCGCGGCGACCACACTCTAAACGCTTGGTCGACAAACTTTTGCACGCCCTGCACGACTCCGCGCAAGCGCAAAAAGTCTACGCCGCGGCTTGGTTGGCGGCGCGATTGCGCCCCCAGGCCGGGGTGCGGACTTCCGGCTCGAACACGTGGACCTCGGCCTTGCGGCCCTGCTCGCGCATGTGACGCGCCAGCAGTTGAGCGAGAGCCCCGGCTTCATGTTGCGAGGAATAGCAGCCGATCAGCTCGGCCGAGTCGTTCCAAGTCACGTGCCAGACGCCGGCGACGGGTCGGACGTAGTAGTGATTCTCGGTCATGGGAGACCTCCTGGGACGACTTAACGTGGTACTAACCACGCTGACATGACAGTTGTTTCGCGATCGCACAATCAAATTGTGCTGCGATGCACAATGCACGATCCGCGCCAGTCGAAGATGTGCGGTTTTTCACCGTCGACGAGTAATGGCTATTTTAGCCATCCCTTGTGCAGCTTGGGCTTGAACACTGGTCCCGCCCCGCGACGACCAGCTGGATGGACGTCCCTATCCGGGCCAGGAGCGACCTTTCGCCCGGATAGGGGTCTCAAATCAGGACTCGGACGAGACGACCCGTCTCATCCCGGAGCGCGCTAGAAGCCCGCCGAGAGGGTGATCTGCGCCGTGCGGTGCGGGCCGGAGCGGTAGTTGGCCGCGCCGGTCACGACGGTCGAGATCGTGCCCAGATAGTCCTTGTCGAAGATGTTATCGACGTTGATGCGAGCCTTAATGTCCTTCAGAGGCCCGTAGTTGAAGCCTTCGCCGAGGTCGATGTAGGCGTTGAAGAGCGTGTAGCCCTTGGTCTTCTCGTTGTTCATGAAGTTGCTGTAGCGATCGCTGATGTGGCGCGCCGACAGATTGATCACCGCCCATTCGGTCGGCTCGAACGTCACGCCCGCCTGGATAGCGATTTCGGGGAAGTCCGGGACGCTCTTGCCCTTGAGCGGGTAGTCCGTGACCCCCGTGGCGCTACGGATCGAGAAGCCGTCCTCGAACACCGACTTGTTATACGAGGCGTTGGTGTTGAAGTAGATCTTGCCGCCCAGCGCCTCGGGCTTCCACTGGCCGCTGAACTCCAGGCCGTAGGCGTGCACGCCGCCGACGTTCTGATAGTAGGTTTCCAGGGTGGTGGTGCCCGGTAGGTATTCGCTGAACGACTGCAGGCGGTTCTTGAAGCTGGTGTAGTAGGTGACCACCGACGCGTTGAAGGTCGGATGGTTGGCGCGATAGCCCAGCTCGATGTTCTTCGAGGTCTCGGCCTTGGGCGCCGGCACGTTCGCGGTCGCCGGGGTGTAGTAGACCGCGTCGGCGCCGCGCGGCAGCGACATGTTCTCCGAGTACGACGTGAAGACCTGGCCACGGCCGATCGTGTAGACCGCGCCGACCTGCGGCAGGAAGAGGTCCTCCCAGGTGGTCCGCAGATTGGCGGTCTGGCTGAAGCGGAAGTCCTCGCGGTTGCGCTTGCCCAGCATCTGGTAGTCGACGCTCAGCATGCGGAAGCCCGCATCCACCTTCAGCTTGCCGTCCGCCAGCACGACGGTGTCCTTCAGGAAGCCCTCCCAGGTGTCGCGCTTGGACGTGTAGTTGCGCGTCCGATAGACGGGCTGGCTGAAGTCGGGCGCGCCTTCCGGCGAGCCGCCGGCGACGTTGT
Source organism: Caulobacter segnis ATCC 21756 (assembly GCF_000092285.1). Classification (NCBI taxonomy): domain Bacteria; kingdom Pseudomonadati; phylum Pseudomonadota; class Alphaproteobacteria; order Caulobacterales; family Caulobacteraceae; genus Caulobacter; species Caulobacter segnis. The sequence continues at coordinate 888,965 of NC_014100.1, read as the reverse complement.
AGGTGTTCGACAGCTGGTGATAGTCGTCGTCCTCGTACCAGACGCCGCCCTCGATCTTGTGATCACCCAGGGTCCAGCTCAGCTTGCTGGTCGCGCCCTTGCGGATGCCGTCGATCTGCGAGATGCCGAACTGCAGGCCCAGCGGCGCGTTCAGGCCCGGCACCACGGCCTTCTGCTGGTTATAGTAGCCCAGCGCGGTGTCGTAGCCGACGCCGCTGGAGCCCCAGCCGTCCTTCTTCTCGTAATAGACCGTGCCGGTGAAGCGCAGGTTGTCGGCGAGGTCCTTGTGCAGGGTCACGCCATAGAGGTGGTCGCTCCGGGCGTTCAGGCCGAACTTGTAGTACTGGGCGTAGTTGGCGTTCGAATACTTCAGGCCGCTCGCCGTCGGCGGCAGGTTGGCGATATAGCCGACATAGCCGAAGTCACGCCCCTTGCGGCCATAGATGTCGTTGGCCGTCCCCTTGTACTGGGCGATCGTGAACGACGGGGAGTCGTAGTCGAAATAGTCGTTGTGCACCGTCTGGAAGCTCAGGTCGCCGGACTCGAATTCCCAGCGGATCTTGCCCTCGTAGTGCTCGCGGTCGATCGTGCCCGGGCCGCGCCACTGGTCGCTGTTGATGACCGAACCGCTGGCGTAGGCCGAGAAGCCCTTATGCTCGCCGGTCTCCAGCCGCAGGAAGGTGCGGGTCAGGTTGTCCTCGCCGAAGGTCTGGCTGACCTTGCCGCCGGCCGTCTCGCCGGGCTGCTGGGTGAAGTAGTCCACGATCGGCCCCAGCGAGGCGTAGCTGGGCAGCGAGACATCGCCCGCGCCCGAAGAAGCCGTCACCCGCAGCAGGTTCTCGTTGTCGACATAGCGATAGATCGGGCTGCCGCCGAACTGGTCGCTGCGGCCCATCGGAATGTCGTCGAGCAGGAAGCCGACCTGCTGGAAGTTGAAGGCCCGGACGGTGACCGAGTTGCCGAACTCGTACATGCCCAGCGCGTCGTTGGCCTGGACGTTGAAGCCCGGCAGGGACTCCAGCATCTTCAGGCCCGTGATGCCGGCCGGGGCCGAGAGCAGGGCCTCGCGGGTGATCGACACCGTCGCGGTGGCCTGGTCGGTGCCCACGGCGATCGCGGCCTCGGACACCCGCTTGCCGGTGACGACCACCGAGTCCACTTCGTTCTTAGTCTCTTGGGCCTGGGCGACACCCGCCAGACCAAGCACAGATGCCAAAATAATGGGCGTGATTAGGTTTCTAACGCCGATATTTCCATCACGTAACTTGTTGTAATTCACGCTATACCCCCAGCGAATGTTTTGGACGCCTCGGGTATCATTCGCCAATGCCTGGCGATAACGAGAATGACTTATAGGTCTATATAAGGAATTGCTCGTTTATGACCGTTTTTTAACCTGTCGCCGTCCGGGTGTGGGCGCCCGAAGGCCAGGACCATGCGTCCCATGCACGAGACCGCCCCGCGCCTCGCGCCTAGAGCGTTTTCCGACCAGCGTGAGACAGGGCTCTAGCGTTCGTCCTTCACCACGACGCCGCCCTTCATCACCTTGGGCGCGGCCATCAGGACCGAGATGTCCGCCAGCGGATCGCCCGCCACGGCGATCAGGTCGGCGTAGCAGCCCGGCGCGTCGCACCCCACCTGACCCGTCTTCGACATCAGTTCGGCCGCCACGGTCGTCGCCGACTGGATCGCCTGCATCGGCGTCATGCCGTACTTGACCATGTAGGGCATCTGGCGCGCGTTCCAGCCGTGCGGATAGACGCCGGCGTCGGTGCCGTAGGCGATCTTGACCCCCGCCTTCACGGCCTTGCGGAAGCCCTCGCGCTGGGCGTCCGTGGTCTCGCGGTTCTTGCGGATCATGCCGTCGGGCCAGTGGTGCTCGCGGCCATAGGTGTCGATGAAGTCGCCGTTGTAGATGTCGGCCACCAGGAACGCGCCCTTGGCCTTCATCAGGGCGATCCCCTCGTCGTCGATCAGCGAGCCGTGCTCGATCGAGCGGACCCCGGCGCGGACGGCGGTCTTGATCCCCTCGGCGCCGTGGGCGTGGGCGGTGGCGTAGGTCCCGCGCTTGGCGGCCTCCTCGACGGCGGCGCGGATCTCGTCTTCGGAGAGCTCCAGCTGGCCGGGCTCGGTGCCCTCGGTCAGGACCGCGCCGGTGGCGATCAGCTTGATGAAGTCGGCGCCATGGACCAGCAGGTCGCGGACCTTGCGATGCACGTCGGCGGCGTCCTCGACCACGCCCCGCCGCATCTCGGCGGGGATGGTGACATCCAGCGCGATCCCGGTGAGCTCCCCGCCCCCGCCCGGCGCGGTGACATAGGCGCCGGCCACCGACATGCGCGGCCCCTGGACATAGCCGGCCTCGATCGCGTCGCGCAGGGCGACGTCGCCGAACGCCCGCCAGGTCCCGACGTCGCGCACGCTGGTGAAGCCGGCCATCAGGGTCTCGCGCGCGTGGGCGGCGCCGATATAGGCCTGCTGGGCGGCGCTGCGCAGCAGCGGCAGGGCGATGTTCTCGCTCTGCTCGTCGTCGACCAGATGGGTGTGCATGTCGATCAGGCCGGGCAGCACGGTGAGCTTGCTCCAGTCCGTCACCGGACCGTCCGTCGGCGGCGTGGTCCAGGCGGTGACGGCGGTGATCCTGCCATCCTCGATGCGGATCAGGCGGTCGGTCGCGACCTTGCCCGCCTGAGGGTCGATCAACCGCCCGGCGCGCACATAGGAAACTTCGCCCGCGCTTGCGGCGGTGGCGAAGGCGGCCGCCAGCGCGGCCAGGACGAAACGCGCGATCATTCCACGGACTCCGAGGATCGGCGGCCCACATGCCGCATCCAGACATAGAGCGGCGCGCCGGCCGCCAGCAGCACCAGGCCCCAGAAGGTCACCGACCAGCCGGCGCCATAGAAGGTCCAGGCCGAATAGATGGCCGCGACGCCCGCGACGATCGCCAGCCCGGGCGACAGCGGCATCCTGCCCTCGCGCCCCAGCTTCAGCACGGCCAGCGAGCAGAAGAGATAGGCGAACAGGCTGGAGGCCGTGGACAGCAGGGCCATGAAGGTGAAGGCGTCGGCCAGCGACTTGGCGTAGTTGGCCAGCACCAGGATCGTCACCAGCGCGCTGGACAGCAGGTGGGCGCGCACCGGCGTCCCGTTCGCCGAGGTCTTGGCCATCCAGGCGGGGAACACCCCGTCGCGGGCCATGGCCGCCGGCAGCTCGCCCTGCAGCAGCACCCAGCCGTTCAGGGCGCCCAGGGCGCTGATCGAGGCGAAGGCCGCCAGCACCAGACGCAGGTCGCCGCCGCCGTGGAAGGCCACGAAGTCGGCCAGCGGCGCGTTCGAGGTCTGCAGCACCGCGACCGGGGTCAGCAGCAGCACGCCGGACGACACCAGCAGATAGACAAGGCCCGTGAAGGCCGCGCCCAGCAGGGTGGCGCGCGGAATGGTCCGCTGGGGGCGGTCGACCTGCTCGGCGGGGATCGTCGCCGACTCCACGCCCAGCAGGGCCCATAGGGTGAGCGCGGCCGCGGCGGTGACGCCGCCGGCCGACAGGGCGGAGGGCTCGAACGGCGCGATCGCCGCCGGCCCCTTGCGCAGCAGGATCAGGCCCGCCAGGCCCGCCACCGCCGCCAGCGGCAGCAGCTTCAGCACCGTGGTCAGGAGCTGGGTCCAGCCGGCCGCCCGCGCGCCGACGCAGTTGATCGCGGTGACCGCCCACACCACCGCGACGGTGACCAGGGCGGCAAGGCCCGGCGTCTTGGCCAGGGCGGGAACGAAGACGCTGGCGTAGCTGACGCTGGCGATGGCGATGGCCGCGTTGGCGACCCACACCGAGATCCAGTACGACCAGGCGACCAGGAAGCCCGCCGGCCGCCCGAACGCCTCCTCGGTATAGGCGAACGGCCCGCCCGCGCGCGGAAAGGCCTGGGCCAGCCGCGCGAAGACCAGGGCCAGGCACATCGCGCCGCCAATGGTGATCAGCCAGGCGAAGACGGCGTTCCAGCCATAGGGCGCCAGCGACGCCGGCAGCATGAATACGCCCGACCCGATCATGTTGCCGACGACCAGAGCCACGCACATCCAAAGGCCTAAGGGCTTGGGGGGCTTGGAACCGGAGGTCTTCACATCAAATCCATTCTCCCCGGCCACGCGGGGAAAAGGCGAAACGAAAAGGGGCGGCCCGTCGGACCGCCCCTCGTCTTCCCACCTTGAACTAGAACGTCTTGCCCAGCTTGATCCCGAAGGTCCGCGGCTGGTTCGGGACGGTGTAGGTCATCGGATAGCAGAGGCTCTCGGAGCACTCGGCGTAGCGGTTGAGGCTGGCCCGCTTGTCGAAGATGTTCTTGATGTAGACCGACAGCGACAGGCCGTCCTTGTCGATCCCCGTCGAGGCGTCGACCGTCGAGTAGCCCGGCTGCTTGCCGATCAGGCCGCGCTCCTCGGTGCGCAGGTCGGTCCAGTTGCTGGTCTGGCCGACATACGAACCCTGGGCGAAGGCGTCCCAGTCGCCGAGATTGAAGTCGTAGCGGACCGTGACATTGCCCTTGAACTTGGGCGTCACCGGCAGGACCTGGCCGTCGGGGGCCTGGGGCGAGGCGCACTCGGTGATCGGGTTGCCCGCAGTGTCGGTGAAGCCGCAGTAGTTGGCGCTGAGCTTGGCGTCGGTGTAGGCGGCCGAGGCGTTGATCGTCAGGCCCGGCGCCGGAACCCAGGTGATGTCGCTCTCGACGCCCTTGATGCGGGCCTGGTTGGCGTTCTTGATCTCGGTGAGGCCGTTGGCGCCCAGGATCGAGAACTGGAAGTTCTTCCAGTCCTCCATGAACACCGCGCCGTTCCAGCGGAAGCTGTTGTTGAACCAGGTGGTCTTCCAGCCGGCCTCGTAGTTCTTCAGGTAGTCGGCCTGGTAGGGCGGCAGGGTCGAGCGGCGGTTGATGCCGCCAGGCCGGAAGCCCTTGGAGTAGGTGGCGTAGACCAGCTTGTCGCCATCGATCTTGTAGGTGAGCGTCACCTTGGGAACGTTGCCGCTCTCCTTCACGGCCTTGTCCAGGTTCGTACAGGGCGAGCCCTCGACCACGGCGGGCTTGAAGCAGGCCCGCTCGCCGGTCGAGCCGTAACCCGCGCCGTAGCCGTAGAAGCCGACCAGGGTGTTGCGCGCCTTGAAGAAGCGGATGCCCGCCGTCAGCATCAGCTGGTCGGTGATGTCGTACTCGGCCTGGCCGAACACGGCCTTGTCGCGGTCGACGCGGTCCTGCTTGGTCAGCCAGATCGTGCCCGTATAGCCGGGCACCGAGTAGTCGCTGCCCAGGCCGTCGATCTTGTAGTTCTGGAAGATGTGGTGCTTCTGCTTCTGGTAGAAGCCGCCGACCACGAACCGCAGCTTCTGGTCCTGGGGCGAAGCGATCCGGATCTCGTGGCTTTCCTTGCGATAGCGATCCTTGCCCTGGATGTACTGCGAGGGATTGACCAGGTTGCCGGCGTTGTCGGTCCAGTAGAAGCCCGAGCCCAGCTGGTCGTAGAAGTACGAGTAGTCGGTGTAGTCCGAATTGACGACGTCGTTTCGCTTCAGATACGAGCCGGAATAGGTGACGTCTAGATTGGCGACCTGCCCCTCGATGGTCATGGCCGCCTGGACCCACTTGTCCTTGCTGCTTTCCGGATAGAAGTGGGAGACCTTCAGGTCGCCGACCTTGGGGTCGTAGGCGAACAGGCCGCCCACCTTCTGCACCTGGCCCATGACCTGGGGCGTGACCACCCAGTTGTCGTCCAGCTCGATGCGCAGGGCCGCGCGGCCGCCCTGGGTGTAGACCGAGTTGTAGTTCTTCTCGACCCGGTTGTTGTTGTTGATGGTGACGTCGTTGGTCGGATCGTCGTCGCCGCGGGTGTAGGTGCGCGTGCCCGCCACGTTGTCGATATAGCCGGCGTCGCGGACGTCCCAGCCGACGAGGCGCACGGCGATCTTGTCCGACAGCGGGATGTTGACGAAGCCTTCCAGGGTGTGGCCGGTCCCGCCGCCGTCCACCTTGTTGGCCTCGACGTCGACCCCGGCCTTGAAGCCGGTCGAGGTGGGCTTGTTGGTGATGATGCGGATCGTGCCGGCCTGGGAGCTGGCGCCGTACAGCGTGCCTTGCGGACCGGCCAGGGCCTCGACCCGGGCGATGTCGTAGACGTGGACGTCCAGCGCGCCCTGGATGGTGGTGACCGGCTGTTCGTCCAGATAGACGCCGACGCTGGGCAGCGAGCCGGAGTGGTTGCCGTCCCCGCCGCTGGCGACGCCGCGCATATAGACCTGGCCGAAGCCCGGCCCGCTGGTCGTGAACGACACGCTGGGCAGGTACTTCACATAGTCGACGAAGGCGCCGACCTGCAGCTGCTCAAGCTTCTCGCCGCCCAGGGCCTGGATGCTGACCGGCACGTCCTGCAGGTTTTCGGAGCGCTTCTGGGCGGTGACGACCACCTCTTCCAAGGCGGTGGCGCTTTGCGCGGCCTGGCTCTGGGCGTGGGCCAGACCCGTCATCATGGTCGAGGCCATGAGGGCCGCGGAATAGACGCCGACCCTCCTCGAACGAACCGTTCCCAGCGACATCATTCGCTCCCCTAACCCCATTTGAGGGAACGATGTTCGACCCGCGCCGAAGAGTCCGGCAAGCTTGGAAATTACAGTCCCGTGTCAATTCGCGGGAGTGTTGCAGAAATGGCAAGAACCGCGACAGATGGTCAAATAACGGGCGCATCCGGATAGGCGTCGAGGACTGGGCCCAACGCCGCTTTGAGCGGTCCCAGGTGCGACTCGAATTTCTGCCAGTGCTCGACCGCGTCCTTGAAGATCGGGCGTCGGACCTGCTCCGAACTGGCCGTGCGCACGGCCCGCTCGGTCTTGTGCGGCGTCAGGCAGGCCGCCTCGAACGGCAGGCCGCAGTGGTCGAGCAGCGCGCGGATCTCCGCTTCCGGATCGGCGATCATCGCCTCGTAGATCACCCGGTGGACGCGGCCCGGCAGAACCGCGTCGAAGTGCGCCATCAGCTCCACATAGTCGGCGTAGTAGCGGCCGATGTCGGTCAGGTCGTAGCTGAACGCCTGGCCCCGCGCGAAGTGCTGCTTGAAGCCCGAGAAGCAGCAGCCCAGCGGATGGCGCCGGGCGTCGATGATCTTCGCGTTCGGCAGGATCAGGTGGATGAAGCCCGCATGTGCGAAGTTGTTGGGCATCTTGTCGATGAAGAACGGCTTGTCGGTCTTGCGCTGCACCCGCGTGCGCTCGATGAACTCCTCGCCCAGTTCGCGCAGCTGCTCGGGTGACAGCTCGGCCAGCACCTCGGGATAGCGGGACTCGGCGCGGTGGACCGTCTTGCCGCCCAGGCGGCGGGCCATGACGATCAGGTCGGGCAGCTCCATGGTGCCCTCGACCATCGAATGGCTGGCCAGGATCTGCTCGATCAGGGTCGAGCCGGCGCGCGGCAGGCCGACGACGAAGATCGGATCCGGAGCGTCCGCGCCCTGCCCCGCTCGCGCCGCCAGGAACTCGCGGGTGAACAGAGCCTTGGTCCGCGCGGTCTCGGCGGCGTTCTCCTCGGGGTCGTAGTCCAACTGCTTGCGGCGGATGGCGGCGCCGGCGGCGTAGTGGGCGAACGACTCGTCCCAGGCCTCGGCGTCCTCGTGCGCCTTGCCCAGCGCGTAGCGCAGATGCAGGCGGTCGTCGTCCGACAGTCCGGCGACGTCGAGCGCGGCGGTCATGGCCGCGACGTCCTCGGCGCTGAAGGTCACGGTCTTCAGATTGGCCAGACTCCACCAGGCCTCGCCCAAGGTCGGCGCCTGGTCCAGCGCCTGGCGGTAGGCGGCGATCGAGTCGGCCTGGCGGCCCACCGTCTTCAGCGCATGGCCATAGCTCATCCAGCCCTTCGGCTGGTTGGGATAGTCGGCCAGCATCCGTTCGCAGACCGCGATGGCCTGCTCGTACTCGCCCAGGCGCGCCAGGATCGCCGCGCGCAGATTGGCGTAGCCGGGGTGGCGCGGCTCCTTGTCGGTCAGGCGCTGGATTTCGGCCAGCGCCTCGGCGTTCTTGTTCTGGCGATAGAGCATGGTCGCCAGGTTGTGGCGCGCGGCGGCGAAGTTCGGGGCCAGCTCCAGGCAGCGGGTCAGCAGGCCCTCGGCGTCGGCGTAGCGGCCCAGGCGCGCGCCGGTCTCGGCCAGCATGCGGATGGCGGCGACGTCGGCCGGATCGGCCTTCAGCCGCTCGCGCAGCAGGCGCTCGGCTTCGCCCAGGCGGTCCTCGCCCAGCGCCGTGGCCGCCTCGATGAGCAGCGGATCGCGGGTCGAGGCGCGCAGCTGCCGCGCCAGGGCCCGCTCGGCGCCGGCCTCGTCGCCGAGCAGCGCCAGGTTTTCGGACAGGCCCCGCCAAGCTTCGGAGAGGCGCGGCTCCAAGGCGCTGGCGCGGTCGAAGGCCTGGGCGGCCTCGGCCGTGCGGCCCAGGCGCTCCAGGCACAGGCCAAGCTCCAGTTGGGCCAGCGGCAGGTTCGGCAAGGCCTTGGCCAGCGGCGCGATGGTCTCGAGCGCGGCCTCGGTCTCGCCGGCCAAGCGAAGCGCCGTGGCCAGCAGCCGCGTGGTGTCGGCGTGGCGCGGCACGACCTCCAGGATCGCCCGCGCCTGCTCGGCGGCGAGGCGCGGATCGCTCTCCAGCAGGCGCTCGGCGTTGGCGAACGCGTCGGCGAGACTGGCGGCGGGAGCGGTCGTGGTGGTCATCGGGCGAGGAGAGCGGGCGGACGGCGGGGGTGTCAATGCGTACCAACCTTCCTCCCCATTAGGGGGAGGTGGCGCGCTGCGAATACGCAGCGTGACGGAGGGGGTCGCGCAAGCGTACGGCGTCGGCAAGCCCCCTCCACCGGCGTTCGCCGGTCCCCCTCCCCCGATGGGGGAGGAAGGCGGGCTTAGCTCACAACCGATCCCGCAGCGCGTACCAGCTGAGCCCCGCCACGGTCAGCGGCCAGCGCAGCCACCGCCCGCCCGGGAACGGCGGGGTGGGAACGCGCGCGAGCAGGTCCAAGGCCTCCGCCTTCTCCTCCGCCAGCAGCTTGCCGACATAGGGCGCCAGCATCACGCCCTGCCCCGAATAGCCGGACGCCACGCGCACGCCCGGCGCGACCTCGCCGACGAACGGCATGCGGCTCATGGTGATGCCCAGGGTCCCGCCCCAGGCGTGGGTCAGTTCGACCGCGGCCAGGCGCGGATAGACCTTGGCGAGGTTCTTTCGGACCATCCCCGCGATGTCGCGCGGGAAGCCGGGGCGATAGTTCTCGCCGCCGCCGAACAGCAGCCGCCCGTCCGGCGTCTTGCGGAAGTAGTTGACGACGAAGCGGCTGTCGGAGACCGCCGCGTTGGAGCGGATGATCTCGTCGGCCAGGGCGCCCAGCGGCGCGGTGACGGCGATGAAGTTGTTGATCGGCATGACCCGCGAACGCGCCGTCCCGGCCATGGCGTTGAGGCAGCCGTCGCCGGTGAGGATCAGCCGCTCGCAGGTCACCCGGCCGCGCGCGGTCTCGACGACGATCTTGCCGCCCTCGCGTCGCCAGGTCTCGGCGCGGGTGTGTTCGTGGATCACCGCGCCCGCGGCCATGGCCCGGCGCGCCATGCCTTGGGCCAGCTTCAGCGGGTGGACGTGGCCGCCGCCGCGGTCGATCAGGCCGCCGAAATAGACGTCGGTTCCCAGCTCATGGGCGAGCTCGGCCTCGTCGATCAGCGCCAGTTGGTCATAGCCGTAACGGCCGCTCATCAGGTCGGCATAGGCGGCGTCCTCGGCCTCGCCGTTCGGCTTGTGGCGGGCGTGGATCATGCCCGGCCGCCAGTCGCAAGGAACCGTGTCGGTCAGGGTCTTGAAGTGAGCGCGGGCGTCCTCGGCCAGCCGCCACAGCGAGAGCGCGTCGTCACGGCCGACGGCTTTTTCAAGCCACGCCTGGTCGCGCCGCTGGCCGGTATGGACCTGCCCGCCGTTGCGCCCCGTGGCGGCGGCGCCGACGTGGGCGGCTTCCAGGACGATCGCGCGGCTCCCCAGCGCCAGCGCCGCGCCGAGACCGGTGAAGCCGGCGCCGACGACGCAGACCTCGGCGAAGGCGTCGCCGGATAGCGGCGGCAGGTCAGGACGATCGGAAGCGGTGGCCTCGTACCAGTTCCCCGTCATCACTTGCCCCCACCTGACCGCTTCGCGGTCGTCCGCCCCCGGAGGGGGCGGAAGGTGCGCACCAGCCTTCTTCCCCCTTTGGGGGAGGAGGGCCGCAGGCCCGGAGGGGGCGAGTAGCAACTACACATTCAGCAGCAGGAACTCCCGCTCCCACGGGCTGATCGTGCGCATGAAGGTCTCGTACTCGGCCTGCTTCACGCGGTCATAGGCGGCGCAGAAGGTCGGACCGAGGATGTCGACCAGGGGCTCGCAGGCCTCGAACAGCTTCAGCGAGTCCGACAGGCTGCGCGGCAGTTGCACGCCCAGCACGCTGGCGTCGGTGGCGACCGGCTCCGAGGGCTTGAGGCCCTGGACCATGCCCAGATACCCGGCCGCCAGCGAGGCCGCGATCGCCAGGTACGGATTGGCGTCCGACGAGGGGATGCGGTTCTCCAGGCGCCGGTTGGCCGGATCGGACGGCGGCACGCGCAGGCCGCAGGTGCGGTTGTCGTAGCCCCACTGGGTGTTGACCGGCGCGCCGGAGTCCTTGGCGATGCGGCGGTAGGAGTTCACGTACGGCGCCAGGATCGCCATGATCGCCGGCAGGAAGGTCTGCTGGCCGGCGATGAAGCCGTGGAAGAGTTCGGTCTCCTCGCCCTTCTCGTCCGAGAACAGGTTGCGCCCCTTCCGGTCGACGATCGACTGGTGGATGTGCATGGCGCTGCCGGGCTCGGACGCCATCGGCTTGGCCATGAAGGTCGCGTAGATCTCGTGCTCCAGCGCCACCTCGCGGATGGTGCGCTTCATCATGAAGACCTGGTCGGCCAGCTCCAGCGGATGGCCGTGGCGCAGGTTGATCTCCATCTGCGCCACGCCGCTTTCATGGATCAGGGTGTCGATCTCCAGGCCCTGGCGCTCGGAGTACTCGTACATGTCCTCGAACAGGGCGTCGAACTCGTTGACCGCGCTGATCGAATAGCCCTGGCGGCCCGTCTCCGGACGGCCCGAGCGGCCGATCGGGGGTTTGAGCGGATAGTCCGGGTCGGTGTTGCGGTCGACGAGATAGAACTCGATCTCCGGCGCGACGATCGGGTTCCAGCCCTTCTCGTCATACAACGCCAGCACGCGGCGCAGCACCTGGCGCGGGGACTCCTCGACCGGGCGGCCGTCGGGGTGGAAGGCGTCGTGGATGACCTGGGCGGTCGGGTCCTGCGCCCACGGCACGGCGGCCAGGGTCGCGAAGTCCGGGGTCAGGAAGATGTCGGTGTCGGACTGCACCGCGTTCACCGCCCCCTCGAACTCGGGGAAGTCGCCGGTGATGGTCTGGTAGAACACCGCCAGCGGCAGGTTCATCGACGGCGTACCCAGGAACTTGCGCACCGGCATGATCTTGCCGCGCGCCACGCCCGCCAGGTCGGGCACCACGCACTCGATCTCCTCGATGTGCTGGCGGGCGAACCAGTCCTTGGCTTCCTCGATCGTCGAGACGCCGCGATCCAGGATCTGGTCGCGCTTGGCCTTGTTGTGCTTGGGCTTCATGACACCGCCTCCAGTTTCAACGCGCGGAGGATGGGTTCGGCTTCGGTCAGGGACTTTTCGATGATCCCGACCAGCTCGTCGATCTCGGCGTGGGTGATGATCAGCGGCGGGCAGCAGACGATGCTGTCGCGGATGGCGCGGACCATCAGGCCGTTCTTGATGCAGATGTCGCGGACGATCGGACCCGCCTCGCCTTCCTTGTCCAGGAAGCGATGGTTGGTCCCCTTTTCGCGCACGATCTCGACCGCGCCGATCAGGCCCAGCGACCGGGTCTCGCCGACCAGCGGGTGGCCGTTCAGCCGCGCCAGCGCCTTCGCCAGATAAGGACCGGCGTCGTCGCGGGCGCGCTCGACCAGGCCCTCGCGCTCGATGATCTCGATGTTCTTCAGCGCCACGGCCGCGCAGGTCGGGTGGCCCGAATAGGTGAAGCCGTGGATGAAGTCGCCGCCCTTCTCGCGCAGCTCGGCGACGATGTGGTCGGCCACGCCGACGGCCGAGATCGGCAGGTAGCCGGACGACAGGCCCTTGGCCATGGCGATCAGGTCCGGCTTGATCCCGTAATGCTGGTGGCCAAACCACTGGCCCAGGCGCCCGAAGCCGCAGATCACCTCGTCGCAGACCAGCAGGATGCCGTACTTGCGGCACAGGGCCTCGACCGCGGGCCAGTAGCCGTCCGGTGGGATGATCACCCCGCCCGCCCCCTGCACCGGCTCGCCGATGAAGGCCGCGACGTTCTCGGGGCCGATCTCGAGGATCTTGTCCTCGATCTCCTTGACGGCCCGATCGCGGAAGGCGGCGGGATCCTCGCCAAAGCCGTCGCCGAACGGATAGGGCTGCATCACGTGGTGGACGCCGGGGATCGGCAGGTCGCCCTGCACATGCATGTGCTTCATGCCGCCCAGCGACACGCCCGCCACGGTCGAGCCGTGATAGGCGTTCCAGCGGCTGATGAAGGCCGTGCGGCTGGGCTGGCCCTTCAGCTTCCAATAGTGGCGGACCAGGCGGAAGACCGTGTCGTTGGCCTCCGAGCCGGACGAGTTGAAGAAGACGTGGGTCAGATGCCCGCCCATCTTCTCGGCGATCTTGGCCGCCAGCTTCACGGTCGGCGGCGTCGTCGTCTTGAAGAAGGTGTTGTAGTACGGCAGCTCCAGCATCTGCTCGTAGGCCGCCTCGGCCAGCTCGGTGCGCCCGTAGCCGACATTGACGCACCACAGGCCGGCCATGCCATCGAGGATGCGATGGCCGTCGCCGTCGGTGATGTAGCAGCCCTCGGCGCGGGTCACGATCCGGCTGCCCCCCAGCTCGAAGATCACCTTGTGGTCGGCCTGGGCCGGCAGGTGGTGGGCGAGGTCGAGACGCTTGAGCTCGGCGACGTCGTGGTTGCGGATCGGGACGGTCATCTTGAAGCTCCTGGGGTATCGACGACGAGCGGCGCGCCTCTGAGGGCGCGTCCGAAGATTTCGAAGAAGATTTGTGATTGCCGGTTCTGGGCCGGCTTCCATTCGGGGTGCCACTGGACAGCCAGCACGGGCGCGCCGTTGACGGTGGCGGAGAAGGCTTCGACCACGCCGTCGGGGGCGCGGGCTTCGACGGCGAGGCCTTCGCCCAGCCGGTCGACGCCCTGGTAGTGGACCGAATTGACCACCGCCGCCTCGGCCCCGAAGGCCCGCGCCAGCACGCCGCCCGGGGTCAGGGCGACCTCGTGCGTGTGGTCGAACATGCCGTTGAAGTCGACGTCGTCGGGGGCGTGGTGAGCGATCAGGTCGGGATTGGCCGCCATGTCCCGCCGCAGCGTGCCGCCGAACGCGACATTGATCTCCTGGAAGCCCCGGCAGATCCCGAACACCGGCTTGCCCAGGTCCAGCATGGCCTTGATCAGATCGGCGGTCATGCCGTCGCGCGCGGTGTCGAACGGGCCCGGCGCGTCGCCGATCTCCTCGCCATAGAGCGCGGGGTCGAGGTTCGAGGGACTGCCGGTCAGCATCAGCCCATCCAGCCGACCGACAACCTCTGCCGCCCGCATCCGGCCCGGCAGCGACGGCACCAGCAGCGCCGCCACGTCCGCGTGGGCCATCGTCGCCTCGACATAGCGGCTCATCACCGCCTGGGCCGGCTCGATCCCGACCGTGCGCGTGCAGCAGATGATCCCGGCGACGGGGCGGGTCATGGGCGCAGCGCCCTCTCTCGCTCCCTTTCGCTCGTCATCCCGGAAGCGCGTAGCGCTATCCGGGACCCAGGGGCCGGCGCATCGCGGTCGCCCCTGGGTCCCGGCTCTCCGCTTCGCTGCGGCCGGGATGACAAGCTTTGGTTGGCTTGAAGGGCATGGGTCACGACAGCAGCACCGCCGGCGAGCAGGCGTGCCAGCACAGCCACACCGTCTCGCCCAGCTTGAAGTCTTCCTGATCCCAGCGGGTCAGGTTCGAGCGCTGGACCTTCACGCGCCGCCCGCTTCCCGAGGGCGTGGCGATCTCGACCTCGTAGGTCGAGGAGCCGCCCAGATAGGCCTCGTGCTTGATGACGCCCGGCACCGCGTTGAAGCCCTTGGGGCAATCGCCCAGGTTCGGCGGCTCGTCGCCTTCCTTCTTGTGCAGCTCGATCTTCTCGGGGCGGATCGCCGCCCAGGCCGTACCGCCGCGCGGGCCGGTGACGCCGTGGTCCAGGAAGATGTCGACCGGCAGGTCCGGCGACTTGATCACCGCGTGGCTGGGCTCGTCGACGGCCAGCACGCCCTCGAACAGGTTCACCTGGCCGATGAAGTCGGCGACGAAGCGGCTGTTGGGGAACTCGTAGAGATCACTGGGCGTGGCCACCTGCTGCAGCACGCCCTTGCTCATCACCGCGCAGCGGGTGGCCAGGGCCAGGGCCTCGTCCTGGTCGTGGGTGACCATGATGAAGGTGATCCCGACCTTCTCCTGCAGGGTGCAGAGCTCGGTGCGCATCTGCTCGCGCAGTTTGGCGTCCAGGGCCGACAGCGGTTCGTCCAGCAGCAGCACGCGCGGCCGCTTGACGAGGGCCCGGGCCAGGGCGACGCGCTGGCGCTGGCCGCCGGACAGCTGATCAGGCTTGCGCTCGCCAAGGCCGCCCAGTTGCACCAGCTCCAGCGCCTCGGCCACGCGCTGGTCGCGCTCGGCCTTGGGCACGCGGTCGACCTTCAGGCCGTAGGCGACGTTGTCGGCCACGGTCATGTGCGGGAACACGGCGTAGGACTGGAACACCATGTTCACCGGCCGCTTGTTGGGCGGGATGTTCGAGATGTCCTGGCCGTCGATCAGGATCCGCCCCTCGGTCGGCGTCTCGAAACCGGCCAGCATCCGCAGCAGGGTGGTCTTGCCGCAGCCGGACGGTCCCAGCAGCGCGAAGAACTCGCCCTCGTTGACGGTCAGCGAGACGTTGTCGACCGCCGCCAGCTTGCCGAAGCGCTTGGTGACGTTCTCGAAGGTGATGATGGGTTTGGTCACTTCGATTGTCCCCCGACACACAAGTTTCCGAACAAAGCGCCCCCTCCGGCACAATGCGTATCCGCATCGCGCCACCTCCCCCGCGTTGCGTGGGAGGAAGAAGCCGCACCCTCCTCACCCGTGAAGCGGGGGAGGTGGATCGACGCGAAGCGGCGAGACGGAGGGGGCGCTGCGAGCACGCTCATTTCGCGTCCCCCGCCCCATGCCCCGCCGCGGCGGCCGGGTTGCCTTGCAGTTTCAGCGCCGCCGCCGTCAGCAGCACGGTCAGCACGATCAGCACCGTCGAGGCCGCGTTGACCTCGGGCGTCACCGAGAAGCGGACCATCGAATAGACCTTCACCGGGAAGGTCACCGTGTCGGGCCCGGCGGTGAAGAAGGTGATGACGAAGTCGTCCAGGCTCAGCGTGAAGGCCAGCAGCGCGCCGGCGATCAACGACGGCGCCATGTGCGGCAGGATCACGTCCCTGATGGTGCGGAACTCGCCGGCGCCCAGGTCGCGGGCCGCCTCCTCCATCTCGCGATTGAAGCTGGCCATGCGGGCCCGCACCACCACCGCCACGAACGGGAACGAGAACGAGACGTGGGCGATGATGATCGCGCCCAGGTTCAGCGGCCACGGCAGGCCTTGCGGCCAGGGCATGACCTTGGCGAAGAACACCAGCATGGCCACGCCCATGCAGATCTCGGGCACCACGATCGGCAGGGCCAGGGCGCCGTCCAGGGCCGTCTTGCCCGGGAAGCGGAAGCGCCACAGGACCAGCGCCGCCAGGGCGCCGATCACCAGGCTGACCACCGTCGAGACCGCCGCGATCGTCAGGCTGTTGGCGAAAGCCTCCAGCAGCGCGGAATCGTTGAACAGCTTCTCGTAATATTTGAGCGTGAAGCCCTTCCAGACGATGTTGCGCCGGCTGTCGTTGAAGCTGAAGACCATCAGCGCGATCAACGGCGCGTAAAGGAAGATCCCGACGGCGGCCAGCCACAGGCGCATGGGCCAGCGGCGCAGGTACTCCAGCGGACCGGGGGGCGAGCGTTTGGTCATCAGAGCGCCCCCTCCGTCTCGTCGCCTATCGGCGCCGATCCACCTCCCCCGTTGTACGGGGGAGGATGACATCCCTCCTCACCCGCGGAGCGGGGGAGGTGGCGCGCCGCGGATACGCGGCGTGACGGAGGGGGCGCTAGGGCTCGGATCGAGAAGCTCATCCCTTGGCCTCCGGCGTGCGCTTGGCCAGGACGGCCTGGATCGCGATGGCGATGAAGGTCAGGTACATCAGCAGGAACGACATCGCCGCGCCGAACGGCCAGTCGTTGGCGCGCTTGAACTGGCGCTCGATGACGTTGGCGATCATCTGGCTGTCGGGACCGCCCAGCAGGTCCGGCGTCAGATAGGCGCCGAGCGCCGGAATGAAGGTGATCAGCACGCCCGAGGCGATGCCCGGGATGGCCAGCGGAACCACGACCTTGAAGATGGTCCGAAGGTGCCCGGCGCCAAGGTCCAGGCTGGCTTCCAGCAGCGACTTGTCCAGCCGATCCAGCGCCGAATAGAGCGGCAGCACCATGAATGGCAGGTGGACGTAAACGAGGCCCAGGATCACCGCGAAATTGTTGTGCAGCAGGCCCAGCGGCTGGAAGTCGCCGAGCGGCTGCAGGCCCACCAAGGCGGCCAGGCCGCTGCCGCCGTTCCACAGCCATTCCAGGCCCTGGTTCACATAGCCCTCGGTGCGCAGCACGGCGATCAGGGCGTAGGTGCGGATCAAGAGGTTCGTCCAGAACGGCAGCATGATCAGCAGCAGCAGCCAGGCCTTGGCCTTGTCCGAGGCAAAGGTGATGGCCAGCGCCACCGGGAAGCCGGCCACCAGACACAGCGCCGTGGTCAGGGCCGCCACCCAGGCCGACTTCAGGAAGATCTTCAGGTACAGCGGCTCGATCGCCCGGGCGTAGTTGTGGAACGTCCCGGTGATCTCGATCTCGGTCAGGCCCGCGTTGTGGCCGAAGCTGTAGGCCCAGACGATCGCCATGGGCGCGAGAAAGAACAGCACCAGCCACACCAACGGCGGTCCCAGCGCCGCGGCGAAGACGGCTTTGGCCTGTTTCCAGGATTGTTCCATGGAGCTCGTCCTTCTCCCTTCCCCCTTTGATGGGGGAAGGGCGGGGTTGGGGGTGACAGCCGTTCAGAACAAGGCGAGGCCGGAGTGACGTCCGCCGCCGGCGTCACCCCATCCCCAGCCCTTCCCCATCAAGGGGAAGGGAGCTTCTTCAGGCCGCCCGCACCCGGGTGATCAGTTCCTCGTACTGGCTGGCCTTCTCCGCGCCCTCGAAGGCGCCGTACTCGCACTTGGCCATGACGTCGGCGGGCGGGAAGATGACCTTGTTGTTCTTGTAGTCGTCCGGCATCAGCGCCTTGGCCGCCGCGTTCGGGGTCGGGTACAGGATCGTCTTGCTGATCTCGGCCCCGGCCTGCGCGTCCAGCAGGTAGTTGATGAAGGCGTGGGCGTTGTTCGGACGCGGCGCGCCCTTCGGGATGCACAGGGTGTCGCTGTTGATCAGCGACCCTTCCTTCGGCACCACGAAGTCGAGGTCCGGGTCGTCCTTCATCACCTGGGCGATGTCGCCGTTGTACTCCAGCACCAGATCGACCTCGCCCGAGACCAGCAGGTCCTGGCCGTTGTCGTCGTGGAAGGCCTTCACGAACGGCTTCTGCTTGATCAGCATCTGCTCGATCTTCGGCAGCATGTCCTCGGGGATGTTGTTGACCGAGTGGCCCAGGTACTTGGCGCACAGGCGCACCAGGTCGGCGCTCTCGGACAGCAGGGCGATGCGGCCCTTGTACTTGTCGCTGTCGAACAGCCACTTCCAGCTGTCGGGCACGCCCTGGACCTTGCTCTTGCGATAGCCGATGCCCAGCAGCAGCCAGGTGTAGGGCATCGAGAACTTGCGACCCGGGTCGTATTCCGGATCGAGGAACGACGGGTCGATGTTCTTCATGTTCGGGATCTTGGCGTGGTCCAGCGGCTCCAGCAGGCCGGCCTGGCTCATGCGGGTCACGAACTCGTTCGACGGCACGATCACGTCGAAGCCGGGATTGCCGGCCTTCAGCTTGGCGAACAGCTCGTCGTTGGTCGCGAACAGGCTCATGTTCACGTCGACGCCGGTGGCCTTCTTGAAGTCGCCCAGCGTCGTCTCGCCGATATAGGTGTCCCAGTTGTAGAAGTTCAGCTTGGGCTCTTCGCCGCCCGGGGTGGCCTTGGGCTTCTCGCCGCAGGCGGTGAAGGTCAGGCCAATCGCGGCCGCGCCGGTGGCCGTCAGGAGCGAGCGGCGGCTGAGGCCCGCCTTCTGAAGTCCCCGCTGGGTGATCGTGCTCATCGTCTCGAAACTCCCCTTATCGCTTCGTCCAATGCGGGGCCCAGGGCCCGCGGCTGAGTTCACGCTACAGCGCCGCGCCGTCAGGCGTTGCGCAGGTACCAGTCGAAATCCAGTTCGGTGACCACCTCGAAGAAACGCGCCTGTTCCGTGCGCTTCACCGACACGAACATGTCCACGAAACGGTCGCCGAGATAGTCGCGCAGCACGGTCGATTGCTCGAAGAGGTCGACCGCCGCGAACCAGTTGTTGGGCAGGCGGATGTTCTCCTTGGCCGCCGCCGCGTAGCCGTCGCCGACCACGGCCGCGCCGGGATCGATCTTGTGGGTGATGCCGTGGTGGGCGCTGGCCAGCAGCACGGCGAGCACCAGATACGGATTGCCGTCGGCCCCGGCGACGCGGTGCTCGACGTGGCGGGTCTTGGGCGGACCGGCCGGCACCCGCAGGCTGACGGTGCGGTTGTTGACGCCCCAGGTGGGCGCGACGGGCGCGTAGCTGTTGGCCTTGAAGCGACGATAACTGTTGGCGTTCGGGGCCAGGATCGCCATGCCCTCGCCCAGCAGCGCCTTCATGCCGCCGATCGCGTGCTTGAGCAGGTCCGAGCCCTCGAGGTCCTCGCTGGCGCAGAGGTTGTTGCCCGCCGCGTCGTTGACGCTGAGATGGACGTGGAAGCCGTTGCCGGCGCGGTCGCTCCACGGCTTGGCCATGAAGGTCGCCTCGCAGCCGTGGCGCAAGGCCACGCCCTTGGCGGCGCGCTTGTAGAGCACCGCGTCATCGGCCGCGCGCAGGGCGTCGGGCTTGTGCATCAGGGTCAGCTCGACCTGGCCCGGCGCGAACTCCGAGATCGCGCCTTCCAGCGGCACGCCGATCGTATCGGCCGTGTCCCACAGCTCGCGCAGGAACGGGGCGTGGGCCTCAAGCTCGGGCAGGCCGTAGACCTGGATCCCCGTGGGCGCCATGCCGGTCAGGGCCGACTTGGCGGGCAGCAGCTCGCCTCGGGGACCGCGCTGCAGGTCGACGAGATAGTATTCCAGCTCGCAGGCGGCGACCGGCGTCAGGCCGTCGGCGGCGTAGCGATCCAGCACCCGTTGCAGCACGTGGCGCGGGTCGAGGTCGTTGGGCGTGCCGTCCAGCTCGTACAGCGACAGCATCACCTGGGCGACGTCGGGGCCCAGCCACGGCGCCAGGGTCAGCGTCCCCGGCACGGGCCGCGCGCGGCGGTCGGCGTCGCCGTCCTCCCAGACCAGGCCCGTGTCCTCGCAGTCGGCGCCGGTGGTGTCGACCACCAGGATCGAGCCGGGCAGGAAGCGGCCGTAGGCGTAGATCGCCTCAAGCTCATGCACCCGCAGCCGCTTGCCGCGCGGCACGCCGGTCATGCTGGTGAAGAACACCTCGACGAACCGCACCTGCGGATTGGCGGCCAGGAAGTCCCGGCATTCCTGGATATCGGCGACGGCGCTCATGCGGACGCCCCCTCCACCGCTTCGCGGTCCCCCTCCCCCGTTGCACGGGGGAGGATGATGCCCCTCCTCACCCGCAAAGCGGGGGAGGTGGATCGATGCGAATACGCATCGAGACGGAGGGGGCGCTCAAATCGCGAAAAACTCATTCCATATTCCCCATCTCCGCCGCGAAGCCGTCGACGGCCGCGACCAGCCGGTCGATCGCCGCGTCTTCGGTGACGGGCGAGACCAGCATCATGTTGTGGAAGGGCGCGATCAGCACCCCTCGGTTGATCAGCCACAAGTGCAGCGCTTCCACGGCCTCGTGGTCCAGCACTTTTCGCATCTGCCCGGCGTTCCTGGGCGGCGGATCGGCGAAGACCAGCTCCACCCGCGCGCCCACATGGACGACCGACCAGGCCAGCTTACGCGCCGAGATCACGCCCTTGAGGCCCGCCACCAGCCGCTCGGCGCCGGCCAGCATCCGGGCGTAGGCGGCGTCGGTCATCACTTCGGTCAGCATGGCCCGCATGGCGGCCATGGCCAGCGCATTGCCCGACAGCGTCGTGCCGATGCCGGACTGGCCGGGACCGATCCTTAGCTGGGCTTCGTCCATCCGCGCCGACAGTTCGGCGGTGACGCCCCACACCGCCGCCGGCACCCCGCCGGCGATGGCCTTGCCCAGCACGAAGACGTCGGGCTCCAGCCCATGGGCGCGGGTGTAGCCGCCGGGGCCGGTCGAGATCGTGTGGGTCTCGTCGATGATCAACAGGGTCCCGGCGTCGCGGGTCAGTCGGCGCAGGGCCTCATGAAAGCCAGGCTCGGGCAGGATCATCCCGCAGTTGGTCATCACCGGCTCGGCCAGGACGGCGGCGACCTGATCCGAGGCCAGGGCCATCTCCAGCGCGGCGAGGTCATTGAACGGGACCACCCAGGTGGTGGCGGTCAGGTCGTGGACCTGGCCCAGCAGGCCCGGCTTCATCACCGGCTCTGCTCCCCCTGGGCCGTCCTTCAGCACCACGAAGGCGTCGTCGACCATGCCGTGATAGCAGCCGTCGAACACCAGGATCACCGGACGGCCGGTGACCGCCCGCGCCCAGCGGATCGCCGCGCGGTTGGCGTCGCTGGCCGTGGTCGCCGTCTGCCACAGCGGCAGGCCGAAGCGCTCGGCCAGCAGCTTGCCGACGATGGCGGCCGAAGCGGTCGGCAGCATGAAGCCCGCGCCGCGCTTGATCTGGTCGGACACGGCGGCGGCCACCGACGCGTCGCCATGCCCGAACATCGACGGCGTGTCGCCCAGGCAGAAGTCGTCATAGAGCTTGCCGTCGACGTCGGTGATCTGCGCTCCGACGCCCTGGGCGGCGAAGATGGGCGACGGGCTCGCCCAATCGTTCATCCAGTGCATCGGCGCGCCGCCCCGCCAGTGCGCGGCGGCCGCCTTGGCCATGGCGGCGGAGCGAGGATGCTCGGCCGCGAAGCGGGCGCGTTCCTGGTTCAGCAGATCGGCGAGAGGCCTGGAGAGTTCGGTGATCATTCCACCGTCCCTCCCCATTCAACCGTCATTCCCGCCCTTGTGGCGGGAACCCCTGGTTCAGCCCGTACGTACGGCGCCAGCGGACCGCCTGCGGTCCGCCCCTCCTGCCCTCGCGGCGGACAGAGGGGTTCCCGCCACAAGGGCGGGAATGACGGGTGTATTTGTTGGGGCTGAGAGAACGTCATCCCACCCCGCCAAAGCACAGGTACTTGGTCTCCAGATACTCCTCGAGCCCCTCGGACGAGCCCTCGCGGCCCAGGCCGCTTTCCTTGACCCCGCCGAACGGCGCGACCTCGGTGGAGATCAGGCCTTCGTTGATCCCGACCATGCCGGCCTCGATCTTCTCGGCCACGCGCCAGCAGCGGGCGACATCACGGCTGTAGAAGTAGGACGCCAGGCCAAAGGGCGTGGCGTTGGCTAGATCGATCGCTTCCTGCTCCGTCTCGAACTTCACGACCGGCGCGACCGGGCCGAAGATCTCCTCGTTGAACAGGCGCATTTCGGGCGTCGCGCCCGACAGCACGGTAGGCTGGTAGAAGAGGCCGCCCAGCGAATGGCGGTCGCCGCCGACCACCGCCTTGGCGCCGCCGGCCACGGCCTCGCGGACCAGGGCCTCGACCTTCTGGATGGCCTTCTCGTTGATCAGCGGACCGATCTGGACGCCCTCGCCGGTCCCGGGCCCGACCTTCATCGCCGCGACCTTTTCCGCGAGGCGCGCGACGAAGGCGTCGTGGATGCCCGACTGCACGAGGAGGCGATTGGCGCAGACGCAGGTCTGGCCGGTGTTGCGGTACTTGGAGGCGATGGCGCCGTCGACGGCGGCCTCCAGATCGGCGTCGTCGAAGACGATGAAGGGCGCGTTGCCGCCCAGCTCCAGCGACAGCTTCTTCATCGTGCCGGCGCACTGTTCGTACAGCACCTTGCCAATCGGGGTGGAGCCAGTGAACGACAGCTTCCGCACCCGGCCGTCCTCGCACAGCGTCTTGCCGACGGCGCTGGAATGGGTGGTCGTCACCACGTTCAGCACGCCGGCCGGCACGCCCGCCTCGATCGCCAGGCGCGCGATGGCGAGCGCGCACAGCGGCGTCTCGGCCGCCGGCTTGACCACCACGGTGCAGCCCGAGGCCAGGGCCGGCCCGACCTTGCGGGTGATCATGGCGATCGGGAAGTTCCACGGCGCGATGGCCGCGCACACGCCGACCGGCTGCTTGATCGAGGCCAGGCGCTTGCCGGGCATTGGGGTCGGGATGGTGTGGCCGTAGGCGCGCTTGGCCTCATCGGCGAACCAGTCGATGAACGCCGCCCCGTAGGACACCTCGCCCTTGGCTTCGGCCAGCGGCTTGCCCTGCTCGGCGGTCATCAGGCGGGCCAGGTCGTCGGCGTGGGCGAGCATCAGGTCGCTCCACTTGCGCAGGATCGCGCCGCGCTCCTTGGCCGTCCGCGCGGCCCAGGCCGGGAAGGCGCGATGGGCGGCGTCGATGGCCAGGGTCGTCTCGCTCTCACCGAGGTCGGCGACCTTGGCGATCACCGTTCCGTCGGCGGGATTGAGCACGTCGAAGGTCTTGTCGCCCTGGACCCAGAGGCCGTCGATGAAGGCGTCGGTTTCAACGAGATTCAGAGTGGTCATGGGGCTACCTCAGCGTCACGGACACCGACTTCAGGTCGGCGTACTTGTGCAACGCATGAAGGCTGCGGTCGCGGCCGAAGCCCGACTGCTTGAAGCCCCCGAACGGCATGGTGATGTCGCAGGCGTCCCAGCCGTTGACCCAGACGAGCCCGGCCTTCAGCCGCCGCGCGCCGCGCAGGGCGCGGTTGACGTCGGACGTCCAGAGGCCGGCGGCCAGGCCATAGACAGTGTCGTTGGCCAGGGCGATCGCCTCGTCCTCGGTGGTGAAGCTCATCACCCCCAGCACCGGCCCGAAGACCTCCTCGCGGGCCAGGGCGTGGCTGGGCTGCAGGCGGTCGAAGATGGTCGGCTCGACATAGAAGCCGCCGGTCTCCTTCAGCACCTGGCCGCCGCCCAGCACCCGCCGCGCGCCCTGGCTGCCGGCGATGGCGATGTAGCCCAGCGCGGTGTTCATCTGCCGCTCGCTGACCATGGCGCCGAACTGGGTCGAGGGATCCAGCGGATCGCCGACCTTCATGCCCTTGGCGACCTCGGCGACGCGCTCGACGAAGGCCTCCTTGATCGAGGCCTCGACCAAGAGGCGCGAGGCGGCGGTGCAGACCTCGCCCTGGTTATAGAACACGCCCCAGGCGGCGGCCTGGGCGGCGGCTTCCAGGTCGGGGCAGTCGGCGAACACGATCTGGGGCGACTTGCCGCCCAACTCCAGGCTGATCCGCTTCAGGTTCGAGCGCGCGGAATATTCCATCAGCTTGCGGCCCACCGGGCCCGAGCCGGTGAAGGCGATCATGTCGACGTCCATCGACAAAGCCAGGGCCTCGCCGGTGACCGCGCCAAAGCCGGGGACGACGTTCAGGACCCCCGCCGGCAGCCCCGCTTCGAGGGCCAGCGCGCCCAGCTTCAGGGCTGTCAGCGGCGACTCCTCGGCGGGTTTCAGCACCACCGAATTGCCCATGGCCAGGGCCGGGGCGACCTTCCACATCGCCATGTGCAGCGGGAAGTTCCACGGCACGATCGCCCCGATCACGCCCAGCGGCTCGTGGACGGCGTAGCTCAGGCGATCCACGGGGGAAGCCCCGACCTCGCCATAGACCTTGTCCAGCGCCTCGGCGTACCAGCGGCAGGTGTTGATCGCGAGGGGGATGTCGACGTTGCGGGCGTCGCTGATCGGCTTGCCGACGTCGAGGCTCTCCAAGAGGGCCAGCTCGTCGGCGTCGCGCTCCATCAGCTCGGCCAGGCGGAACAGCACCGCCTTCTTGGCGCGCGGGCCCTGGTCGCGCCAGCGGCCGTCCTCGAAGGCCGTGCGGGCGGCGAACACCGCCAGGGCCACGTCCTCTTTCTGGCAGGCGGCGACCTTGTTCAGCAGCTGACCGTCGCGCGGCGAGACATTGTCGAAGGTCTCGCCCGACAGCGCGTCGACGTGAGCGCCGTCGATCACCGCCTGGCTCGGCAGAGCGAGGCGCGCGAGGCGTTCGGTGATGTCGGCGGGCAGGGTCACTGGGGCTGATCCCTTTTATTGTGATCACAGTTTGCGCGGGCTTGGCCGCTGTCAAGCCGGCCGCTCACGTGATGGCCTCCACGGCGGCGCGCATCTTATCCATGCCTTCGGAAAGGTCAGCGGCGATGGCGCGCCGGGCGCCGTCGGCATCCTTGGCCTTGAGCGCGGCGATCGCCTCGGCGTGGCGGTCGGCGGCCAGGCCGTCGGCCCCCACCCGGCCGAACACCACGCGCATGAACGGCCCGACCTGCAGCCACAGCCCGCCGGCCATGGCCTCCAGCACCTCGGCCCCGGCGCGCTCGTAGATCGCGAAGTGGAAGGCGTGGTTGGCGGTCATGTAGCGGTCGACGTCGCCCAGCCGCAGGGCCTCGTCGACGTCGGCGTCGATGGCCTGCAGCTGGCGGACCAGGCTGGCGTCGGCGCGCGCGGCGGCCCGGGCGGCCAGCTCGGGCTCGACCCACAGGCGGGCCAGCGAGAGCTGCTCCAGCCGGTCGGCGGTGAGCGAGGGCACGGACAGGCGCTTGTTGGCCGGGTTGATCGCCAGGGCGCGCTCGGCCGCCAGCCGCCGCACGGCGTCGCGCACCGGCATCGGCGAGACGCCGAGCTCCGCGGCCAGGCTGCGCAGGGACACGCCCTTGCCCGGCGCGATCCGGCCGGTGATCAGCGCCTGCCGGATCGCCTCGTAGACCTGGTCGTGCACGGCTGTCTGATCGGCGAGCGGCTTGCGGGTCTTCATCCCGGACTTTCCGTGAAGGGCTTGCAAGTTGACGCGTAATTGCGATCACAATGCAAGAGATCTCCAAGGAAGTTCGCCATGCCCGACTTCGGCGCCAACGACCTCGACGCCTTCTGGATGCCGTTCACGCCGAATCGGCGGTTCAAAGCCCATCCCCGTATGCTCTCCTCGGCCAGCGGCATGTGGTACCGCACGCCCGAGGGCCGCGAGGTGCTGGACGCGACCTCGGGCCTCTGGTGCGTCAACGCCGGCCAC
Organism: Caulobacter segnis ATCC 21756; assembly: GCF_000092285.1. Taxonomy (NCBI): domain Bacteria; kingdom Pseudomonadati; phylum Pseudomonadota; class Alphaproteobacteria; order Caulobacterales; family Caulobacteraceae; genus Caulobacter; species Caulobacter segnis. The sequence continues at coordinate 863,382 of NC_014100.1, read as the reverse complement.
GATCGTCCGAAGATCCGCGAGGCGATCCAGAAACAGGCGGCGGAGATGGACTACGCCCCCTGCTTCAACATGGGCCATCCGCTGGCCTTCCAGTTCGCCTCGCGCCTGGCGCAGATCACGCCGAAGGGCCTGGACCGCATCTTCTTCACCAACAGCGGCTCGGAGTCGGTCGACACCGCCCTGAAGATCGCCCTGGCCTACCACCGCGCTCGCGGCAAGGGGACCAAGACCCGGCTGATCGGCCGCGAGCGCGGCTATCACGGCGTCGGCTTCGGCGGCATCTCGGTGGGCGGCATCCCCAAGAACCGGATGTACTTCGGCGGCTTGCTGACCGGCGTCGACCACCTGCCCCACACCCACGGCCTGCCCGGCAACCAGTTCGCCAAGGGCCAGCCGGAGCACGGCGCGCACCTGGCCGACGAACTGGAGAAGATCGTCGCCCTGCACGACGCCTCCAACATCGCCGCGGTGATCGTCGAGCCGGTGGCCGGCTCCACCGGCGTGCTGATCCCGCCGAAGGGCTATCTGGAGCGCCTGCGGGCGATCTGCGACAAGCACGATATCCTGCTGATCTTCGACGAGGTGATCACCGGCTTCGGCCGCGTCGGCGCGCCCTTCGCCGCCGACCGCTTCGGCGTCACGCCCGACCTGATCTGCATGGCCAAGGGCCTGACCAACGCCGCCGTGCCCTGCGGCGCGGTCGCCGCCTCAGGCCAGATCTACGACGCATTGATGGAGGGCGCGGACGCCCCCATCGAGCTCTTCCACGGCTACACCTACTCGGCCCACCCGCTGGCCTGCGCGGCGGGCCTGGCGACGCTGGAGACCTACCAGGAGGACGACCTCTTCGCCCGCGCCGCCGGGATCGAGGGCTACTGGCGGGACGCCGTCCACAGCCTGGCCGACGCCCGCCACGTGATCGACGTCCGCGACCTCGGCCTTGTCGCCGGCATCGAGCTCTCCCCCCGCCCCGGCGCCCCGACCGCCCGGGCGATGGAGGTCTTCGAGACCTGCTTCGACGAGGGCCTGCTGATCCGCGTGACCGGCGACATCATCGCGCTGTCCCCGCCCCTGATCCTGGAGAAGAGCCACATCGACCGGATGGTCGAGACGATCCGGACCGTGCTGGGCCGGGTGGACTAGCGGCAAAGCTTCTAAACCCGACCTCAACCCTTCTTCCCCATCCTGCGCGATCGCAGCGGAGATCGGACGTGGCTCAAGGGTGTGGCGGCTGTCGGGACGGCCAGGATTTCGAGACGCCCTTCTCCATGGCGTTCCAGCCCATCGTCGACGTCTCGACGGGCCAGGTCTTCGCCCATGAGGCCCTGGTGCGCGGGGCTGGCGGCGAGGGCGCCGGGTCGGTGCTGTCGACGGTGTCCGAGCACAACCGCTATGTCTTCGACCAGCAGTGCCGGGTGAAGGCGATCGAGCTGGCGACGAGCCTGGGGCTGGCCACGACCGGCGCGCGTCTGTCGATCAACTTCATGCCCAACGCCGTGTACGAGCCGCGCGCCTGCATCCGCCTGACCCTGGCGACGGCGATGCGCACGGGCTTTCCGCTGGACAAGCTGATCTTCGAATTCACCGAGAACGAGCCGCTGGACACCCAGCACGTGCTGGAAATCCTGCGCACCTATCGCGCCATGGGCTTCAAGACGGCGATCGACGACTTCGGCGCCGGCTATGCGGGCCTGAACCTGCTGGCCAAGTACCAGCCCGACATCGTCAAGCTGGACATGGAGCTGATCCGCGACATCGATCGCGACCGGGCCAAGCGCGCCATCGTCTCGCACCTGCTGGCCATGTTGAAGGACCTCGATGTCCTGGCCGTCTGCGAGGGTGTCGAGACCCACGGCGAGCTGGCCGCCCTGCGCGACGTGGGCGTCGACTTGATGCAGGGCTACGTGCTGGCCCGGCCGCTGTTCGAAGGACTGGCCGTCCCCGCCCCTATCGCGTCGGCCGATACGCCATCGCCACGTCGCACCGCTCATAGCGCGCCCCGAAAGTCCGCATGATCTCAGCGTCGTGGACGAAGCCCAGCTTCTCGTAGAGGTGGATGGCCGCGGCGCACTTCCTGTTGGTCAGCAGATAGATCTTGTCCATGCCGAGGCTCGCGGCGCGCTCCAGGGTCTTGGCCAGCAGGAACTCGCCGACCTTCAGGCCCCGGGCGCTCTTCAAGACGCCCATCTTGGTCAGCTCGACCCAGCCGTCCTTGGAGACCATCAGGGCGCAGGTCCCGACCACGCCCAGCGCCGGCGTCTCGGCGAACAGCACCACCCCGCCCTTTTCGAGGATCAGCTCCCGCGGCCGTGACAGCAGAGCGATGTCGTTCTCCTCGAGGGTGAACATGTCCTCGATCCATTCGGCGTTGATGCGGTGGAAGGCCTCGGCCAGGTCGTCGGAGAAATCGCGCGCCCACATGGACGGCGGACCGGCCGCCTCGATGCGCTTCAGCAGCGAGGCCTCGGCGAGGCGCCGCTCGACCTTGGCCAGGCCCTGCATGAAGTCGCCGTCCAGGCCTTCGACCAGCTCCGCCGCCGCCGGCTCGATGCGCGGCAGCAGCTGCGTCTGGACCCGAACCAACAGGGCCTCGCCCGTCTTCGTCAGCGCCAGCCGCCGCGTGCGGCCATCGCCCGGCGCGCGGCGGGCCTCGACGAAGCCGTCGTCCTCCAGGGTCTTCAGCGCGCGGGTGACGGTGGGCTGGGCCAGTTGCAGCCGCTCGGCCAGCTCGCCCACGGCGATCGGGCCATGCAGCCGGATCGTCAGCAGCAGCGACATCTGGGCCGGCTGCACCGGCAGGTTCAGCGACCGCGCGACCTCGGCGGCGTCCGCCTGCATCCGCTCGGCCAGACGCTTGAGCCGGCTGCCCAGGAAACCCACGCCATAGCTCGCCAGAAGATCGGCCTTCACCCGCAACCTCCAATCAATAGCACGCTATATAGCTAGCTATGACATTGCGGGCGAGGCAAGCGCTATTTCACCTTGAACGGCGAGATGACGATACAGCTGATCTGGTCCTTCTTCACGGTGATCGCGGCGGATCGTCCGTTCGACAGGTCGTAGAACCGCTCCATTCCCTCCTGGGCCACGGCGAGATACTCAGGCGCGCTGAACTTGCAAACCTGGTAGCGGAGCTTGGCGCCGCCAACACGATCCACCAGGTGGGTGCAGGTCATCGCCCCGCCAAATCGCCGGTAAAGCACCTCGTCGTAAGGTGTCGCCTGGGGATACCGCGCCTGGGCTCGGAAGATTTTCGGCTCGAGCGCGGGACATGACGGGCCGGCGAGCCGCCGCCAGGCAGCGTCCCTGCGGGCCTCCCCTCCGCGCGGTCCCGGCGCGCCATGACCTGAGCGCCCGCGACCAGCACAACCACCAGGCCGACCGCGAGCCCCACGCGTCGCCAGCGCTGATGCGCCCGAACTTCGACAGGCAGCTTGCCGACCAGAGAGGGTCCAGTAGCCATGAAAAACTCACGTCTATAAATTTATTCTACAGTCGTAAATCAAACAGACTTGGCTGTCATCATCGAACAACGATCACCACGCTTGACGCGCACGCGCTACATTTGTAACGTACTCGCGACATCAAGGAGACGCCGGATGACCGAACCGTCCGACCTGGAGCTGGAAGTGCTGAAAGCCTTCTGGCGCGGCGGCGCGATGAGCGCGCGCGAGGCGCAAGGCCTGATCGAGCCCGAGCTGGGCTGGAGCGCCTCGACCACGCGCACCGTGCTGGAGCGGATGGTGGCCAAGGGCCTGCTGGTTCGCCGCTCGGTCCATGGCCTGGCGGTCTATGAAGCCAAGACGGGCAAGGTCGACGTGATCGGCGGGGTGCTGAACCGCCTGCGCGGCCTGCTCGAGATCGACGGCCGCCTGCCCGCCTCGGCCTTCGCCGGCAGCCAGATCCTGTCCAAGGACGAGATCGAGGAGCTGGAAGCCCTGCTCAACGCCGCCAAGCCAGGGGAGCTTCGCTGATGGACGCGCTTCTCGCCTCCACCGCCCTGGGCCTGGTCGCCGCCTGGCCAGCGTCGGGCCTGGGCTGGCTGCTGGGACGGGCGGCCGAGACCCTGACCGCCGATCCTCAGGCGCGCGCGCGGGCCTGGAGCCAAGCTGTGTGTCTGCCGCCGGCGGCGCTGGCCTTGATGGTGGGCGTGGCGGCCTTGCCCGAAGAAGCCACCGCCCCGGTCTACCAGGCGGCCATGGCCTCCAGCACCTTCGCCAGCGCGGCCTCGACGCTCAGCGCGGTCTCGGGACGGGCGCTGTCCGGCTTCGACGCCGCCGAGACGCTCGGCGCGGCCCTGATCCTGGGCGCCCTGGGCGGCCTGGTCGTCGCGGGCGCCCGCGATGTGATGGGGCGCGTGCGGCTGCGGCGGATCGCCAAGGCCGCCCGCCCGGCGCCGAACGACCTCACCCTGGCCGTCCGCGCCGCCGCGCGCCGCCTCGACACCGGCCGACCGGAGGTCAGGATCAGCGACGACCTCGACCAGCCCTTGCTGGCGGGCCTGTCGACGCCGGTCATCCTGCTGCCCCGCGCCCTGGCCGAGCCCCTGGACATCGACCGCCTCGTGCCCGTCTGCGCCCACGAGCTGGCGCACCTCAAGCGCGGCGACAACTGGCGGATGCTGTTCGAGCACCTGCTGGGCGGCCTGTTCTGGATGGCCCCGCCCTACGCTCTCCTGCGCGCTCGCGCCGCCGCCGCCCGCGAAGAAGTGGCCGACGCCCTGGCGCTGGACGGCGCCGCGCCCGCGGTCCGCAAGACCTACGCCGAGACCCTGATCACCGTGCTGCGCGCCCGCGCCGCGCCCACCCTGCATCCCGCCTTCACCGGCCGGGGACGGAGACTGACCCTCATGCGCCTGCAAGCCATCACCGAGCCCCGCGCGCGGGCCAGCCGCGCCCGTCGCGCCCTCATCGCTCTGATCGGCCTGCTGGCCGCCGGAGCCACCGCCACCGGCTCGATGGCCCTGGCCGAGCAGGCCGACGGCGGCGGCGCGAGCAGCCGCAGCGTGATCACCGACGGAAAGGGCCTGCGCCTCGACATCCGCTCCGACTATGTCCGCGTGACCAACACCGAGGTGGTCGACGGCCGGCTCAGGCCCGAGGACGGGCAGGTCTGGACGTATCACGGCGATGTCCGGGTCAAGGGCCGGCTGAACTCCCCGCAGGTCCGCGTGCTGCTGGACGGACAAGCGCCGCCTCCAGGCTTCGACGCCACCGCCCTCCCCAAGGGCGCGATCCAGTCGCTGCAAGTCACCCACCACCAGCGCGACCAGACCCCTTCGATCGAGCTGAACGTCATCACCAAGCCGGCTTTGTGACGCGGGACCAAGTTTGATGACGGACGAAGACGGCCACGGCCGCTGTCGCGTTCGCCCTGATCCAACGGAGGCTCAATGCCATCCCCTCTGCTCGCCTCAGCCGCTTTGGGTCTGCTCTCCGCCTGGCCTGTCGGCGCGCTAGGGCTCGGCCTAGGCCGGTTGGTCGAGCGGCTCACCGATGATCCTCGCCCGCGCGCCGCCGCCTGGAGCCTGGCCTATGCGCTCCCCGTCGGCGCCCTGGCCGCGACGGTGGCGCTGACCCTGGCGCCTGCCGCCCTCCCAGGCGCCTTGGCGCGCGGCGGAGATCCAGCCCATCGCCTCGCCGCCTCCCTGGACCTCCCCGGCGCGCCGCTGCCCTCGGCTTGGCGTCCGCACCCGTTGCTGGCCGAGGGGGCGGCCTGGTGTCTCGTCGCCCTGTCGGGCGTTGGACTGGCGGCGCGCGTGGCGGTCGGAGCGCGTGGAAGACGCCGCCTGAAGGCGATCCGCGCCAAGGCGTCGCTGGCGGCCGATCCGGCGCTGACAGCGGCCGTGGCCGCCCACGCCGCGCGCCTTGACGTTTCGCCGGCGCCCGTTCTGATCAGCCACGAGATCGGCGAGCCCCTGCTCGCGGGAACCGCGCGCCCAGCGATCCTGCTGCCCAAGGCCCTGACCGAGGCCGGGGATCCGGCCCGCCTAGCCCTGGTTTGCGCCCACGAACTGGCCCACCTGCGCCGAGGCGACAACTGGCGGCTTCCGATCGAGGACGCCCTCGCCGGCCTCTTCTGGCTGGCGCCGCCGGTCAGCGCTCTGCGCGCTCGGATGACGGCCGCTCGCGAGGCTGTCTGCGACCTCGCCGCGCTGGACGGCGCGCCGCCTCAGGCCCGCCGCGACTACGCTCGCCTGCTGGTCGACGCCTTACGCGCCAACGCCCTTCCCGCCGCGCAATCGGCCTTCACCGGCCGCCAACGGAGCCTCGTCGAAATGCGCCTATCCGCCATTCTTCAGCCGCGCCAAGCGGCCTCCCCGACTCGCCTCGCCCTCACCCTGGCGCTGAGCGGCGTCCTGACCACCGCCACGGGCGCTGGCTCGCTCGCGCTAGCCCGGGAAGCGCGGCAATCGCAGCCGCCTCAGGCCCCACCAAGGGCGGAGCCCGCCGCGCCCGCCCGACCGGGCTTCTTCGACGTCATGGCCAACACCCAGGAGACCTCCTCGAACAAGGTCACGTTCAATGGCGCGGTCACCGTGCGCGGCGACCCCGATCCCGCGACCTACACCCTGCGGGTCAACGGGGCCCCAGCCCCTGCGGGCTTCCGGATCGAAACCCTTCCCGACGGCGCGATCCAACGCATGGAGGTCATCCACCGCAAGGCCACGCAGGACGGCAAGACCGCGATCAACATCATCTTGGCCACCCCCACACCCTAAAGCCGCGCAAGGCCGACGGCGCGGTCCTCGCCAAGGACGGATCGGGCTGGACGAACCTGGAGCTCTACCTGGCGGATGCGGCGGAGGTGCGCGGCTAGCTCAGCAAGCCCCCACCTGACCCGTTTCACGGGTCGTCCGCCCCCGGCGGGGGCGGAAGGCGCCCTTCTTCCCCCTCTGGGGGAGGAGGGCCGTAGGCCCGGAGGGGGCAAGTGAGCAAGCTCATCCCCCCTTTTGCTCCCCCGCCCGGTTTCCGCTAGAAGCCGCGCCATGTCGCACAACACCTTCGGTCATCTGTTCCGCGTCACCACCTGGGGCGAGAGCCATGGGCCCGCGCTGGGCTGCGTGGTCGACGGGTGCCCTCCGGGGATCGCGCTGACGGCCGAGATGATCCAGGCGTTCCTGGACAAGCGCCGCCCCGGCAGCGGCAAGTTCGTGACCCAGCGCCAGGAGCCGGACGCGGTGCGCATCCTGTCGGGCGTGTTCGAGGACGAGCGCACGAACGGCCAGCGCACGACGGGCACGCCGATCAGCCTGATGATCGAGAACACCGACCAGCGCTCCAAGGACTATTCCGAGATCGCCCAGGCCTTCCGCCCGGGCCACGCCGACTACGCCTATTTCGCCAAGTACGGCGTGCGCGACTATCGCGGCGGCGGACGCAGCTCGGCGCGCGAGACCGCCGCGCGGGTGGCCGCCGGCGCCGTGGCGCGCCTCGTGATCCCCGGCGTCACCGTCCGCGCGGCCCTCACCCAGATCGGCCCGCACGCCATCAATCGCGACAACTGGGACTGGGACCAGGTCGGAGAGAACCCCTACTGGTCCCCCGACGCGGCCGTCGTGCCGGTCTGGGAAGAGCACCTGGAAAAGATCCGCAAGGCCGGCTCGTCGACCGGCGCCGTGGTCGAGGTCGAGGCGATCGGCGTCCCGGCCGGCTGGGGCGCGCCGCTCTATGGCAAGCTGGACGCCGAGCTGGCCGCCGCCCTGATGTCGATCAACGCCGCCAAGGGCGTCGAGATCGGCGAGGGCTTCGCCAGCGCGGCCCTGACCGGCGAGGACAACGCCGACGCCATGCGCCGGGGTCCCGACGGCCAGCCGATGTTCCTGTCCAACCACGCCGGCGGAATCCTGGGCGGCATCTCGACGGGCCAGCCGGTCGTCGCCCGCGTGGCCTTCAAACCGACATCTTCGATCCTGATACCGCGTCAGACGCTGAACGAGGCGGGCGAGGAAATCGACCTGCGCACCAAGGGTCGCCACGATCCGTGCGTCGGCATCCGGGGCGTCCCCGTGGTCGAGGCCATGACCGCATGCGTGCTCGCCGACGCCTTCCTGCGCCACCGGGCTCAAACCGGAGGTTGAATTTCACGCATAACGTGTGAGTGCGTTTCAACCTAACATGGCTTCAGTGACTGAAATTGCCATTTTCATTGTAATACAAAAGCTTTTTGGTTGACCGGTGTTATTACAAGCCGGTAACACTCGCCCAATAGGGGAGTGGGCCTCGTGCGGTTCGAGCTGCTGAAAGTCCTGCTGGTCGACGACAACCAGCACATGCGGATTCTGCTGATGGAGATCCTTCGGGCCGTCGGCGTTCGCCATGTTTTCGAAGCGACGGACGGCGTCGAGGCGCTGGCGGTGATGCGCCAGACCGCCATCGACGTGGTGATCACCGACCTCTCCATGGGCCCGCTGGACGGCCTGCATTTCGTCCAGCTGCTGCGCAGGGCGCCCGAAAGCCCCAATCCCTACACCCCGGTGATCATGATCACCGGCCATTCGACCGAGCGGCGCGTCAACGAGGCCCGCGACGTCGGGGTCAACGAGTTCCTGGCCAAGCCCGTCACCGCGCGCTCGGTGATCGACCGCCTGACCCAGCTGATCGAGAACCCGCGCCCGTTCGTGCGTAGCGGCAACTATTTCGGTCCCGACCGCCGCCGTCGCGACAGCCCCCGCCACCCCGGCCCCTGGCGGCGCGGGGAGGAGAACCGCTCGACCTATGTGGACGCGCCTTCGGAAACGAAGTTCACGCCGCGGGCCTGACGGCGGGCGCCGCCATCGCGTAGGCGCAATCTTAGGGAATGAAGGCGCATGAAGGGGACACTCAGGTCCTCATGAGCGTCGTCATGCCCACCCCTCGCCAAGCCTTCCTGACCGCCGCGCTTCTCGCGGCCGCCTTCACCCAGACCGGATGCGTCGCCGCCGCCGTGGCCGGCACGGCGATCGGCGTCACCGGCGCCGTGGTGGGCGGCGCGGCCAAGGTCAGCGGCAAGGCCGTCGGCGCCGCGGGGCGAGCGGTGATCCCGGGCGACAGCCGCAAGGATAAGGACGAGCGGTAAAAGCCCCCTCCTCCCCATTAGGGGGAGGTGGATCGATGCGAATACGCATCGAGATGGAGGGGGTCCGCGTAGCGGCGCGCCGAACTGGCCGTAAGCCCCCTCCACCGGCGTTCGCCGGTACCCCTCCCCCATTAGGGGGGAGGAAGAAAATCGTTACAGCGCCAGGACGCAGCGCTCGCCGATGGTCGGGCGCGACAGCTCCACGCGCGACAGGCCCGGGAACTGGACCTTCAGGCGCTCGGCGAAATAGAGGCACAGGCGCTCCAGGGTCGGCGTCTCCAGGCCCGGCTTGTCGTTGAGCAGGCCGTGATCCAGCTCGGCGGCGACGGCCTTCAGGGCGGCGTCCAGGCTGTCGAGGTCGGCGACCCAACCGGCCGGCGCCATCTCGCCCTTCACGCTGGCCTCGACCTTGAACGAGTGGCCATGCAGCTTGCGATAGCGATGGTCCGCCGGACCTTGCTCGATGTAATGGGCCGCGTCGAAATACGCGGCCTTCGTGATCTCGAAGACGGGCTTCATCTGTAGCTTCTTTGACTAGGCCTGGGAGGCTCTAGCGCAACGACCCTGTCACCAAGTCGAGCGCCTTATCCGTCAGGGCAGGCCGAGATATTTGTGCGTTTGGACGCTTAAACGCCATTGTGGGTGGGAAAGGCAATAGGCGACGGCCAATTGCGTGTTCCTGTCGCGGTCCGGACCGTCCATCGGCTGCAGGTAGAACCGCTCGAAATCCAGGTCCGCGAAACGCTCCGGCATGGCCTTTTCCTGCGGGAAGACCAGCTTCAGCTCCTGGCCCGAGGTCTGAACGACCGGGGCGTCGGCCTTGGGGCTGATGCAGATCCAGTCGATCTCGGGCGGCGCCTGAATGGTGCCGTTGCTTTCGACGGCGATCTGGAAACCGCGCGCGTGCAGGGCGGCGATGGCGGCCTCGTCGAGCTGCAGGAAGGGCTCGCCGCCGGTGCAGACCACCAGGCGATCGTCCGGCCCGCCGGTCCACTGGGCCTCGACGGCGGCCGCGAGATCATCGGCCGTGGCGAACTTGCCGCCGTTCTCGCCGTCGGTCCCCACGAAGTCGGTGTCGCAGAAGGTGCAGACGGCCTTGGCGCGGTCCTGCTCGCGACCGCTCCACAGGTTGCAGCCGGAAAAGCGGCAGAACACCGCCGCCTTGCCCGCCTGCCCGCCCTCGCCCTGCAGGGTCAGGAAGATCTCTTTCACCGAATAGGTCATGCCCCCTCCCCCATTGAGGGGGAGGGAAACTGCAGATCGCCGCTCATTGTACGAGCGCCTCGCGCCCCGCCGCGTCCCACTCGGCGTAGCCCTTTTCGCGCAGCTCGCAGGCCGGGCAGACGCCGCATCCGTGGCCCCAGGCGTGCAGCACGCCGCGTTCGCCCTGGTAGCAGGTGTGGCTTTCCTCGACGATCAGCTTAACGAGGTCCTCGCCGCCCAGGGCCTTGGACAGCGCCCAGGTCTCAGCCTTCGTCAGCCACATCAGCGGGGTCTCGACCCGGAAATTGCGGTCCATGCCCAGGTTCAGCGCGCTCTGCATGGCGTCCAGCGTGTCGCGGCGACAGTCCGGATAGCCCGAGAAGTCGGTCTCGCACATGCCGCCGACCAGGGCGTCGACGCCCCGCCGGTCGGCCAGGGCCGCGGCGTAGATCAGGAACACCAGGTTGCGCCCCGGCACGAAGGTCGAGGGCAGGCCGCGCTCGGTCATCTCGATGGCGCGGTCGGCGGTCAGGGCCGACTGGGCGACCGCGCCGAAGCTGCGGATATCCAGGACGTGGTCCTCGCCCAGGCGGTCGGCCCAATGCGGGAAGCGCGCGGCCACTTCGCGGCGCACGGCCTGGCGCGCCTCCATCTCGACGACATGGCGCTGGCCGTAGTCGAAGCCGACGGTCTCGACGCGGCCATAGCGCTCCAGCGCCCAGGCCAGGCAGACGCTGCTGTCCTGACCGCCGGAGAACAGGACCAGGGCGGCGTCGGTTCGCTCTGGCGGGCTCATGCGCGGCGCTCGCTTTTCGGGAAAGGGACCATGCGCCCTCCTCTACACGAGCCAGGGGCTCGCCGGAACCGGCGCCGGCCGCGCGGCCAAGGCGCCGCGCCTCGAGAGCGATACTCAGTTCACGAAGTGAGTCGAATTCTTGGGAGCGCTGTCACGCCTCGACTCATGAATAGCGAGGCCTTATGCCGGATATGAGGCAAGACTTCCGTTACGGAAGCCACAAACCCGATCTTCTAATTTTGGATCGACTTACACGTCCAGCGACAACAAGTGCGCTTTTCAAGTGAAAAGCTATAACCTATCGACGATCACTTACCGCGGCGCCAGTTGACAGTCAGAGAACGCAAGTATGCAATCTTGCAATGCTGCGATGGGTTCGCCGTACGCCCGCGTGGTGAAAAACAGTACGGCGTCGAGGAAACATCGACGCGGCAGGCCCACCCATAAGGCGCCGCTTGCGTCTGGGAGGGAATTCAATGTCGCAAACTCTGCGTACGCGGAGCCTGCTGGTCATGGGCGCTTCGGCGGCCGTGCTTTCGGCTCTCGCCGTCCCCGCTTTCGCTCAACAGACCGCCCAGCAGGGCGGGACGGTCATCGAGGAACTGGTCGTCACCGCCCAGAAGAGAGAAGAGGCGCTCCAGGACGTGCCGATCGCGGTCTCGGCCTTCAGCCAGGACTCGCTGGAAGCGCAGAAGATCGACGGGGGCCCCAACCTGCAGCTGGCGATCCCGAACGTCAGCTTCGCCAAGGGCAACTTCACCAACAGCTTCAACTTCCAGATCCGCGGCGTCGGCTACAAGGCCGTCGGGGCCTCGGCCGACCAGGGCGTCGGCGTGCACATGAACAACGCGCCCATGCAGTCGGGCAATCTGTTCGAGGCCGAGTTCTACGACGTCGAGCGGGTGGAAGTGCTGCGCGGCCCGCAAGGCACCCTCTACGGCCGCAACGCGACCGGCGGCGTGGTCAATGTGATCACCGCCAAGCCCACCGAGATTTTCGAGGCCAACGCCCGCGCCGAGTACGGCAACTACAACGCCATCCGCCTGCGCGGCATGCTGAACGTGCCGATCTTCGGCGAGAAGCTGGCCGTGCGCCTGTCGGGCGCCACGCTGAAGCGCGACGGCTTCGTCACCAACACCTTCAACGGCCACACGGTCGATGACCGGGACCTCTACTCGACCCGCGTCCAGGTGATGTTCAATCCGACCGAGAAGCTGCGCACCAACTTCCTGTGGGAGCGCTTCCACGAGGACGACAGCCGGGCCCGCACCGGCAAGCAGCTCTGCACCAAGGACGACGGCCCCGCCACGGTCGGCGGCGTCCCCACCGGCGCGGCCCGCCGCTACCTGACCCAAGGCTGTCTGTCGGCGTCGATCTACAAGCCGGCCGCCTACGGGACGGTCAACACCTCGGGCACCCTGACGGGCCTGCTGGGCAATATCTTCGGCTTCACCGGCGGCGACGCGAACCAGGGCGACAACACCTCGACCAACCTGCGCGAGATCGAGACGGCGCTGGATCCGCTCTATCGGTCGTCGTCGAACGTCTATCAGTTCACCCTGAACTACGACCTGTCCGACACCCTGACCTTCACGTCGATGACCGCCTACAGCAAGGGCAAGGTCTATACGAAGCAGGACTACAACCGGAACGTCTCGCCGATCGCCTTCAACAACACGCCGTTCACGCCGGGCGGCTTCTTCAACGACCCGCAGGTCGGCAACACCAACAAGTTCACCACCATCGACGTCTCGTCGGCCACGGCCGAGCAGTTCAGCCAGGAACTGCGCCTGCAGTCGGCCTTCGACGGGCCGATCAACTTCAACGTCGGCGGCATCCACTTCACCTATCGGACGCTGACCGACTACTACGTGATCGGCAATTCGCTGACCCTGTCGTCGCTGGCGCTGAACTTCTCCAACACCGGCAATCCCAACTGCAACCCGGCGACCACCGCCCGCTGCATCGGGATCGACACCTCGGCCGATCCGACCGGCGACGGCCACAACTACTATCTGAACCGCACGCCCTACACCCTGGTGTCCGACGCCCTGTTCGGCGAGGTCTACTACCAGATCAACGAGGACCTGAAGTTCACCCTGGGCCTGCGTCAGACCCGCGACAAGAAGGCGGTCAAGAACTACTCGACCGTGCTGCTGGCGGCCGGCTACGGCCTGACGCTGAACCCGACCAACCCGGATCAGCGCGCCCGCTTCACCGAGACGACCGGCCGCGTCGGCTTCGACTACAAGGCCGACCTGGGCTTCACCGACGACACCCTGCTCTACGCCTTCTATTCCAAGGGCTATAAGGGCGGCGGCATCAATCCCGGCGTGCCCGCCAACTCGGTCGGCATCCGCCAGACCTTCGATCCCGAGTTCGTCAACGCCTTCGAGCTGGGGACCAAGAACACCCTGATGGGCGGCAGCCTGCTCTTCAACGCCACCGGCTTCGCCTACGACTACAAGGGCTACCAGATCTCGAAGATCGTGAACCGGACCTCGGTGAACGAGAACGTCGACGCCAAGATCTACGGCCTGGAGCTGGAAACGATCTGGTCGCCGGTGCGCAACCTGAAGCTCAACGCCAATGTCGGCTATCTGCACACCAAGATCGGCTCGGGCGTCACCTCGATCGACACGATGAACCGGACCCAGTCCAACCCGGCCTATACGGTCGTGAAGGTGGGGCCGAACTCGTCGGCGGTCGGCGCCAACTGCGTGCTGGCCACCGCCGGCGTCGCGACGATCCTGGGCGCCGGCGCCGGGGCGACCCTGCCCTGGGCCTGCTCGGGCGCGGCGGCCTATCAGGCGTTCCTGTCCACCCCGGCCGCGGCCGGCGGCGCGGGCTTGCCGGCTCCGACCGCCGCCTTCCTGGCCAACGCCACAGGCCTCTACACCTATGGCGCGGGCTATTCGATCGAGGGCGTCGCGGCGGACCTGTCGGGCAACGAGCTGCCCAACTCGCCGCATTGGACCACCTCGATCGGCGCCCAGTACACCTTCGAACTGTCGGACGGCTGGTCGGCGACGCTGCGCGGCGACTACTACCGCCAGAGCAAGCAGTTCGCCCGGGCCTACAACACCGAGTACGACCGCCTGAAGGCCTGGGACAACGGCAACCTGACCCTGAAGGTCGAAAAGCCCGAATGGGGCCTGTCGATCGACGCCTATGTGAAGAACATCGGCAACAAGCTGCCCATCGTCGACGCCTACACCACCGACGACAGCTCGGGCCTGTTCACCAACGTGATCACCGGCGAGCCGCGCCTGTACGGCGTCGCGATCACCAAGTCCTGGTAGCCAAAGCGTAACCCCGGAACTGACGAGGCGGCGCTCCTGGAGCGTCGCCTTCTTTTTCGCCGCTCCGCCCTTAAGGTGTCCGCGACACCAAGCCAGCGGCGGACTTAACGACTCTGCAAGGCCGCGAAGGGCAAGTTGCCCGCCTGTAGGTCCTGGCGAAGTCTCGAATGGAAACGCTTTCACGTCTGATCGAGAAGCGCGCGCCCATCGCGCCCGAAGCGCCCTGCGCCGAGGTCGCCGCGATGTTCGACGCCGATCCGACGGCCTCCGCCATCGCCGTGGTCCGGGATGAGCGCCCGATCGGCGCGGTCTATCGCGACGTCCTGCAGGGCATGATGCGGGTGGCCGGCGACAGCCTGGGCGACAAGCCGATCGGCGACGTGATGGACACCACCCCGCGCCTCGTCCTGGCCGACAGCGACGCCAACGCCTTCGTCATCTCGCTGCGAGACAGCGCCCAGCCCGTATACCGCACCGGCTATGTCGCGATCGACGCCGCCGGCCACTATGTCGGCGTCGGCGGCCTGACCTCGCTGCTTATCGTCCATCAGCGCCGCCTGAACGAGGCGCGCGACGCCCGGGCCCTGATCGAGCGCATGGCCATGGACATCGGCGACCACCTCGACGGGGTGCTGGCCATCACCGCGCGGCTGGAGCAGCAGCGCCTGACCCCGGACGCCGCGGCCTTCGTCCGCGCGATCGGCGACACCAGCCGCGACATGAACGAGACGGTCGGTCGCGCGATCGACCTGCACCGCTCGTCCCAGGGCCATCTCGTCTTCAAGCCCTCGCCCCTACGCCTGCGCGACCTGGCCGACGCGGTCGAGAGCCGTTGGGCCAGCCGAGCCCAGGACACCGGCTCGACCCTGCTGGTCTCCTACGACGGCGATCCCGAATGCGGCGTCGAGGCCGACGGCGAGCGCCTGATGCAGGTGTTCGACATTCTGGTCGAGAACGCCCTGGCCGCCGGCCGCGGCATGATCGAGATCCGCCTGACCGCGCGGCCCGAAGGCGACCTCGTGCGCCTGGACGGTCAGGTGCGCGACAACACCGCCGGCCACGACGCCGAGGAGCGCCTGGCGCGGCTCTCCGGCCCGATGGGCCAGACCAACCTGCAGGACCGCGGCGAGATCGCCCTCAGCCTGGGCCTGGCCCTGGCCCGGCGCATCATGCGGGCCATGGGCGCGCCGCTGCACGCCGAGGCCAATCGCGGCGCCGGCGTCACCGTCGGCTTCTCGCTGATCGCCCGGCCGGCCACGACGCTCGAGGCGCACGGCAGCGAGCCGACCGTCTCCGCGCGCGCCGCCCACATCCTGATCGTCGACGACAACGCCACCAACCGCATGGTCGCCGAGGCGCTGTGCGACATGTTCGACTGCACCTCCGAACAGGCCGTCGACGGGATGGAAGCCGTCGAGATGGCGCGCGGCGGCCGCTTCGACCTGATCCTGATGGACATCAAGATGCCGCGCATGGACGGCGTGGCCGCCACCCGCGCGATCCGCGAGATGGGCGGTCGGGTCGGCCAGACCCCGGTCGTCGCCCTGACCGCCAACGCCGACCCTCTCGACGTCCAGACCTATCTGGCGGCCGGCATGCAGGACGTCGTCGAAAAGCCGATCAAGCCCGAACGCCTCGCGGTGGTGCTCAGCGCCCTGCTGGGTGGCGAGGACGAGGCCGAAACCGAGGCGGCCTAGCGCGCCGCGACGGACAGGCTTGATCAGCGCGCTGGCGCGTTGATCGGCTGCCCCCTGGGCCGCCCACCTGCTCCACCGCCCCTTCCGTCGGCCCGCGCTCGAACCAGCATCAAGCTTAGCGTTGCGCCTGGACACTTTGTCCAGGACACCAAAACGCACAGACTTGATAGAACTCCTGTACTTACAAAACGATGAGCATTCTTCCGATGCCATCCGGGAGCAGAATTGTGAATTGGGTAGATTGGTTTCCTTTTATTTTCTTTCCTTTTAAGATCATAGTTCTGGGAGTTGGCATGTTCTTCTCCATCAAATGGCACCACGACCAGGCCAAGAAGGAAAAGGAAGATAAAGACCAATTGACGTGACGGGGCGTGGGTGACCTCCACGACGCGGTCGTGAGATCGACGCTGGCCATCGGTCGACGCCGATCAATGTGTTCGGCTTTGATGCGGCCATGGCGGCCACGCCCTTCCTGATCGCCTCCACCTCGGCATCTCCACCCCGCCGGCGCGGGGCGATATCGGGTGATTCCAAGCCGCTCCGAACGGCTCCGGACCAGGCTTTCGCCGCGAAAATTCGGACTGGTCGAATGCTCCCGGCGCGGCGCCGACGCCGGATGATCAAGAGCGAAAAACCCAGCCCCGCCTGCGATTCTGCGGATGTTTCGCAAAAAGCTTCGCCATCGCGACCTAACGCCGCGCCTGGCCACGCTCGCTTCCACCGACGTCACGGTCGTGTCATTTTCCCCCGACAACCGTTGGAGGCGGATTTACAAATGAGCGAAGACACCGAAGGCCGACGCCCCAACCCCGTCGACCTGCATGTGGGCGGCCGGGTGCGGATGCGCCGTAAGCTGATGGGCGTGAGCCAAGAACAGCTTGCGGACTCCCTGGGGCTGACCTTCCAGCAGGTCCAGAAATATGAGCGCGGCGCCAATCGCGTCAGCGCCAGCAAGCTGTACGACATCGCCAAGACCCTTCAGGTCCCGGTGTCGTTCTTCTTCGAAGGCCTGGCCGATCCGATGAGCGGCGCCGAGATCGACGCTACCGCCCAGCACGCCGAAAAGGTCGTGCAGGAATTCCTGACCACGCCGGAAGGCCTGGAACTGGCCGAGGTGTTCCCGCGCATCGGTCGCGGCCGCGTGCGCCGCCAGGTGCTCGACCTGGTCCGCGCCATGGCCGACGAAGCCCAGCGGCCCGAAGTCGCTTAAAGCGGCGACAGGATCCACCGCGATTTGACGAGACCTCGGCCTGCTCAACCGAGGTCTTTGTCATATCTGGAGGTCTGTCAGGGGGCCGGCGGGGCGGCGCGGAAGGCCTGCCAGATCCGCTTGGCCGCGCCCACCGCCGCCGGAGAAAGACCACGCAGGTCGTAGGTCCGCACGATCCGCATCCCCACCTCGCGCTCCTTCTGCCAGGCGACCATCACGTCGTGGGCCTGGCCGGCGACCAGATCGACCAGTTGCGCCTGGGTCGGCGGGGCGGCGCTGGCCAGCATCTGGACCTTGGCGCCCTGGCTCGAGAGATCGCGGATCACGCAGTCCCAGGCGAAGGCCCCGCACAGGATCTTGCCCGAGCGGTTCGTCGGCAGCCGCGCGCCGCTTCGCCGGTCAGGGTCCATGCCAGGTTTCGCCATGACGTCGATAAAGGCACGACGCGGTTAATCGGCTGTTCAAAATGAAGGTTTCTAGAGCGATGTCGCGCCCTTAAGCGGACGCCGCCACGCGCTCCGGCTCCAGCGCCGTCTCCAGGTCGCCCAGGATGTCGGCCACGTCCTCCAGACCGACCGACAGCCGCACCAGCCCCTCGCCGATTCCCGCCTCGGCGCGCTCCTGCGGCGTGTAGGTCGAGTGGGTCATGCTGGCCGGGTGCTGGATCAGGGTCTCGGCGTCGCCCAACGAGACGGCGCGGCGGATCAGGGTCAGCCGGTTCATCATCGCCACCCCGGCCGCGTGGCCGCCCTTCAGCTCGAACGCCATCATGCCGCCGCCGTGCGCCATCTGCCGCGCGGCCAGGGCGTGCTGCGGGAAGCTCGCGAGGCCTGGATAGAAGACACCCGTCACCGCCGGATGGGTCTCCAGCCAGCGCGCGACCGCCAAGGCGCTCTCGCCGTGGCGCGCCATGCGCAGGGACAGGGTCTTCAGGCCGCGCATCACCAGGAAGGCGGTGAACGGCGACATCACCGCGCCGGTCATGTCCTTGACCCCCACCATGCGCACGCGGCGCATGTCCTCGACGCCGCCGATGGCGATCCCGCCGACCAGATCGCCATGGCCGCCCAGGTACTTGGTCGCCGAGTGGACGACGATGTCGGCGCCGAGGGCGAGCGGCCGGGTCAGGACTGGCGTGGCGTAGGTGTTGTCGACCACCACCTTGGCGCCGGCCGCCCGGGCGATCCGGCTGATCGCGGCGATGTCGACGAGGCGCATGTTCGGATTGGCGGGCGTCTCGAAATAGACGATCCGGGTCTTGTCCGAGATCGCCGCCGCCAGGGCGCGCGGATCGGTCATGTCCACCTGGCGCACGGTGACGCCAAAGCGCGTCAGGCCGTCGCGCATGAAGGCGAAGGTGCAGCCGTAGAGGGTCTGGTCGGTGATCACCTCGTCCCCGGCCTGCAGGAAGCTCCACAGCACCGCGGTGATCGCCCCCATGCCCGAGGCCGTCGCCACCGCCGCCTCGCCGCCTTCCAGGCTGGCCAGGCGACGCTCCAACAGGTCGGTCGTCGGGTTGGAGATGCGCGAATAGAAGTGTCCCTCCCGCGTCCCGGCGAACATCTCGCCGCCGGCCTCGGCGCTGTCGAAGGCGAAGGTCGAGGTCAGGTGGACGGGCGGGGTCAGCGCCCCATGCTCGTTGGCGGGGTCGTAGCCCGCGTGGATGGCCCGGGTGGAAAAGCCGCCTTGATCGCCGCGCATGGATCGCTCCCTTTTGGAGCTACTGTGATCCTCGAAGCGCCGCGACAGATTGCGAAGTCTGCCACGATGGGCTTCTATTTTAGCAGATTCTGCTCAAGAGGCCGCCCATGGACGCCAAGGATCGCCAGATCATCCGCGAGTTGCAGAAGGACGGCCGCCTGACCAACCAGGAGCTGGCCGAGCGGGTGAACCTGTCGCCCTCGCCCTGCCTGCGCCGGGTGCGCAACCTCGAGGCCGAGGGCGTGATCAAGGGCTACACCGCCCTCGTCGACCAGAAGGCCTACGGCCTGCCGATCACCGTCTTCGTCCGGGTGCGGCTGGACCGCCACGGCCAGGACCTGATCCAGGGATTCGAGGCGGCGGTGGCCCGGATCGACCAGATCCTGGACTGCTTCCTGCTGGCCGGCGGGGACGACTACCTGCTGCGCGTCATCGTCGACAGCCTGGAGGCCTACGAGGACTTCATGCGGCGCAAGCTGCACGCCATTCCGGGCATCGCCTCGATCGACACCAGCTTCGCCTACGGCGTCGTGAAACAGACTCGCGTGTTTCCGGTAACGGGATGACGCGAACCGCGTTATCGGTAAGCCTCACGGGAAAGTCAGTCGTAGGGAGCCCCGACGCCGATACGATGACCGGAATGATCGACGAAGCCCCGCCTCTGTCCGCGTCTCCCAGCGTGACCACCGCGCTGAAGCACGCGCCGCTGGGGATCGCCATCTTCGACAGCCAGATGCGCTACCTGGCCGCCTCGCGTCAGTATCTGACCGACCAGCGCCTGCCCGCCGACATGCCGCTGATCGGTCGCCGCCACTACGACGCCTTTCCCGAAGTCCCCCAGAAGTGGCGCGACCTGCATGCGCGGGTCCTGGCCGAGGGCGTCGAGCTGCATCACGAAGGCGACCCTTACGTCGACCGCGACGGCCGCACCGAGTGGATCCGCTGGTCGATGGCCCCCTGGCGCACCGACACGGGCGAGATCGGCGGGCTCGTCCTCTACACCGAGGTCGTCACCGCCAACATCCAGGCGCGGCTGAAGCTGGAGGCCGCCGAGGCCCGCTATCGCGCGGTGTTCGACCAGGCGGCGATGGGCGTTGCGCGCCTCACGCCCACCGGCGCCGTGCTGGAAGCCAATGACGCCTTCTGCGCCCTGCTGCGCCGGGACCGCGATGTGCTGGTCGGCGCGACGCTGCAGAACCTGATGCACCCCGACTCGGTCGAGGCCACCCTGGAAAGCGCGGCCAAGCTGCTGTCGGGCGAGGCCGAGACCTGCTCGGCCGAGCGGCGCGTGCTGGTCCCCGGCGGCGACCTGTGGATCCATCTGACCGCCTCGATGGTCAAGGTCGACGGCCAGCCCGCCTACATCCTGGCGATCATCTCCGACATCAGCGCCCGCAAACAGGCCGACGACGCCCAAGGCCGCTACCAGGCCCAGCTGCGCCTCCTGATCAACGAGCTGAACCACCGGGTGAAGAACACCCTGGCCACGGTCCAGTCGATGGCCTCGCAAACCCTGCGCAACGAGCCCGACCCGATGGTCGCCTTCGAGAAGTTCGAGGCCCGCCTGCTGGGCCTGTCGCGGGTGCACGACATCCTGACTCGCGAGAGCTGGCACGGGGCCGAACTGCGCGAGGTGGCCGAGCGCGCCCTGCAGCCGTTCGACGAGGCCGGCGCGCGGGTCAGCATCGAGGGTCCTCCCGTCTGGATGCAACCCGGCGGCGCCCTGACCATGGCGCTGACCTTTCACGAGCTGGCGACCAACGCGCTGAAATACGGCGCCCTTTCCAGCGCGACGGGCCGGGTGCGGCTGGGCTGGACCTACGATCCCGACACCCGCGCGCTAGACGTCACCTGGCGCGAGGCCGGCGGTCCGCCGGTGTCGCCGCCGACGCGCAAGGGCTTCGGCTCGCGCCTGATCGAGCGCAGCCTGCGCGGCGAGCTGAAGGGCGAAGCGGCGATGGACTATCGCCGCGAAGGCCTGGAGTGCCGCCTGGTCGCCCGCCTGCCCGAAGCCCACGAGGGCGGCATGATGGGCCAGGGTTGAGGCGCCGGCTCAACGTCATTTGACATGCCGCATGGCGGTCCGTCGTCCGTGGTGGCGTCATTCCCCACAAGAGCTAGTCGGCGTCCCCACCCGTCGACCTCTTTACCGGCCGGGGTGTCGTGACCCCGGCCGGCCGCTTTCCGCTGTCGACGTCGCCCGATAAGCTCGGCGCATGACCCTCGCCCGACTCACGCGCCGCTCCGCTCTCGCCTCGCTGGGCGCGGCGGGCCTTTACGCCCCCGCCCTCGCCGCCGCGCCTGCCGAGGACTGGAAGGCCCTGGCCGCCGACGTGCGGTCCGAGTTCCAGTGGGCCTGGCGCGGCTATGTCGCCAAGGCTTGGGGCAAGGACGAGATCAATCCGGTCAGCGGGACCTCGCGCTCGTTCTTCATCGAAGGGCACGACCTGGGCCTGTCGCTGGTCGAGGCGCTGGACACCCTGTGGATCATGGGCCTGGACGCCGAGTTCCAGGCGGGCGTCGACTGGGTGAAGACCTCGCTCGACTTCGACGTCGACGGCGAGGCGCAGGTCTTCGAGACCAACATCCGGCTGGTCGGCGGCCTGATCGCGGCGCACCTGGCCTGCGGCGACCCCGTGCTGCTGGCCAAGGCCAAGGACTTGGCTGACCGCCTGCTGAAGGCGTTCGAGGCCTCGCCGCACGGCCTGCCCTGGCGCTATGTGAACCTGAAGACCGGCGCCGTCCGCGACCCCGAGACGAACCTGGCCGAGATCGGCACCTACATCACCGAGTTCGGGGTGCTGAGCCAGCTGACCGGCGAGCCGCGCTATTTCGACATCGCCAAGCGCGCCATGAAGCACGCCCTGGATCGGCGCTCGAAGATCGGCCTGATGGCCGCCAATATCGACGCCCGCACCGGCGCCTACACCAGCCGTTCGGCCAGCATCGACGTCTATGCCGACAGCTTCTACGAGTACCTGTGGGACGCCTGGGAGCTGTTCGGCGACCAGGACTGCAAGCGCTGGGCGCAGGAATGCACCGCCGCCCAGCTGGCCCACCAGGCCAAGCGCTACGACGGCCGCCTGTGGTTCCCGATGGTCGACTACGAGACCGGCGCGGTGGTGAACACCGCCCAGAGCGAACTGGCCGCCTACTACGCCGGCCTGCTGGGACAGGTCGGCCACAAGAAAGAAGGCGACGACTACCTGGCCTCCTTCACCGAGATGCAGGCGACGTTCGGCGTGATCCCGGAGTCGATCGACGTCGCCACCCGCCAGCCGCGCCGCAAGCACACCGGCCTGCGCCCGGAATACCCCGACGCCTGCCTGAACCTCTGGCTGATCGATCGCGACGAGCGCTATCGCCAGCTGGCGGCGATCCACTATCGGCAGATGAAGGCCACCAGCCGCGCGGCCTTCGGCTACACGGCGCTGAAGGACATCACGACCAAGCCGATGACCCAGGGCGACAACTGCCCCGGCTACTGGTGGTCCGAGCAGATGAAGTACTACTACCTGCTGTTCTCGGACACGCCGCGCATCGACTACGCCAAGCTCCAGCTCAGCACCGAGGCCAACGTCCTGCGCGGATTCCGCAAGCCCTGAAGCGCCCCGGCGCTGAACAAAGCTTAATTGGACAACACATCCCGCGAGGCCCACATGAGGGCCGGCCGCGCCGGCGCCGTCACATCCGTGAGCCCAAACCGCCGCACGCCTGTCGCGTGAGTCGGTCATGGAGCTTGAAGGCTGGGGGGCCTTGACCGTGCGACTGCTGTCTATCCCGATCGTCCTGGCGCTCTGCGCCGCGGCCTGGCCGGCGTCCGCCGCCGGGCTGCGCGAGCGTCTCTACGACCCGGGCGACGGCGTCCTGGTGGTGGCTCACCGCGCCTGCCATCGCGCCGCGCCCAGCCACGGCTTCGAGCACGCCGTCCCGGAAAACTCCCTGGCCGCGCTGGAGCGTTGCATCGCCCTGGGCGTCGACCTGGTCGAGATCGACGTGCGCCGCACGCGCGACGGCCAGCTGGTCGTCATGCACGACGCCAAGGTCGACCGGACGACGAACGGCTCGGGTCACGTCGCCAAGCTGACCCTGGCGCAAATCCAGGCCCTGCGCCTGAAGGGCGGCGAAGGCGAGGCCCCGCCCACCCTCGAAGCGGTGCTCACCGCCGCGCGTGGCCGCATCCTGGTCAATATCGACCTCAAGGGCTCGCACGCCGCCGAGGCGGCCGAGATCACCCGTCGCGTCGACGCCGCCGACTGGGTGCTGTTCAAGGCCAAGGCCCGGTTCGGCGCGCCGCCGATCGCCGACCAGGCGCCCTATCAGGACCTGGCCTTCATGCCGATGGTCGCGGCCAAGGCGGCCAAGACGCCCCGCGATCTGGCCGGCATCACCCTTCGCCAGGCTTCCGGCGCCCGCCAGATTCCCGCGGTCGAGACCGTGGCGCTCAAGGGTCAGGGCTTCACCGCCGTCCGCGACGCGGCTCGCGCCGCCCGGATCCGCGTCTGGATCAACACCCTGGCGAACAGGGGCTGGCGTGGCGTGCTCGACCAGTCCGGCGACCGCCAGGCCCTGCGCGATCCCGACCGCGCCTGGGGCAGGCTGATCGCCCAGGGCGCCAGCATCGTCCAGACCGACCACCCCGCCGTGCTGCTGGACTATCTGGAGCGCCGTGGCCTGCGCGGTCACGCGCCGACCTCTATCGCGGCCGCAAGCGCTCCACCGTCGCTCTGAGCTTGGCGTGGCGAGCGGTCCACGACCGCGCCAGCGCTTTGGCCTCTGCCTCCAGCCCCCGACGGCGCGCCTCGATGTCGGCCTCGGCGTCCCTTTGCTCGGTCTCGGCGGCTTCGAGCGCGGCCTGAGCGTCCGCGAGCGCCTTCTTCCGTTCGGCCTCCGCCGAGGCGTCGGGCTTCTTCGGCTTGGGTTTCGGCAGCCGGTCGACGGCGGCTTTCAGCCCGCCTTCGGCCCGGCGGATCACCGCGCCCGGCGCGGCCAGGGCCGCCTTGGCGTCGGGCGCGTCCGGCGCTTCCTGCGCGACGCCTTCCTTGAAGAGGTCGCGGTCGGTCTCCCAGGCCTCAAGCGCCTTGACGCGCGAGGTCGCCGCCACCGTGTAGCGGTGGAAACCGTCCGACCAGGTGAAGACCTTGGGGGCGCGCGCCATGACGCGACAACGGGCGACGCGGGGCGGCGTTGCGCCTTAGCACGCATTCGGGTATTTTCGTAACTACATAAATGACTCTCCTCATAGGAGATGTTTTCAGAAAAACAATCCTAGGTTATTCGTGTTGGCGCGATGGAGCCGGCATGAAGATCGAGTTCGACGAAGAGAAGCGGCAAAGGACCCTTGCGGATCGCGGGCTAGACTTCGCTGACGCGACCCTCGTTTTCGATGGCCCGAAGTTCACGGTTCTCGATGACCGAGAGGACTACGGCGAAGAACGTTTCTTGACCTTGGGATATCTCGGCGATCGTTTGGTCGCCATCATCTGGACACCTCGCGGCGCAGCTCGACGCGTCATATCGATGAGAAAGTGTATTGACCGGGAACGAAGGAAATTCAGGCGGTTCGTGGGCCGATCCGGATGACGCCCCCGAATGGACCGACGATATGTTCGAACGCGCCGAATTCAGCATCGGCGACCGCGTCATTCGCCCCGCCAACGGGACGCTGACCAAGCCCGGTCGTCCCAAGTCCGAACGCCCCAAGCGGCAGGTCACGCTGCGACTGGATCAGGACGTGCTGGATAAGCTGCGCGAAAGCGGTCCCGGCTGGCAGAGCCGAGCCAACGAAATCCTCAAAAAGGCGGTCGGCGCCTGACACGCCGATCAGCTTTGATTTTAAAGGAAAATCAGTCCGTCCTGGTGGCGGGGGGCGGGATCGAACCGCCGACCTGTGGGTTATGAATCCACCGCTCTAACCATCTGAGCTACCCAGCCATCGCCAGGACGGACGGGGGTCATACGCCCAAGCGCGCTTCGCATCAAGCCTTAGAGTTCCAGTCCGCAGGACGGCGAAACGGCGCACTTTCACCCGGCGCGCTCTACGAAAGCATTCCGTCCAGCGCGGCCTCCAAGCGTCGCGCCAGCTGGTCTGGGCCGTACTGTTCGAGCACCAGCGCCCGGGCCGCCTCGCCCAGCCGGCGCGCGCCGTCGCGGTCGCCGATCAGCTCGCCCAGCGCCTCGGCCAGGCGGTCGGCGTCGTCTTCCGGGACCAGGCGGCCATCGACGCCGTCCTTGATCATCTCGATCGGTCCCTCGATCTCCGAGGCGACCACCGGCAGGCCGACGGCCATCGCCTCCAGCAGGGTCAGCGGGAAGCCCTCCTGGTGCGAAGGGAACGCGAACAGGTCGCCCGTGGCCAGGAAATCGGCCACGTCCTGGCGCCAGCCGACCAGCTTCACGCAGGGATCAAGGTCGAGTTCGCGGATCAGGCCCTCCAGCGCCCCGCGCTCGTCGCCCTCGCCGGCGATCTCGCAGACCACGTCCAGGTCCCAGGCGCGCAGCTTGCCGACGGCGCGGATCAGGACGTCGAAGCCCTTCTTGGGGTGCAGGCGGCCGGCGGCGACGATCCGGACCGGCCCTTCGGCCCGCGTGAAAGGCTCGGCGCGCGCGGTCGGCGGCGTCACGGCGTTGGGGATGAAGTGAACGTGGTCGGCGGGCGCGCCGCGCTCGATCGCCAGCCGCGCCAGATGCCGGCCGACGCACAGATAGTGGACGCCCGGACGGATGTCGAAGACCGGCTTGTGCACGCAGATCGCCTGCACCGCCCCGGCGGGCGCGACCTTGGCGAAGACCCGCGCCGGACGCTGGCCATGGCTGAGGATCAGGTCGGGCCGCGCGTCTCGGACCAGGGCCCTGGCCGCGCCGACGGTCAGCGGATCCCAGTCGGTATAGGCCGGCATGGTCGCGAACGGGGGCGTCCGCGCGCCTTGCGCGGCGGCGACCTTGCCGCCCTGGCGCACCACGCCCACGCAACGGCCGCCATGCCGCGCGGCCCAGGCCTCTAAAATCGGCTGATAGTCGAGAAAGACCTGCTCGAGACCGCCCAGCCCCTTGCCCAGCATGGCGTGCAGGATGTTGCTCAAGGGGGGCTCCGGGGCGACGTTGCGGGCCGGGACCATCGTGGCGCCCGGCCATGGTGTCAACGCGGGACAAAAGGCAACGATCCTCCTCCTAGCGGGGAGCGCGATCGCATGCCAACAAGCTTCGCCTTCCTGGGCCTTGTGCCCAGGAAGGCGGACTCTTTGCGCCTACGGTAAGTTCGGCAATCCTGTTTCGAGCAGGATTTTACGCTCCCAACCGCGCCGCCACCTCTTCCCCAATCGCCAGCGAGCTGGTCAGGCCGGGGCTCTCGATGCCGAACAGGGTCATCAGGCCTTCGAATCCATGATCCTCGGCCCCGCGCAGCTGGAAGTCGGGTTGCGGCGCGTCCGGACCGTGCAGCTTGGGCCGCACGCCGGCGTAGTCGGGCGTCAGGGCGCCGTCCGGCAGGCCCGGCCAGAACTTGCGGATATAGGCGGCGAAGGCCTCGGCGCGCGCCGGATCCACCGAATAGTCGGGCGCGGGCACGTACTCCAGATCCGGCCCGAACACCGCCTGGCCGCCCAGGTCGTTGCGGTAGTGGGTGCCCAGCGCGCCATGAATCGGCGGCGGATAGATCAACCGCGAGAACGGCGCCTTGCCGGTCAGTCGAAAATAGACTCCCTTGCCGTAGTGGGCCTTGGGAATGCGGTCGGCGGGATAGCCCTCGATCCGGCCCCCGACGTCCTGCGCGGACAGTCCCGGCGCGGTGACCAGATACCGGCAGGTCAGGCTGGTCGGGTCGGCCCCGCCGGCCCGCACCTTGAAGCCGCCGCCGGCGAACGGCTCGGCGCCCTCGAACGGCGTCGACAGCACCACCGTCCCGCCGGTCGCCTCGATCTCGCCCTGCAGGGCCAGCATGTAGTCGTGGCTGGCGAAGACGCCGCTCTCCGGCGACAGCAGCGCCGCGTGGGCGTTGAGGCCCGGCTCGATCGCCCGGGCCTGCTCGCCGGTCAGGCGCTCCATCCCCTCGACGTCGTTGGCCAGGGCCTGGTCCCAGATGGCGTCGAGGCGGGAAATCTCTTCCTGGCTGGTCGCCACCACCAGCTTGCCGCAGCGCTTGTAGGCGATCCCGTGCGCGTCGAGGAACGCGTACAGGAGCCGCCGGCCCTGCACGCACAGCCGCGCCTTCAGCGAGCCGGTCGGATAGTAGAGCCCGCCGTGGATCACCTCGGAATTGCGCGACGACACGCCCTGGCCGATGTGGCCTTCCGCCTCCAGCACCACGACCATCAGGCCGCGCCGGGCCAGCGCATAGCCGCAGGCCAGGCCCACGGCCCCGGCCCCCACCACGACGGCGTCGAAATCGAACTCGCTCATCCCGCCACCTTAGCCCGCCCTCGCCGCCGCGCCAGCGGCCGCGAAGCCACGACCGATTGACAGCGCCGTCGGATTGGCCAAGGTCGCGCTTTCGTAAGGAGCGCCAAGACGCTCCGGGGACGTCCTTTGGGGGGACGAGGTGGGGAAACCATGACCAACGCCATGACGGCCGCGCCCGCGCGCAATCTCTTGATCGACACGCTGCGCGCCTTCGCCCTGATCGGCGTCTACATGGTCCACATGTTCGAGCAGTACGAGATCTACTGGGCCGCGCCGCAGCAGAACCTGACCCACACGATCTTCACCACCTTCTTCATGGGCAAGGCCTTCAGCCTGCTGACCCTGTGCTTTGGGCTGAGCTTCTTCCTGCTGATGGAAAAGGCCGACCAGCGCGGGGTCGATTTCTCGAAGCGCTTCGCCTGGCGGATGGTCGTGCTGGCCTTTATCGGCCTGGTTCACAGCCTGGTCTATCGCGGCGACATCCTGATGGTCCTGGCGCCGCTGGGTCTCGTCCTGATCCCCTATCACCGGGCCAGCAACCAGATGATCCTGGGCGTGGCCGCCGTTCTGCTGGCCCAGCCGGGCCTCCTGTTCCAGCTGGCCGGCGCCCTTTCCGGCGAGCCCTGGGCCAACCAGCCGCCGCACCACTACGGCGACACCGGACCCGTCTTCTACCGCACCGCGCCGCTGGGCCAGATGCTGGTCTGGAACGTCTGGCAGGGGCAGAGCTTCAAGTGGTGGTTCTTCCTGGAGACCGGGCGACTGTTCCAGATCCTGGCCCTGTTCATGGTCGGCCTGCGCCTGGGCCGCGCCGGCTTCTTCGACAATCCCGACCGCTTCAAGGCCGAGCGCCGCGCGGCCCTGACGGCGCTGGCCGCCATCGCCATCGCCTGCCACCTGGGCGTCGGGCCTCTGCAGAGCCTGGCGCCGGACGCCGCGACCGCGCCGATGGCCCGCAAGCTGATCGGCACGCTGCTGGGCGGCTGGTTCGACGTCTCGCTGATGGGCGTCTACGTGCTGCTGATCGTCGAGCTCTACACGGGCCCGTTCCGCAAGGCGCTGGACCGCCTGGCCCCGATGGGCCGCATGACCCTGACCTTCTACGTCCTGCAGTCGCTGATCTGGGTGCCGATCTTCTACGGCTTTGGCCTGGGCGCCTGGAAGTGGCTGCCGCAGTCGACGGCGCTGTGGCTGGGCGTGGGCTTCCTGGTGCTCCAGGGGATCGTGGCGACGCTGTGGTTCAAGCGCTTCCACTACGGCCCGCTGGAGTGGGTCTGGCGCGCGGCGACGTACCGGACGACGAAGGTGCCGTTCGTGCGGTGAGGAGGGGGCGTTCCGAGCGGTCGCTCGGAATGGTTGGCGGGCTGGCTCGCAAGCGCCCCCTCCGTCTCGCCGCGTTCCGCGGCGATCCACCTCCCCCGCGAGCGGGGCAGGAGGGTCCGGCTTCTTCCTCACCCGTGAAACGGGGGAGGTGGCGCGGAGCCGATAGGCGACGTGACGGAGGGGGCGCTCTAACGTCCGACCAGGGTCGGAACCATCCCTCCCTCTACCCCTCCCACTGCGCCCACAGCTTCTCCTCCGCCGCCTTGGCCGTCTGGACGGAGGCGTCCTTGACGTGGCCGTAGCCGCGGATCTGCTGCGGGATCTCGGCGATCTTCAGGGCCAGCGGCAGGCTCTCCACGCAGAGGCCGGCGACCAGGCGATCCAGAGCCACCTCGTAGGACGCGATCAGGCCGCGCTCCATCTTGCGCTCCTCGGTCTTGCCGAAGATATCCAGCGCGCCGCCGCGCAGGCCCTTCATCCTGGCCATGACCGGGAAGGCCAGATCCAGCATCCAGCCGCCGAAGGCGATCTTCCTGGGCTTGCCGTCCGGGCCCTTCGGGGCCAGCAGCGGCGGGGCCAGCCAGACCTTGGCCTTGCCGCCCTTGAAGGTTCCGGCCAGCTCGGCCGCGAAACGACCATCCGTATACAGACGAGCAACCTCGTACTCGTCCTTGTAGGCCATCAGCTTGTAGAGGTTCGTCGCCGCCGCCCGGGTCAGCGGCAGGGCCGAGTCCGCGCCGGACATGGCGGTCTCGGCGCTACGGACCTTGGCCACCTTGTCCGCATAGCGCTGCGCGTAGGCGGCGTTCTGGTAGGCCGTCAGCTCGCGGATGCGATGGGCGATCAGGTCGTCCAGCGGCATGGTCTCGGGCGTGGCGACCTTGTCTTCTTTCACCTCGATCGAAGCCGGGTCATGGGCGACGCGGCGGCCCAGCTCGAAGGCCTGCAGGTTGGCGTCGGCGTCGACGCCGTTCAGCTTGATCGCGCGATAGAGAGCGCGGCTGGAGACCGGGATCACGCCGCGCTGCCAGGCGAAGCCGACCATGATCATGTTGGCGTAGATGGCGTCGCCGAACTGGCTCTCGGCCAGGTGCTGGGCCGGGCAGGCGTCGAAGGTCTGGGTCGCGCCCTTGACCCGCCGAGCCATGGAGCCGCTGTCGAAGCGGATGTCGCGGCTGGTGACGAAGTCGGCGGTCGGCGCGAAGTCGCTGTTGCCGAAGGCGCGGGTGCGGTCCTTGGCGTAGAGCGACAGGCCTTCCGGCGAGGCGGCCACCAGCAGGTCGCAGGCGATCAGCACGTCGGTGCTGGCCGCCGGCACGCGGCCGCCGACCACGGTCTCTTCGGTCTCGCCGATCTTGACGTGGCTGAACACCGAGCCGCCCTTTTGCGCGAGACCCGTCATGTCCACGACGCTGCCGGCGCGGCCGTCGATGTGGGCGGCCATGGCCAGGATCGAGGCGACGGTCGTGACGCCCGTGCCGCCGACGCCCGTGAACAGGATCTTGCGCACGCCGGTCAGCGGCTCGAAGTCCGGCAGCGGCGTCGACTCGGCGGTCAGGGCCGCCGGCGTCTTCTTCCCCTGCGCGCTCTCGGCGCCTTCCAGGGTGATGAACGACGGGCAGAAGCCCTGGACGCAGCTATAGTCCTGATTGCAGCTGGACTGGTTGATCTTGCGCTTGCGGCCAAACTCGGTGGCCAGCGGCTCGACCGAGACGCAGTTGGACTTGACCGAACAGTCGCCGCAGCCTTCGCAGACCAGCGGGTTGATGAAGACGCGCTGGGTGGCCTTGGGCATCGAGCCGCGCTTGCGGCGGCGGCGCTTTTCGGTGGCGCAGGTCTGGTCGTAGAGCAGCACCGTCACGCCCGCCGTGTCGCGCAGCATCTCCTGCACGCGGATCAGGTCCGAGCGCGGGAAGATCTCGACGCCGGGCGCCAGGCCCTCGACGCCCTCGTAGCGCTTCAGGTCATCGACCACGACGACGGTCTTCTTGACGCCCTCGGCCGCCAGCTGGCGGGTGATCTGGGCCGGAGTGAAGCCGCTCTCGGCGCGCTGGCCGCCGGTCATGGCGACGGCGTCGTTATAGAGCAGCTTGTAGGTGATGTTGGTCCCGGCCGCGATCGCGCCCCGGATCGCCAGCGAACCCGAGTGGTTGTAGGTGCCGTCGCCCAGGTTCTGGAAGACGTGCCTCTCGCTGGTGAACGGCGAGGCGCCG
The DNA here is from genome assembly GCF_000092285.1 of Caulobacter segnis ATCC 21756. NCBI lineage: Bacteria > Pseudomonadati > Pseudomonadota > Alphaproteobacteria > Caulobacterales > Caulobacteraceae > Caulobacter > Caulobacter segnis. The sequence continues at coordinate 832,483 of NC_014100.1, read as the reverse complement.
ACCCAGGTCAGGCCCTCGCCGCCCATGTGGGTGTTCAGGTCCGTCGACGGGTCGTTGAAGCTGGCCATGTAGTGGCAGCCGATGCCGGCCAGGGCTCGCGAACCCTCGGGCAGCTTGGTCGAGGTGTTGTGCGGACAGCCCGAGCAGAAGAACGGCTTGCGGGCCTGGTCCGCGGCCAGGCTGACGGCGGCGACGCCGGCGGCGCTGACGCGGTTCAGATAGGCCCGCGCCCGCTCCATGTGCGGGCCGTCGGGCAGGCGGTCGTAGATGGCGAGCGCGACTTCGGCGACCGACAGCGAGCCCAGCTCCGACAGCAGCGGCCCGCCCTTCTCGTCGGTCTTGCCGATCACGCGCGGACGGGCGTGGGCGGGCAGGTCATAGAGCGCGGCGCGGGCCTGCGGCTCGATCAGGGCGCGCTTGTGCTCGATGACCATCAGGGTCTCGAGGCCGGCGGCGAAGGCGCGCAGGCCCAGCGGCTCTAGCGGCCAGGGCATGCCGACCTTGTAGATCGACACGCCCAGGTCGGCGGCCTCCTGCAGGGTCATCCCCATGGCGGTGAAGGCCTCCAACACGTCCTTGTAGGCCTGGCCCTGGCAGACGATGCCCAGCCGCGCCTTGCCGACGCGAACGTGCGAGGCGCCCAGCACCACGCGGTCGATTCCGTTGGCGCGGGCGAAGGCGAGCGCCGCCGGGATCTTGTGGAGCCGCATCCGCCGCTCCTTCTCCATCGGCTGGTCCTTCAGCCGGATGCCAAGGCCGCCGGGCGGGAACGGGAAGTCGGGGATGACCAGCTTGTGGCGATCCAGCGAGACGTCGATGGTCACGCCGCTATCCATGGTGTCGGCCAGGGCGATCATGCCGGTCCAGAGCCCTGAGAACCGCGACAGCGACAGGCCGAGAATGCCGTAGTCCAGCACCTCCTGCAAATCGGCCGGCGCCAGCACCGGCATCTCGAAGTCCTGGAAGGCGAACTCGGACTGCGACGGCAGGGTCGAGCTCTTGCAGTTGTGGTCGTCGCCGGCCACCGCCAGCACGCCGCCGGTCGGGAAGACGCCGGCGAAATTGGCGTGCTTGAAGACGTCGCCGGTGCGGTCGACCCCGGGCGCCTTGCCGTACCACATGCCGAACACGCCGTCGTAGAGGGCGCCCGGGAACAGATTCGCCTGCTGGCTGCCCCACACGGCGGTGGCGGCCAGGTCCTCGTTGACGCCTTCCTTGAAGACGACGTCGTGCGCGGTCAGCAGCTTGTTGATCCGCGCGGCCTGCTGATCGAGTCCGCCGAGCGGGGATCCGCGATAGCCGGACAAAAAGCCCGCCGTATTCAATCCTAGCTTGCGATCGAGACGCTTGCGATCCAACAGGACCCGCAGCAGCGCTTGCACGCCAGTGATGAAAGCTCGACCATCTTCGAGCACATATTTGTCGTCGAGCGTGACTTCCGAGTGCCGCATGGCAAAAATTTTCCTCCCGGGTCTTCCCGCCCGTAACGCAATATCTTATAGAAGCGCGGAAATTGTTTGCCCAAGGCGTGCCCGACTCGTGGCCGTTTTGCGCAAGAAGTGAGCGCCAACGCCCGCTGGGGGGAGGAATTTCTTGTCCGAACAACTCGACGCCGTGGATGCCAAGATCCTGGATCTCATCCAACACGACGCCGGACTGTCCGTCGCGGAGATCGCCGAACGGGTCGGCCTGTCGTCCAGCCCGTGCTGGCGCCGGATCAAGCGCCTGGAGGACGCCGGCGTCATCCAGCGTCGCGTGACCATCCTGGACCGCGAGAAGCTGGGCCTGGGCTTCGAGGTCTATTGCACCGTCAAGCTGTCCCTTCCGACCAAGGATAATCTGGACACGTTCGAACAGGCCGTCGCCAAGTGGGCCGAGGTCGTCCAGTGCGCCACCGTGACCGGCGCGGCCGACTACGAAATGCGCATCGTCACCCGCGACATGCGCGCCTTCGACGAATTCCTGCGCGACAAGCTGCTGTCGCTGGGCCTGGTGAGCAACATCGAGAGCCGCATCGTGATCCGCGGCGTCAAGAACTCGACCGCCGTGCCGCTGGGCCTGATCAGCCCGTATGTGAGCCCGCTGGGCTAATCCGACGACGACGCGTGGCGGCCGGGGCCGTCGCGCGTCGATCTTCCGACAATTTGGGGAGAGGCCACATGGCCCAATCGAGCGCTGGCGGCGCGTCGACGCGACGCGTGCTGGCCGCCAGCCTGATCGGCACGGCGGTCGAGTTCTACGACTTCTATATCTACGCCACCGCCGCCTCGCTGGTGTTCGGGCCGCTGTTCTTCCCCGCCAGCTCGCCGGCCATGCAGTTGCTGGCCTCCTACGCCAGCCTGAGCGTGGCCTTCATCGCCCGGCCGCTGGGCTCGATCGTGTTCGGCCACTTCGGCGATCGCATCGGCAGAAAGTCGACCCTGGTCGCCTCGCTGCTGATCATGGGCGGCTCGACGCTCCTGGTCGCCTTCCTGCCGACCTATCACCAGGCCGGCTGGATCGCGCCGTTCCTGCTGTGCCTGCTGCGCTTTGGCCAGGGCTTTGGCCTGGGCGGCGAGTGGGGCGGCGCGGCCCTGCTGGCGGTCGAGAACGCCCCGCCCGGCTTCCGCGCGCGCTTTGGCATGTTCCCGCAGCTGGGCGCGCCCGTCGGCTTCATCGCCGCCAACGGCCTCTTTCTCATTCTCGGCGCGGTGCTGACGCCCGAGCAGTTCCAGGCCTGGGGCTGGCGGGTGCCGTTCCTGGGCAGCCTCCTGCTGGTCGGGGTGGGCCTGTGGATCCGCCTGAAGCTGACCGAGACCCCCGCGTTCGTCGCCGCGGCCCACGAAGCCCCGCCGCCGCACGTGCCGGTCGCCGAGCTGATGAAGACCCACGCGCGCGAGACCATAGGCGGCACCTTCGCGGTCGTGGCCTGCTTCGCGCTCTTCTACCTGACCACCGCCTTCTCGCTGGGCTATGGGGTCACGACCCTGGGCTATGGCCGCCAGCAGTTCCTGAGCGTTCTGCTGGTCGCCATCCTGTTCATGGCCGCCGGCATCGTCTGGGCCGGGTACTGGGCGGACAAGTCGAGCCCGCGCCGGGTGCTGATGGCCGGCTCCCTGCTGACCATCGTCGCGGGCGCGGCCCTGGCGCCGATGATGGGGTCGGGCTCGCTCTGGCTGATCGGCGTCTTTCTCTCGCTGGCCCTGGTGGTCATGGGCCTGGTCTACGGCCCGCTGGGCGCCTGGCTGCCCAGCCTGTTCCCGGCCCGGGTGCGCTACACCGGCGCCTCGATCGCCTTCAATGTCGGCGGCGTGATCGGCGGCGGCATGACCCCGGCCATCGCCCAGGCCCTGGCCACCCACGGCGGGCTGAAGCTGGTGGGCCTCTACCTGGCCGCGGCCGGCGCGATCAGCCTCCTGGCGCTGTGGCCGCTGAAGAAGACGCCGGACACGCTGTAGACGCCCCCGGCGGGACGGCGCCGAGACCATTCTTTTGGACAAGACGAGCGCCGCCTCGCCCCGCTAAGCTCCGGCCGATCCACCGCTGGAGTTCCCATGATCGACCTCGTCATCGAAGCCCGCCGCAAGAACCTCGGGAATTTCGAGGTCGGCCGGGTGCTGCCGTTTCACGCCCACCGGATGGTCGGGCCGTTCACCTTCCTCGATCACATGGGTCCGGCGACCTTCCAGCCCGGCTTCGCCAAGGACGCCGACGTGCGCCCGCACCCGCACATCGGCCTGTCGACCCTGACCTATCTGTTCCAAGGCGAGATCACCCACCGCGACAGCGTCGGCTCGCTGGCGGTGATCAAGCCGAACGAGGTCAACTGGATGACCGCCGGCAGCGGCATCACCCACTCCGAGCGCTTCGAGGGCCTGCGCGCCAACGGTGGCCGCATGGACGGCATGCAGGCCTGGATCGCCCTGCCCCAGGAATACGAGGAGATCGATCCCAGCTTCACGCACCACGAGGGCCCGGCCGACCTGCCCTACTACGAAGAGGGCGGGCTGAAGGCGCGGCTGATCGCCGGCGAGGCCTTCGGCGCCAAGTCGAACGTGCCGGTCTACTCGCCGCTATTCTATGTCCACTGGGAGCTGGAGCCGGGCACGGTCGCGGCCCTGCCGGCCGAATACGCCGAGCGCGCGGCCTATGTGGCCGAGGGCCGGGTCGAGGTGGGCGACCGCGAGCTGACCACCGCCCAGATGGCCGTCTTCGCGCCGGGCGACACGGTGGTCTTCAAGGCCATCGAGCGCTCGACCGTCATGCTACTGGGCGGCGAGCCGATCGGCCCGCGCTTCATCGAGTGGAACTTCGTCTCGTCGTCCAAGGACCGCATCGAGCAGGCCAAGGCCGACTGGCGCGCGGGCCGCATGAAGCTGCCCGACCTCGACCACGACGAATTCATCCCGCTGCCCGAAGGCCCGCCGCCGCCGGCGCCGCCGATGTCGTGAGGCCGCAACCGATCGGGGGCCTCCGGATTATCCGATGACCTCGGCGACAAGGCCAAGGACGCCGCGCACTGACGCCAACGTCCCCTCTCCCGTCGCGGGAGAGAGGACGCCTCGCCGGCCCTCCACGAGGGAGGCAGGATCACTTCACCTTCAGCAGGTCGTCCAGGCCGATACGCCGGAACATCTCCGCGCGCACGCGGTCGGCGACGCCGTTGACCACCTCGGCCCCGTCCTGGGACGGGTCCACGTGAACACGGAACGGCCGCTTGCCGAAGGGCGTATCGACCACCCGTGCGATGGCCCGCGCCACCTCGCCCGCGTCGGCGTCGGCGGGCTCAAGCGCCGCCAGCCCGCCCAGCGCCTTGTCGGCGACGCCGGCATAGGGGCCATCCATATAGGCCGCCTCCACCGCCGCGTCGGCGGGCTTGCCGGCATGGGCGAAGTGATTGGTGCCCTTGGTGAAGGCGCCCGGCACGATGATCGAGGTCTCGATCCCCCACCGGGTAAGCTCGCTGGCGTAGGACACCGCCAGACTGTCCATCGCCGCCTTGGCCGCGAAGTACGGCGCCAGGAACGGCGGGGTCCCGCCGCGCGTCGAGCTGGACGAGACCCAGACCAACAGGCCCCGCCCTTGTCTCCTTAGGATCGGCAGGGCGGCGCGGTTGACCCGCTGAGTGGACAGGACATTGACGTCGAAGAGCTGGCTGTACTGCTCGGGCGTGAACGCCTCGGCCGGGCCGAAGCTCATGTGGCCGGCGTTGTGCGCCAGGACGTCCAGGCGGCCGGCCTCGGCGACGATCTGGTCAATCGCGGCCGCGACCGAGGCCTCGGACGCCACGTCCAGCTCGACCGTCCGCAGGTCGACGGCGTGGTCGCGGGCATAGTCCGCGGCGGCGGCGACCTGCGGGGCGTTGCGGCCTGCGGTCTCGCGCATCGAGGCGTAGACCGTGTGGCCGGCGTCGGCCAAGGCCCGGGCTGTGAGGGCGCCGAAGCCCGAGGAGGCGCCGGTGACGAGGATGACTTGCTTTGTCATGATCAGCTCCCGCCTCAGATGATGCCGCCGTTGACGCGCAGGACCTGGCCGTTCACCCAGGCGCCGTCCGGCCCGGCCAGGAAGGCGATGGTCGCGGCGATATCCTCGGGCCGCCCCAGACGCTCCAGCGGCGGGGCCTTGGCGAGGCGCTCGACGGCCTCGACCGGCTTGCCGTCCAAGAAGAGCTTGGTGGCCGTCGGTCCGGGCGCGATGGCGTTGACCGTGATGTTCCGGCCGCGCAGCTCCTTGGTCAGGATCTCGCCCAGCGTCTCGACCGCGGCCTTGCTGGCGGCGTAGACGCCGTAGGTCTCGGGACGCAGCCCCACCACGCTGGACGAGAGGTTGATGATCCGTCCGCCGTCGCGCAGGCGGCGCGCGGCCTCGCGCAGGGTGTTGAAGACGCCCTTCAGGTTCACCGCGATCGTCTGGTCGAACAGGGCGTCGTCGGTGTCGGCCAGGCTGGCCAGCTTCATGATCCCGGCGTTGTTGACCAGCACGTCCACCCCGCCGAACGCGGTTTCGGCATGGTCGAACAGTCGCCGAACGGCGGCCGGATCGGCGACATTGGCCTGGGCGCTGATCGCCCGGCCGCCGGCGGCCTCGATGTCGCGGACCACCGCCTCCGCGGCCGCGGCGCCGCCGGCGTAGTTGACGATGACGGTGAAGCCGTCGCGGGCCAGGCGCTTGGCCGCCTCGGCGCCGATGCCGCCCGAGGCGCCGGTCACCAGCGCCACCTTGGTTGGAGTCTCTTGGGTCATGGAAGGTCTCCGGTTCAGGCCGACTTGGTGTCGGCACGGAGACCATGCGCCTTCGCCCTCATTGAATAATTTGGGAAAGAACGACATTACTATTCGCTGTATCGAATAATGGAGGCGTAGGACGTGGATCGGTTCGAGGCGATGCGCCTGTTCGTCCGGATCGTGGAGCGCCGCAGCTTCACCCAGGCCGCCGCCGATCTGGATCTGCCGCGCTCGACCGCCACCGAAGCCGTGCAGCAACTGGAGGCCCGCCTGGGCGCGCGGCTGCTCCAACGGACCACGCGCCAGGTCAGCCCCACCCTGGACGGCGAGGCCTATTACCGGCGCTGCCTGCGCCTGCTGGACGATCTGGACGACGCCGAAAGCGCCTTTCGCCAGCGCACGCCGCGCGGCCTGCTGCGGGTGGACGTGCAAGGCGCCCTCGCGCGGCGGTTCGTGCTGCCGGACCTGCCGGACTTCCTGGCCGCCTACCCCGAGCTGAAGCTGCAGCTCACCGAGGGCGACAGGCTGGTTGACCTGGTGCGCGACGGCGTCGACTGCGTGCTGCGGATGGGCGACCTCACGGACAGCGCCATGGTCGCCCGCCGCGTGGCCCTGCTGCCGGAGGTCACCTGCGCCGCCCCAGCCTATCTGGCGCGGTTCGGGACGCCGCGCACGCCCGACGACCTCGGGGGCCACCGGATGGTGGGCTTCCTGCAGGCCGCGACCGGACATCCCTACCCGCTGGAGGTCACCGAGGGCGGCAATGTCCGCGCCGTTCCCGTGGCGGCCGACGTGACCGTGAACTCCGCCGAGAACACCGTGGCCATGGGGCTGCTGGGCCTGGGCCTGATCCAGGTCCCGCGCTACCGGGTGGAGGACTTCCTGGCCGACGGCCGGCTGATCGAGGTGCTGGCCGACTATCCGCCGACGCCGACGCCGGTGTCGCTGCTGTATCCGCGAAGCCGCCAACTGTCGCCGCGGGTGCGGGTGTTCATCGACTGGACGGCCAGGCGGTTTTCCGACGAGCGCCTCGTCTGAGCCTGCCTCGCGGCGCCGGGAAACCCCTCATCCGTCGCCCCGGATCAGGTCCGGGGCGACACCTTCTCCCTCAAGGGGAGAAGGAGACGGTTGAAAGGCTCCGGCTCCGGGGCCCATAACTCCCCCATGACCGACACAGCCTTCGCCAACTTCGTTCGCGGCCTGCCTAAGGCCGAACTGCACATGCACATCGAGGGCAGCCTCGAGCCCGAGCTGATGTTCGCTCTCGCCCAGCGCAACGGGATCACCCTGCCCTACAAGTCGGTCGAGGAGATCCGGGCGGCGTATGAGTTCTCGAACCTGCAGGACTTCCTGGACATCTATTACCAGGGCGCGGGCGTGCTGATCACCGAGGCCGACTTCAAGGACCTGGCCCTGGCCTACTTCCAGCGCCTGGCGGCCGACGGCGGGACGCACGCCGAGATCTTCTTCGACCCCCAGACCCACACCGACCGCGGGATCGCCTTCGAGACGGTGATCAAGGGCCTGCTGGCCGGCATGGACGAGGCGGAAAAGACGCTGGGCGTCACCTCCAAGCTGATCCTGTGCTTCCTGCGCCACCTGTCCGAAGAGTCCGCCTTCGAGACCCTGGAGCAGGGCAAGCCGTGGCTGTCCTCGCTGGCCGGCGTCGGTCTCGACAGCTCCGAGGTCGGCCATCCGCCGGCCAAGTTCGCCCGCGTGATGCAGGCCGCCCGGGACCTCGGCCTCAAGGTCGTGGCCCACGCCGGCGAGGAAGGCCCGCCGGAATACGTCTGGGAAGCCATCGACCTGGTGAAGGTCGACCGCATCGACCACGGCAACCGCGCCCTCGAGGACGAGGCCCTGACCGCGCGCCTGGTCAAGGACGGGACCACCCTGACGGTCTGCCCGCTGTCGAACCTGAAGCTGTGCGGCGTGCCCAGCCTCGACGTCCACCCGCTGAAGCGGATGCTGAGCCTGGGCCTGAAGGCCACGGTCAATTCCGATGACCCGGCCTATTTCGGCGGCTACCTGCTGGAGAACTACCTGGCCACCGCCGACGCCGTCGGCCTGACCCGCGACGAGGTCGTCACCCTGGCCAAAAACAGCTTCACGGGCTCGTTCCTGTCGGAGGCCGAGAAGGCCGAGCGCGTGGCGAAGGTCGAGGCCTACGCGGCGGCCCATTGAGCGCCCGCCGATGACCGTCGTCGCCGCCAGCGCCTATGTCCAGGGCAAGCTCGCCCGGCCTCTCAGCCTGGATGATCCGGACGGCCTGAAGCCGCACGAGGGCGAGTTCGTCTGGATCGGCCTGGTCGAGCCCGATGAAGGCGAGCTGCGCGTGCTGCAGCAGGCCTTCGGCCTGCACCCGCTGGCGGTCGAGGACGCCCTGACCGCCCGCCAGACGCCGAAGGTCGACGTCTATGGCCAGCAGCTGTTCGTCGTCGCCAAGACCGCGCACCTGGAAAACGACAACATCGTCTATGGCGAGACGGACTTCTTCGTCGGCCAGCGCTTCCTGATCACCGTCCGCCACGGCTCGGCCCGGGCCCATACCGAGCTGCGCGCCCAGTTGGAGGCGGCCCCGGTCCTGCTGGCGCACGGCGTCGACTATGTGCTGCACGCGGTGCTGGACTTCATCGTCGACGGCTACATGCCGATCGTCGACACCATCGAGGACGACCTGCACGCCTTCGAGCGTCGCGCCCTGGACGCCTTCCTCAGCCGCGCCGAGATCGCCCGGATCTTCAACCTTCGCCGGGCGCTGATGAAGTTCAAGAAGCTGCTGGGGCCCATGACCCAGGTGGTCAGCGCGCTGGAGCACCACGACCTGCCGTGCATCGACAGCGAGGTCCGGCCCTATTTCCGCGACGTGCGCGACCACATCCAGCGCACCGAGATCCTGGTCGACGGCCTGCGCGAAGTGCTGACCTCGGTCTTCGAAATCAGCAGCCTGCTGGAGCAGCAGCGCCAGGGCCTGATCACCCGCCAGCTGGCCGCCTGGGCCGCCATCCTGGCCGTGCCGACGGCGGTGGCCGGCGTCTACGGCATGAACTTCGAGCACATGCCCGAGCTGAAGTGGACCTACGGCTATCCGGCCGTGCTCGCCGGCATCGCCCTCATCTGCGGCCTGCTGTACCGGCGGTTCAAGCGGACGGGCTGGCTCTAGAGTCCATATTCAATCCGCTGAGATCAATTTCTTTCGTCATCCCGGCCGGAAGACCGCGTTGCGGTCTGTAGCGCCGGGACCCAGGGGCAACCGCGATGCGCCGGCCCCTGGGTCCCGGATAGCCTCTGCGAGGCTTCCGGGATGACGAAAGCTTAGCCTTTGAATGACCCAAAGCTTTCCGCCTCCGCAATGAGGGCCGACCCTAGCGCTCTAGGCTAGATCGAGCCCCAGCAGCTCGTGATGACGCGCGGCGTCGATCCCGTCGCGCTGCTCCTGGGCCAGGCGGCTCTTGTCGCCCTCGGGCAGGATCAGGGTCGGGCGCTCGTCGGGGGCCTGGAACTGGACCAGCAGGCGGGTGCCCAGCGACGTGCCCGGATAGGGCTCCAGCCTGTTGGCCAGCTTGCAGGGGTGCGGCGGCTCGTCCCGGCCGTCTTCCTCGTAGAGGTCGAGATAGCGCTCGAACACCTCGGGCTCGACCTCGGCCCAGACACCCCAGCCGAAATAGTCGTCCTCGCCGATCAGGGGCACGGGCAGGATGCAAAGGATGAAGAACCGATCGCCCCACTGGCAGAGATCGTCGCTGTAGCGCGCCTGGCTTTCGCGCTCGTCTTCCGGGAGGGCCCAGACCTCGTCAGGCAGGGTGAAGCCGTGGTCCCGCGACAGGTCTTCGTGGCGGCGGCCGCAGGTCGGGCAATCGAACGCTTTGGCCATCGGAACCTTCGGGCGTGACAGACGCGCCGAGGATTAGGCCAAGTCGGGCGCGGACTCTAGGCCAGCGCTTCCCGCAAGGCGTCGCACAGGCGGTCCAGGCCCTCGATGTCGAGGCCGGGATCCAGCTGGATCACCACGGTCGAGGCGGCGATGTGGTCGGCGATCGGCGTGTCGTCGGCCTTCACGGTGAGATCCCGCACGGCGCAGCTGGCGGCCACGCCCGCCTGGCGCAGCTTCCAGGCCACGGTCCCAGCGTCGTCGCTGGGCAGGGTCAGGGCGCAGGTCGGCGAAATCCAGCTCATGCCCCAGCCCGGCTGGAAGCTGACGCCGCTGTCCAGCAGCAGCACCCGCAGCTGCTGGGCGGTGGCGCAGAGGCGGTGGCGCAGGCGGGACCAGGCGACCACGCCGTCGTCGCCGACGAAGGGCCGAGCCTCGATGGCGTTGACGGGGCTGGCGTCCTCGCAGGCCACAAACACCCCTTCACCGCTGGGCAGGCCGATCAGCACCGGCACGGGGGCCTCGATCATCACGTCGAAGGCGCCGAACGCATCGACCAGGATCGGCAGGCCGGTCTCGTCGCGGAAGGCGGCCCAGGCCCGCATGTCCGGCGCGCGTCCGTGGGCGGCGGCGGGGACGATGGCGGCCAGCGGCCCCGGCGCGTGGGGCAGCCGTTCGCGCAGGTGACGCGGGTCGAACATGGCGCTGAACGGATCGACGTCGACCAGCCAGGGCTTCAGCCCCAACGCGGCGACGCCCGCCAGGGTCTCGAGGTCGGCGAGCGCCGAGACGACGCAGACACCGCCGGGACGCACGCCCAGCGCCTTGAGGGTCGCGGCCACGGTCGTGGTGCGGTCGGTGAACGCGCGGGCGCGGACGGGACGCGCGAAGCGGCCGGCCAGGCGCTGTTCGAGATCCGACGCGTAGCCGCGCTCGCCCAGGGCCTTGGCGACGACGTCGAAATCCACCGGCTCGAGACCGATCGAGGCGGGCTCGAGAACGGGCGTGGACAGCGTCGAGGCGGCGAACGGCGTGGGCATCATGGCGTGAACTTGGATCCGCTAAGAACCAGGCGACCCCATGGGGCCGCGCCTTATGGTTAAGCAAACGTATCCAGCGATTCCGCCGCCCCTAATGCGGCGCGCCGTCGCGGCAAAATTGTCTAGGTAGTGGGCGATTTTTGCCAGGTTTCGCGCAGTTCGCGCTTCAGCACCTTGCCGATATGGCTGCGCGGCAGGGCGTCGACGAAACGAACCTCCGCCAGCCTTTGCGTCTTGCCGACCTTGTCGTTGACGAAGGCGCGGATGGCCTCCGGATCGGCCTGCCCGCGCGCCGCCACGAAGGCCACCGGCGTCTCGCCCCAGGCGTCCGAGGGCACGCCGACCACCGCCGCCTCGACCACCGCCGGATGCGTCGCCAGCACCGCCTCCAGGTCGGACGGATAGATGTTGAAGCCGCCGCTGATGATCATGTCCTTCTTGCGATCCATCAGGGTCAGGAAGCCGTCCTCGTCGAAGCGGCCGACATCGCCGGTGCGGATGAAGGAGAGGCCTTCCGGCGAGGTCCAGGTCGCCTCGGCCGTCTTGTCGGCCCGGCCGTGATAGCCGTTCATCATCGAGGCCGAGCGGCCGACGATCTCGCCGACCACGCCGGGGCCGACCTCTCGGCCATCCTCATCGATCAGGCGGATGTCGTGGCCCGGCGCCGGACGCCCCACGGTGTGCAGCTTGTCCGGATGCTCGTGGGCCATCAGGATGCAGGTTCCGCCGCCCTCGGTCATGCCGAAATACTCCACGAGCCCACCTCGCCAGCGGCGCAGCACTTCGCCCTTCAGCTCGGCCGAGAACGGCGCGCTGGTGCAGAACTTCATCCGCGTCGATGACAGGTCGTAGCGGTCGAAGTCGGGGTGCTCCATCAGGCGGCGGTACTGGACGGGCACCAGCATGGTGTGGGTGACGCGATGCGTCTGGGCCAGCTCCAGATAGCGGACGACGTCGAACTTCTTCATCAGCACCACGGTCCCGCCGCCCGCCAGGGTCGGGAAGAAGCAGACCAGCGTGGTGTTGGAATAGAGCGGCGTCGACAAGAGGCTGACCGGCGCGTGGGCATAGCCGATCGTGTCGCCGACGAAGATGTGCTTCCAGCGCATGCCGTGCGACTGGACGATGCCCTTGGGCGTGCCGGTCGTGCCGCTGGAATAGATGATGTTGAACGGATGCTTCGGCCCGATCTCGACCGGCGCCGGCGTCGCGCCCTCGGGGGCCAGCCAGGCGTCGAAGGCCTCTCCAACTGCAGAGCCGTCCAGCGCGATCTGGCGCGCGGGGACCGGCGCGGGCTTCTGGGCTTCGGCGACCCCGGCGTCGAGGAAGAAGAGCCTGGCCCCACAGTCGGCGACCATGCCGGCGATCGCCCCGGGCGTCGACGACGGCGCGATCGGCGCGACCGCCACGCCGGCCCGCAGGGCGCCGAGGAACAGCGCCGCGTAGGGGATCGAGGACAGGGCGCAGACGGCGACGGCCTCGCCGGGCTGGATCCCGTCGCGCTGCAGCGCGGCGGCGACACGGTCGGCCAGGGCGTCGAACTGGGCGTAGGTGACGGCCTCGCCGGTCTCCATGACGACGGCGAGGCGCTCGGGGGTCTCCCGCGCCCGCTCACGCAGGATGTCGCCGATGGTCCCGTAGTCGGCGGCGATCATGGCGGCGAGGGTGGACATTCTAAGAACTCCTCCCTTCCCCTTGGATGGGGAAGGGCTGGGGATGGGGTGACACCGTTAGACGTGGGGGCGCGGCTTCTGCCGCCGCGATCACCCCACCCCTACCCCTCCCCATCTAGGGGAGGGGAATCCAACTAAGCGTCCTTGAAGCCCTTGCCCTCGGCCACTAGCCGCTCCAGCAGGGCCGACGGCTTGAAGTCGTCGCCGTACTGGGCCTGGAATTCCTTCATCTTGGCCAGGATCTTGTCGAGGCCGACGAGCTCGCCCCAGAACATCGGGCCGCCGCGATAGACCGGCCAGCCGTAGCCGTTGATCCAGACAATATCGATGTCCGAGGCGCGGATGGCCTTGCCCTCTTCCAGGATCTTCGCGCCCTCGTTGACCATCGGATAGAGGCAGCGCTCCAGGATCTCCTGGTCGGTGATCGTCCGGCGCTGGATCTGGCGCTTCTCGGCGAAGTCGCGGATCACCTGCTCGACGACCGGCGAGGGGCTGGCGTTGCGGTTCTCGTCGTAGTCGTAGAAGCCCTTGCCGTTCTTCTGGCCGCGGCGGTCCATCTCGCACAGCACCTCGCGCACGGTCGAGGAACTGGTCTTGGACGCGTCCCAGCCGATGTCGAGGCCGGCCAGGTCGCTCATCGCGAACGGCCCCATCGGCAGGCCAAAGTCGTACAGCACCCGGTCGACGTCCCAGGGCATGGCGCCTTCCAGGATCAGCTTCTGGGCCTCACGCTGGCGCTGGGCCAGCATGCGGTTGCCGACGAAGCCGTAGCAGACGCCCACCAGCACCGCGACCTTGCCGATGGTCTTCGACAGCTTCATGCAGGTGGCGATGACCTCCTTCGAGGTCTTGTCGCCCCGCACCAGTTCCAGCAGGCGCATGACGTTGGCCGGCGAGAAGAAGTGGGTGCCGATCACGCTTTCCGGACGGCTGGTCACCGCCGCGATCTCGTTGACGTCCAGGTACGAGGTGTTGGTCGCCAGGATCGCGCCGGGCTTGGCGATCTTGTCCAGCTTGGCGAAGACCTCCTTCTTGATCTCCATCAGCTCGAACACGGCCTCGATGATCATGTCGCAGTCGGCCAACGCCTCCATCTCCATGGAGGGCGTCAGCAGGCCCATGCGCTTTTCGACGTCGTCCTGGGTCAGGCGGCCCTTCTTGGCGGTGTTCTCGTAGTTCTTGCGGATGACGCCGACGCCGCGCTCAAGGTTCTCCTGTTTGGCCTCGATGATCGTCACCGGGATGCCGGCGTTGAGGAAGTTCATGGCGATGCCGCCGCCCATGGTGCCGGCGCCGATGACGCCGACCTTCTTGACCGGGATCGTCGGGGTGTCGTCCGGCACGTCCGGGATCTTGGCGGCCTGGCGCTCGGCGAAGAACACATAGCGCTGGGCGGCCGACTGGCTGCCGGTCATCAGCTCCATGAACAGGCGGCGCTCTTCCTTCAGCCCCTCGTCGAAGGGCAGGTTCACCGCCGCCTCGACACACTTGATGTTGTTCTCGGGGGCCATGAAGCCGCGGAACTTCTTGGCGTTGGCCGCTCGGAAGCTCTCGAAGATCTCGGGCTTGCCGCGCGCGGCCTCGACCTTGTCGTTCAGCTCGCGGACCTTCTTCAGCGGGCGGTTCTCGGCCACGACCTTGCGGGCGAAGGCGATGGCGCCGGCGCGCAGGCTCCCCTCCTCGACCAGCTCGTCGAACAGGCCCATGGCGTGGGCGGCCTTGGCCGGGACGTGCTGGCCGCTGGTCACCATCTCCAGCGCCTTCTCGACGCCGACGATGCGCGGCAGGCGCTGGGTGCCGCCGGCGCCGGGCAGCAGGCCGATATTGACCTCGGGCAGACCCGCCTTGGCCGAGGGGACGGCGACGCGATAGTGCGCGACCAGCGCCACCTCGAGGCCGCCGCCCAGGGCGGTGCCATGGATCGCCGCGACCACGGGCTTGGGCGAATTCTCGATGACGCCTTGCACGTCCTGCAGGGAGGGGCCGGTCATGGCCTTGCCGAACTCGGTGATGTCGGCGCCGGCGATGAAGGTCTTGCCGTCGCAGATCAGCACGATCGCCTTGACCGCCGGGTCGGCGATGGCGGCGTCGAAGGCGCCCTTCAGCCCCTCGCGGACCACGGCCGACAGCGCGTTGACCGGCGGCGAGTTCAGCGTGACGACGCCGACGTCGCCTTCCACGGAGAAATCAGTGACGGCGTTGATCGCGGCCATGCGGCTTCCACCCTTGCTCTGTTGATTTATCGGCTTGAACAACCGTTTGAGAAACCCTGCACGCTCCGGCGAAGATGTCCAGACCGCCGTAACGGCGCCCATTTTGAAGGCGCCCGCCGTTGACGGACGGCGATGACATACTACAAATTCGAACGATAGTTTCAGTCGTGGTCATGCGGGGCGCCGACGCGTCGATCGCCGCCTTCTAGCGATTGTATTTCCGCGATAATGACCAGGGCTGTTCAGGGCGTTCGCGGTGAGACACGGGCTTTGGACGCGCCTTGCACGCGTCCCAACGTTTCGAAGCCCATGATCCGCGAGCGCGGCGCGCGTCCCCCCGGCGCGCCCGACTTCGGTAAGCCCTACTCGGCGCGGGAGCCCCCCTCCCGCGCCGGATTTTTAGAGGGAAAGGAGCGCCCCCTCCGTCTCGTCGCCCTTGGCGCCGATCCACCTCCCCCGTTGCACGGGGGAGGATGAACATCCTCCTCACCCGCATCGCGGGGGAGGTGGCGCGCGGCGGAGCCGCGTGACGGAGGGGGCGCTTCCTTACGTCTACCCCGCCGCTTCCGTCAGGCTGGAATAGACCAGCGTCCGCAGCTCGCGACGGATCGGGTAGGCGCTGGAGGGCATCAGCTGGGTCATGAACACCACCGCCAGGTCCTCGACGGGGTCGATCCAGAAGGCGGTCGAGGCCATGCCGCCCCAGAAGTACTCGCCCAGCGAGCCCAGGTTCTTGGTGCGCGCCTGATTGACCGTCATGGCGAAGCCGAGACCGAAACCGAGCCCCTCGAACACCGCCTCGCTGAACAGCGACTTGGACAGCTGGGTCAGCTCCTGGCCGCCCGGCAGGTGGTTCATGGTCATCAGCTTGATGGTCTTGGGGCTGAGCAGCCGCGCGCCGTCCAGCTCGCCGCCGTTCAGCAGCATCCGGCAGAAGCGCATGTAGTCGTCGGCCGTGGAGACCAGGCCGCCGCCGCCGGACTTCAGCGACGGGTCGGACAGGAAGCGGCTCTTTTCCGGGTCGTCCTGCAGCACGACCTTGCCCGACGGCGTCAGGGCGTAGCAGGCGGTGAAGCGGGCGCGCTGGCCCTCCGGCACGAAGAAGCCGGTGTCGCCCATCTTCAGCGGGTCGAAGATGCGGCTCTTCAGGAAGGCGTCGAACGGCTGGCCCGAGATCGCCTCGACCAGATAGCCCAGCACGTCGGTGGCGACGGAGTAGTTCCAGGACTCGCCCGGCGAGAACTCCAGCGGCACGGTTCCCAGCGCGTCGACGAAGGCCTGCAGGCCGCCCTCGCTGTCCACGCCGTCCAGCTTCAGCTTGCGATAGGCCGCGTCGACATTGGTGCGCTGCTGGAAGCCGTAGGTCAGGCCGGCGGTGTGGCGCAGCAGGTCGATCATCCGCATCGGCTCGGTGGTCGGCTTGGTCAGGAAGGCGCCCGGCACGCCGCCGTTGAACACGCCCAAGTCACGCCAGGCCGGGATGAAGCGGTGCACCGGATCGTCCAGCGCCACCAGGCCGTCCTCGACCAGCATCATAAAGGCGACGCTGGTGATCGGCTTGGTCATCGAATAGATGCGGAACAGGCTGTCGGCCTTCAGCGCCTTGCCGCGCTCGACATCCGCATGACCCAGCACCGAGGTGTAGGCCAGCTGCCCGCGCCGCCAGACCTGGGTCAGGGCGCACGGTAGTTTTCCGCTGTCGATATATTTGGACTGGATGAAGCGATCGATGCGCTGCAAGCGCTCGGACGACATTCCGACGGCTTCTGGCGTGCTCAAGATTTTCTCCCCTGCTGCGATGTCTTTCTTGGCGCCGCGACTGAAGGCGAGCGCGACATTGCGTCGCAACCCAAACTTTACCCACATGGGCGCATCCTGATTGAAGACGAGGGAATCAGGATGGGCAAGCACTTGGACTCCGGGGCTGCCTCCAGAATCGAAGCCGCGGCGGCCGACTGGTTCTTCCAGAACAGCCTCGACATGTTCGTCGTGCTGCACGGACGCACGATCGCCCGCGTCAATCCGGCCTGGACCCAATCGACCGGCTGGAGCCCCGAGGACTCGCTGGGCCGGCACCTGCACGACTTCTTCCATCTGCACGACACGCCGATCATCCAGGACATCGGCCGCATCCTCGAGGCCCGCGGCCAGGCCACCGGCGAGCACCGGCTGGCGCGCAAGGGCGGCGGCTGGCTGTGGGTGCGCTCGCAGTCCAAGGTGCTGGAGGGCGGCGACCTCCTGATCGTGCTGCAGGATCGCACCGAGGAGCGCGCCCGCAACATCGCCCGCCAGCAGGCCGAGCGCTCCAACGAGCTGCTGCGCACCGCCACGGGCATCTTCGTGTGGCGCTTCAATCCGCGGAAGGGGATCTACGTCTTCGACCAGGACATCCCCACGCCCAGCCAGCCCGAAGGCGGCGCGCGGACCATGACCGTCTCGGAGATGACCCAGTCGATCCATCCCGAAGACCGTGACCGCGCCTGGGAGGCCCTGTCGCACACCCTGCGCACCGGCGAGCATGTCGAGATCGACTACCGCTATCTGGATCCGCCCACCGGGCTTTGGGCGCACATCCACTCGGCCTGGCGCGGCGTGCGTGGCGCCAGCCCCGCCGCCTGGGACGTGATCGGCATCAGCCAGAACGTCACCGAGCTGGTCGAGGCCCGCGACGCGGCCCTGGCCGCCGCCGACGCCAAGAGCCAGTTCCTGGCCAATATGAGCCACGAGATCCGCACGCCGATGAACGGCGTGCTGGGCGTGCTGCACCTGTTGAAGAAGGAGCGGCTTTCCGCCGACGGGCGTCGCCTGCTGAACGAAGCGCTGGACTGCGGCGAGATGCTGTCTCAGCTGCTCAACGACATCATCGACGTGTCGCGGATCGAGGCGGGCAAGCTGGACCTGGCGGCCGAGCCGACCGAGCCGGCGGAGCTGCTGCGGGGCGTCGCGGAGATGCTGCGCCCGCAGGCCGAGGCCAAGGGTCTTTCCCTGCGCGTCGAGACTGCGGGGGACCTCGGCTGGGCCATCACCGATCCGCTGCGCCTGCGCCAGGCCCTGTTCAACCTGCTGGGCAACGCGGTGAAGTTCACCCTGGCGGGCGGCGTCGTCGCGCGGCTGACGGGCCGGCGCGAGGGCGATCGGCTGCGCCTGCGCTACGAGATCGCGGACACCGGCGTCGGCATCGCGCCCGAGGCCGCCGCGAAGCTGTTCGAGCGGTTCCGGCAGGGCGACGGCTCGACGACCCGGCGCTTCGGCGGCTCGGGCCTGGGCCTGGCCATCTGCCGGCGCCTGGCCGAACTGATGGGCGGCGACGTCGGCTTCGAGAGCGTCCTGGGCAAGGGCTCGACCTTCTGGATCGAGATCGAGGCCGAGGTCGGCGCTCCACCGGTCGAGACCCACGAAGACGACGACACGCCGCTGTTCGCGGGCCTGCGGGTGCTGCTGGTCGAGGACAACGCGACCAACCGTCTGATCGCCGGCCGGATGCTGGAGGCGCTGGGGGCCCAGGTCAGCCTCGCCGAGGACGGCGTCCAGGGCGTGGCCATGGCCCGCGAGGGCTTCGACCTGATCCTGATGGACATCCAGATGCCCGGCATGGACGGGGTCGAGGCCACCCAGCGCATCCGCGCCCTGCCCGCCCCGATCGGAACCGCGCCGATCCTGGCCATGACCGCCAACGCCATGGCCCACCAGCAGGCGGCCTACGTCGCGGCCGGCATGGACGGCGCGATCGCCAAGCCCCTGTCGCCCACCGCCCTGGCCCGCGCCATCATCCAGGTGCTGACCAGCGATCGGACTGGGACGCTTAAGGCATCGTAGGCGGCGCGCCGCAGGCCCGGTTGTGGCGGCGATCTGAAGGGGCGCTTGCGACCCTAGTCGGACGGCGACAGGGTCTACTTGTCGGATCGAGTGTTCCCGCCTTCGGGTCACTGTATGGAGATGGTGATCCTAGTCGCGGTTCTAGTCGACGTGCTCGCCATAGCTGTGTCCGCAGAAGCTTTTCGGCATCGGCTAGCCAGCTTCAGGCTGTCTCAGGCAACTCAGCCCGAATATCCGCTGATGCGGCCCCGATCGCCACCGAACGAGTATCCGTTTTCATCATCACGGGCGTCGCTCACGTTTGGCCTGTTGGTCATATGGACCGGCGAACATCGTGAGTATGCAGATCGACGGCTGACCCGCTATGCGTGGATATCGCGTTTGAGCATGCTGGGACTGCCTGCCATCATTCTGCTCTGGGCGGTGACGAGCTGACCGCTCCCCACCCCCTTCCCAGACCTTGCCGCACCCCCTAGCGTAGCTGAATGAACTCGGCGCCCGACTATCCATTGCTGCGTCGCCTCCTTGGGGAGGGTGAATTGTCCGTCCAGGTGAAACAGAGCCTGGTTCACGCTTTGAACGACCCGGGCACTACCGAATGGCGGGCCGCCGGCAACACGCTTCAGATCGACGTCTACAAGGTTGATGGGCGTGTCGAGCTGTTTGATTTGCTAGAAGGTCCAGACGCTCCCGCGCAAACTATCTCGATCGAGGACCTGAAAGCGGCCTTCTAGAAAGTCCGAAAACCACCCATTGCCGACCATCGGCCTGTCAGCCTCCGGCGCCGACAGGTTCGCACGACACGCCCAACGACCGGCGCCGTCCAGGTATCGCCACCCCCTGCAACATTCCTGACAAACCCTGGCGCTAGGGAGTCCAGATTGTCCCTCCACGGAGGGGATGGCCTTTCGGGCCGGACTTCGGGCGCCTAGATAGGCGGGACGTCCGATCGCGCCGGCCGGTGGGCCCGCGTGTTTTTGGGGTGAGTTCGATGGACGATGGTCGGATCGGCGGAGCGGCGACGGCGCGCTACGCCCGCAAGAAGGAGACGATCCTGGCCGCGGCCACGGCGATCCTGAACCGGCAGGGCGTGCGCGGCATGACCCTGGCCGACGTCGCCGCCCAGGTGGGGCTGAACACCACCAGCGTCACCTACTACTACCGCAAGAAGGACGACCTGGCCGCCGCCTGCTTCATGCGCGGGCTGGAGCGGTTCGAGGCCATGGTCGAGGAGGCCGCCGCCCAAGCCTCGCCCGCCGACCGCATCGTCAAGTTCCTGGATCTCTATCTCGAGCTGCACCGCAATGTGCGCCTGGGCCAGGCCACGCCCCTGACCAGCTTCGCCGAGGTCAAGGCGCTGAAGGAGCCCCTGCGCGGCTCGGTGGTCGAGGCGTTCAACAACCTGTTCCGCCGCGTGCGCGGCTTCTTCGACGACCCGTCCCTGGCCCACCTGGACAAGCGCCAGCGCAACGCCCGCGCCCACCTGCTGATGGAGCAGGTGTTCTGGTCGGGCCGGTGGCTGCGCCGCTACGACGTCGAGGACTATGGCCGGGTCCGCGACCGGATGGGCGACATCCTGCTGAACGGCCTGCCGGCCGCCGGCCGGAACTGGGCGCCGCAAGCCCTGCCCGACCCGACCCCGACGTCTCTCGACGGCCTGGAGTGGCGCGAGACCTTCCTGGTGGCCGCCACCCGCCTGATCAACCAGCGCGGCTATCGCGGGGCCTCGGTCGAGGAGATCTCGGCGGCGCTGAACGTGACCAAGGGCTCGTTCTACCACCACCACGACGACAAGGACGCCCTGGTCGCCGAGTGCTTCGAGCGCACCTTCACCGTCACCCGCCGCTCGCAGCTGGACGCGCGCGACCTCGACGCCGACTGCTGGACCCAGTTGGTTTCGACCGCCGCCGGCTTGACCAGCTACCAGCTGTCGGAGCACGGGCCGCTGCTGCGCGCCTCCTCGCTGGGCGCCCTGCCCGAACCCCTGCGCGGCGACATGGCCGACGGCTACATGCGCGGCTGGCAGCGGTTCGCCTCGATCATCTCCGACGGGATCGCCGACGGCTCGATCCGCCCGATCGATCCCAGCATCGCCGCCCACATGATCAACTCGATGCTGAACGCGGCCGCGTCCCTGCCGATCTGGGTCCCCGGCCTCGAGCGGGACGAGGCCGCCGAGCTCTTCGCCCGGCCGCTGCTGACGGGGGTGCTGGGGTAGTTCCCTTCTCCCTTCGCGGAAGAGGGAGCCTCAACCTTGCAAAGTGTTGCGACACATTAACCATAAGCTGGGTCGCGCCGTCGTCGCCTGCTACCCTCAAGGCACTGATTCGTTTCGAGTCTCGCCGCATGACGACGATCAATCCGTATTCGTCGAGCTACGCGCCCGGCCTGACCGCCGGCCAGACGGCGACGCAGCGCGCCAACCAGGCCGCCGGCTATGGCCAGACCCGTGACCAGAGCCCGACCATCAACACTCCGGCGGTCAACGTCACCCTCTCGCCCGCCGCCCAGGCGGCGCTGAAGGCCCAGACCGACTCTCGCACGATCGAGGGCGTGGTCGCCGAGGCCAAGGCCCAGATCGCCACGCTGCTGAAGGCGGCCAAGACCACCAGCGCGCTGAAGGACGGCGATCCGACGATCGACGTCTCGGCCCTGGACCGCCGCACCCTCTACGCCGTGGCCAGCAACCAGGGCGGCGGCTTCCCGATCGAGCAGCAGGTCGTGGCCTCCCTGACCCTGAAGGCCCAGAGCGACCAGGCCCTGGCCGCTCCCGCCGCCCAGGCGCGGCTGACCGGCGACTACGCCACCCTCTACCAGACCGCCCTCGACCAGATGGACGCCGCCGGACCCGAGGAGAAGGCGTCGGCCGCCTGGAGCCGCGACCGCGCCGCCCTGGTCGAGGCCCGCGGCCAGGCCATCGCGCGCCCCGGCCTCGCGCCCATGGGCGTCCAGAACGACACCGTCGCGGCCTATATGCACGAGGCGGGCGGCGTCGTGGCCGGCGCCAAGACCCGCGACTTCGGCAAGGTCGCCACCGACGTCCGCGCCGCGCTGGACAAGCAGTATTCGCTGGCCGTGCATCCCGACGCGGCCAAGAGCCCCGACCGCGGCGACATCGACTTCCGCCGCTTCGACGACCGCTCGCTGGCGGCCGTGGCCCTGAACCAGGGCGACCAGTTCTCGGCCCACGAAGCCCACATGGCCCAGATCGAGATCCGCTCGCGCGACAGCGCCGCGATCAAGGCCAGCTACCAGTCGACCAGCGAGGACGCCGGCGGCTTCGGCAAGGCGATGATCACCCGCTACGCCGGCATGACGACCGAGGAGCGCCAGGCCTCCGGCTGGACCCCGGCCGCCTACGCCAAGATGGTCGAACTACAGGCCTCGCGCGACAAGCTGGGCGAGATATTCAACGCCGATGGGTCCATGGCGGGACCGCCGACGCTGTTGGATTACTTGTAGGCTTCCGGCCTCCCTCTCCCAGAGGGAGAGGGGTAGGGGTGAGGGGTTACGGACTTCGACTATCCTGGTGAGGGCTTACCCCCTCACCCTCCCACCGCTTCGTGGCGGGCCCCGCCCTCTCCCCATGGGAGAGGGTCTCTAAATCACCCCAGCGTCAGGAACCCATGCGCCTGGACCAGGCTCTCGCCGGCCGCGATGCGGGCGCTGGGATTGGGTTTGGGCTCGCCGACCTTGACCAGGGTGTTGCGGTCGATGTGGCGGAACGGCTCGTCGCGCCCCCGGACCTGCAGCATGGTGGTGGAGACGTAGGACCAGCCGCCGTCGGCGTCGAAGCGGACGTCCAGCTGGTAGGAGTCCGTGCGGAACGCCCACTCCAGGAAGTCGGTCGAGCAGATGCCGTAGCCGGGTCCGCCGCGCTCGGCGCGCACCGACAGGCCCGAGCCGTCGGGATTGGCCTGGCCCTTGGCCAGCGCCACCTGGCCGCGCGGGATCGCCAGGGTCTGCATGATCAGGCCCGTGGCGGGCTCCCACAGCCAGTAGCCGATCTGGTCGTGGAAGGTCGTGTCCTCGTCCGAGGCGACGATGTGGATATGGTAGCGCAGGCCGTACAGCAGCTGCGGCCCGTTGGCCTGCGGGTCGATCGGATGCAACTCGATCCGCTCCAGGAACTCCCGGCGCTCGGCCCCCTCGGCCTTGGGGTTCACGTCGACGCCCTTGCGCCCCTCC
This sequence comes from Caulobacter segnis ATCC 21756, assembly GCF_000092285.1. Taxonomy (NCBI): domain Bacteria; kingdom Pseudomonadati; phylum Pseudomonadota; class Alphaproteobacteria; order Caulobacterales; family Caulobacteraceae; genus Caulobacter; species Caulobacter segnis. The sequence continues at coordinate 809,479 of NC_014100.1, read as the reverse complement.
CAGACCCCGGCCAGCCGCGTCAGCGGCCCCAGGTTGGCAAGGGTGTCCGGATCAACGTCTTCCGGTTCAGTGAAAATGTCGGCTGGGAACTCGCTCATGCGTCCTTGGGTCTATCACATCCCCGCCAAGGTCAAGCTTGGCGACGGGCGAAGGGCTGGCTTTCGTCCGGCGACGCCTGGGTTGCGTATAGGACACTGTTCATGGCGAACCTGAAATCGTCGCAACACAAGCTTCGCCGACACGTTGCAGGGTGGGTTTCGTATCGGGCGGGGAAGTTTTAAGTGGGAAAACATCGGTCGCCGCCTCACGCCCAGGCGCCGCAACAATCGGATCTGATCTTCATGCGTCTCGCCATGACCGGCCTCGCCGGGCGCTCTGGCTCCTTTCTTGGCGCGCGCTGCGCGGTGCTGGCCGTGACGGCGGCGGCGCTGAGCGGCTGCGTGACCCCCGCGCCCAAGATCGACGCGCGACTGCCCACCGCCTATGAAGCGCCCGCCGGAACGTCCCTTCCGGCCGAGGCGCTGGACCAGTGGTGGACCCGCTTCGACGACCCGGTCTTGAACGATCTGGTCACGACGGCCCTGGCCCAGGCGCCCGACGCGCGCCTGGCCGCCGCGCGGCTGGAGGAAGCCCGCGCCGTGCGCCAGGGCCAGATCCGCCAGCTCTATATTCCGTCGACGCCGCTGACCGGCTCGGCCCAGCGCACCGACACCGACATCATAGACCAGAGCGGTACGGGCGGCTTCACCCAGGGCGGCGTCAGCAAGACCTATTCGGCCAATTTCGACGTCTCGTGGGAGCTGGACCTGATCGGCCGCCGCCGCGCCGCTCGCCGCGTCGTCGACAACGATCTGGCCGCCGCCCGCTTCTCTTACGAAGGCGCCCGCGCGGCCCTGGCCGCCAATGTCGCCCAGTCCTATTTCGAGGCGCGCGGCTACGCCGTGCAGCTGGAGGACGCCCGCCAGAACGCCCGCATCGCCCAAGGCCTCTACGATGTCGCCGCCGAAAAGGGCCGCCGGGGCCTGTCGGCCACCTCCGAGGGGGAGCGCACCGCCGCCGACCTCGCCCAGGCGCAAGCGCAAGTCGCCCAGCTGGAAGCCCAGCTGCAGACCGCGCGCCGCAGCCTGCTGATCCTGGTCGGCAAGGGCGTCGATCCGCTGGCGACCCTGCCGATCACGCCGGTGCTGGCCAAGACCCCGCCGATTCCCGCCGCCGCGCCGGGCGAACTGCTGGCCCGCCGCCCCGACGTGCGCGAGGCCGCCGCGCGCCTGGCCTCGGCCTCGGGCAATCTGAACGTCAACGAGCTGGCGCTCTTCCCGACCCTGACCCTGACGCCGGGCGTGGGCCTGTCGAAGTCGGTCAGCCCCAGCTTCCTGCAGCAAGGCGCCAGCACCTCGACCACCAGCTCGGCCTGGACGATCGGCGCCAACCTGTCGATCCCGGTGCTCGACATCCCCAAGCTGCTGTCGGACATCAAGGCCCAGGGCGCGCGCGTCGAGCAGGCCGCGATCACCTACGAACAGACCGTCCAGCAGGCGTTCGGCGAGGCCGAGAACGCGCTGGTCCAGCTCGACGCCGACCAGCGGCGCGTGGCGCTGCTTGAGGCCGGCGAGCGCCGCGCCGCCGTCGCCTACGAGGCCAGCCGCAAGGGCTACGCCGCCGGCCTGACCGACCTGACCACGGCCCTGCAGGCCGAACAGTCCTGGCGCGGCGCCCGCACGGCGCTGACCGGGGCCCAGACCCAGGCGCTGCAACGCGCCGTCCAGACCTACAAGGCGCTCGGCGGCGGATGGTCGCCGCAGAGCCTTCCCCAAAAGCCTTCCGCGCAATGAGACCCGCCCCGATGACGACCCGCTCCCTGATCGCCACCGCCCTGGTCAGCGCCGCCCTTGTCGGCGCCGGAGGAACCCTGTCCGCCTGCGGCAAGAAGCCTGAGGCCGACACCAAGGCCGCCGCCACCGACCAGGCCCGCGCCGTCTCGGTCACCCGGGTCGAGACCCGCGCGCTAGGCGGCGGCTTCAAGGCCTCCGGCCAGCTGATCCCGCGCGAGGAAGCGGCCGTGGGCTCGGAGCTCTCGGGCTACCGCGTCGCCAACGTCTATGTCGAGGAAGGCGCCTGGGTCCGGGCCGGCCAGCCCCTGGCCCAGCTGGACAACACCCTGCTGCGCGCCCAGCTGGCCCAGCAGGCCGCCGTCGCCGCCCAGGCCGAGGCCGAAGCCAAGCGCGTCACCGGCCTCGACGGCCAGGGCATCCTCAGCCAAGAGCAGATCGAGAGCCGCCGCTATGCGGCGAAAGCCCAAGCCGCCGCCCTGGCCGAACTGCAGACCCGCGACCGCCGCATGACCATCACCGCCCCGGTCTCGGGCCGGGTGCTGGAGCGGACCGTGCGCCCCGGCGACGTGGCCGGCGGCAGCACGCCCTGGTTCCGCATCGCCCGCGACGGCCTCGTCGAGCTGAACGCCGAGGTCAACGAAGCGGATCTGGCCAATGTCCGCGTCGGCCAGCCGGTCCAGGTCACCGTGCCCGGCGGCGCGACGGTCTCGGGCGATGTCCGCATCGTCAGCCCGCTGATCGACGCCAACACGCGCCTCGGCCGCGTCCGCGTGCGCCTGCCGCTGAACGAGGCCCTTCGCGCCGGCGGCATGGCCAGCGCGGTGTTCGGCGCCTCGGGCGTCCAGGTCACCGCCGTCCCGGAGTCGGCCATCCGCTATGACGCGGAAGGCGCCTCGGTCGTCACCGTCGACAGCGACAACCGCGCCCGCCAGGTCGCGATCAAGACCGGCCAGCGCGGCGGCGGCTGGGTGCAGCTGCTGCAGGGCCCCGCCCCCGGCGCGCGGATCGTGAAGAACGCCGCGGCCTTCACCCTGGACGGCGACCGCGTGAAGCCGATCGAGCAGGCGGCGCGCTGATGGCCTCGCAACTTCGCGTCTCCGCCTGGGCGATCAAGAACCCGATCCCGGTCGCGGTCGTCTTCATCGCCCTGATCATCGCCGGCGTCGGCTGCTATCTCGGCCTGCCGGTCAAGCAGTTCCCGAACGTCTCGTTCCCGGCCGTCACGGTCACCGTCACCCAGAGCGGCGCCGCGCCGGGCGAGATGGAGACCCAGATCACCCGTCCCGTCGAGGACGCGGTGGCCAGCATCTCCAACGTCAAGACGATCCGCTCGTCCGTGGTCCAGGGCGCCTCGACCACCACGATCGAGTTCGAGCTGGGCGAGGACCTGCAGAAGGCCACCGACGAGGTCCGCTCCAAGATCGACCAGGTCCGCCAGCAGCTCCCGCGCGAGGTGGACGAGCCGACGGTCACGCGCCTTGAGATCGACAGCGCGCCGATCATCACCTACGCCGTCGCCGCGCCGACCATGTCGAACACCGAGCTCTCGTGGTTCGTCGACGACACCGTCACCCGCACCCTGCAGGGCCAGAAGGGCGTCGCCCAGGTGGCCCGCGTCGGCGGGGTGGGCCGCGAGATCAACGTCATCATCGACCCCGCCCGCATGGCGGCCTTCGGCGTCACCGCGCCCCAGCTGAACACGGCCCTGGCCAGCTTCAGCGTCGACGCGCCCGGCGGTCGCACCGTGGTGGGCGGACGCGAGCAGACCCTGCGGGTGCTGGGCGCCGCCCAGACCCTGGACGAGCTGCGCGCCCTGACCATCCCCACCGCCGGCGGCCGCTATGTGAAGCTGACGGACGTGGCCGAGGTCGGCCAGGGCGCGGGCGAGGAGCGCGGCTTCGCGCGCCTCGACGGCAAGCCCGTCGTCGCCTTCCAGGTCATGAAGACCAAGGAGAGCAGCGACGTCCAGGTCGAGGAACGCGTCACCAAGGCGATCGAGACGCTGCAGGCCGCCCAGAACGGCGTGACCTTCACCAAGATCTACTCGACCGTCGACGACACCCGCGCCAGCTTCACGGCCACTGAGCATACCCTGCTGGAAGGCATGCTGCTGGCCTCGCTGGTGGTGTTCCTGTTCCTGCGCGAGTGGCGGGCGACCCTGATCACCGCCATCGCCATGCCGGTGTCGCTGATCCCGACCTTCGCCTTCATGGCCATGGTCGGGTTCTCGCTGAACGTCGTGACCCTGCTGGCCCTGACCCTGGTCATCGGCATTCTCGTGGACGACGCCATCGTCGAGATCGAGAACATCGAAAAGCGCGTCAGCAGAGGCCAGCGGCCGTTCGAGGCGGCGATGGAGGGCGCCGACGCCATCGGCCTGGCCGTGGTCGCGACCACCTTCTCGATCGTCGCCGTCTTCGTGCCGGTCTCGTACATGCCGGGCACGCCGGGCCAGTTCTTCAAGGAGTTCGGCCTGACCGTCGCCGTGGCGGTGCTGTTCTCGCTGGTCGTGGCCCGCTTCCTGACGCCGCTGCTGGCCGCCTATTTCCTGAAGCCGACCAAGGCGCCGCAACCGCAGAAGCCGTTCTCGGGCTTCTATCGCCGCTCGCTGGACTGGGCGCTGGACCACAAGTTCCTGGCCTTCGTGCTGGGCGGACTGATCACCTTCGGCTCGCTGGTCGGCGCCGGCTTCCTGGCCTCGATCGGGGTGCTGGCGGTCGGCTTCCAGCCGCCCGGCAACGCCAACTACTACTATCTGAAGGTCCAGGGCCCGCCCGGCGCGACGACCGACGACATGGACCGCACGGTCCAGGCCATCACCCGCAGCTTCCGCCAGCGCGAGGAGACCGCCCACGTCTTCGCCCAGGTCGGCTCGAACATCGGCAGCGGCTGGGGCGGCCAGAGCAGCGCCGACGTTCGCGACGCCACCGTCACCATCGTGCTGCACGACAAGCGCGACCTGCGCGTCACCGAGATCAAGCAGGCCGTCCGTGCGTCCCTGCGCGACATCCCCGACGCCCGCGTGAACCTGCAGAGCGACTGGGGCGCGGCCGACGTCCAGATGATCCTGACCTCCGAGGACGGCCCGGCGCTGGAGAAGACCGCCCTGCAGCTCGAGCGCGACATGCGCAAGCTGAAGACCGTCGCCGACCCGCGCCCCTCCAGCCCGCCCAGCGGTCCGGAGATCCTGATCCGCCCCCGCGCCGACGAGGCCGCGCGCCTCGGCGTCAGCTCGGCCGACATCGCCACGGCGGCTCGCGTGGCCACGGTCGGCGACATCGACGCCAACGTCGCCAAGATGACCCAGGGCGAGCGCCGGGTGCCGATCCGCGTGCGCCTGCCGCGCGACGAACGCGGCGACCTGGAGTCGATCAAGGCCCTGTTGCTGCCGACCAAGTCCGGCGGCTTCACGCGCCTGGACACCGTCGCCGACGTCAGCTTCGAGGCCGGCCCGGCCAAGATCGACCGCTTCGGCCGCAAGCGTCAGCTGACCGTCGAGGCCGACCTCGCCGGCGGCGCCCAGCTGGGCCAGGCGCTGAACGAGGTCAACAACACCCCGACGATGAAGAAACTGCCGGCCGGGGTCGCCCCCGCCGCCGCCGGCGACCAGGAGGCGTTCGTCGAGCTTTTCACCGGCTTCGCCGTCGCCCTGCTGTCGGCCATCGGCCTGGTCTACGGCGTGCTCGTCTTGCTGTTCCGCAGCTTCTTCAAGCCGGTGACCATCCTCTCGGCGCTGCCCTTGGCGATCAGCGGCGCCCTGGCCGCCCTGGTCGTCACCGGCCAGTCGCTGTCGATGCCCTCGCTGATCGGCTTCCTGATGCTGATGGGCCTGGCGGCCAAGAACTCGATCCTGCTGGTCGAGTACGTGATCGAGGAGGAGCGCGCGGGCGTCAGCCAGCGCGACGCCATCCTCGACGCCTGCCGCGAGCGGGCCCGGCCGATCATCATGACCACCCTGGCGATGATGGCCGGCATGCTCCCCACGGCCCTGGGCCTGGGCAAGGGCTCGGAGTTCCGCCAGCCGATGGCCGTGGCCGTGATCGGCGGCCTGATCACCTCGACAGTGCTGTCGCTGGTCTTGGTCCCGGTGGTCTACGAGATCGTCGACGACTTCGAGAAGTGGCTGGCCCCGAAGCTCTCGCGCCTGACGACGCCGCGCGAGGCGAAGGCCCAAGCCGAGCCAATCGAGCGGGCCTAGGATGGCGGTCGTCCTTCGCCCCTTCGCGCCCGGCGACGAGGACGCGGTGATCGCCGTGATCCTGCCGATCCAGCGCGAGGAGTTCGGCGTCGCCATCACCGCCGCCGACCAGCCGGACCTGGCCGACATTCCCGGCTGGTATCAGGTGGGGGCGGGCCAGTTCTGGCTGGCCGAGCTGGACGGCCGCGTGGTCGGCACGATCGCCCTGAAGGACATCGGCGGCGGCGCGGTCGCCCTGCGCAAGATGTTCGTCCGGGCCGAGGCGCGCGGTCCCGGCGGGGTCGCCCAGGCCCTGCTGGACGGCGCCCTCGCCCACGCCCGCGCCCACGGCGTCTCCGCCATCTGGCTGGGCACGACCGACGCCTTCAAGGCCGCCCATCGGTTCTACGAGCGGAACGGCTTTTCCCTCGTCGAGATCGCCGACCTCCCGCCGGCCTTCCCGCGCATGGCCGTGGACACCCGGTTCTATCGGCTGGGGCTCTAGGCCCCTCAGTCCCGCCGCGGCGCGTAGCTCAACCGGCACACGGTCCAGTCGTCCTCGCGCGCCATCTCGAAGCGGCCGCCCAGTTGCTGGGCCATGGCGCGGACGATGCGCAGGCCCAGGCTCTTGGAGCGCGCCGGGTCGAAGCCCGTCGGCGGCGCGGCGCCGTCGTTGCAGACGCTGAGCAGATGCGTGAGGCCGGACTGGTCCAGGGACACCCGCACCCGCCCCTCCCCGCCCTCGCCGAAGCCGTGCTCGAGGGCGTTGTTGAAGCTCTCCAGCATGACCAGGGTGACGGGCGTGGCCTGATCGGGATGCAGGGGCTCGTCGCCGCCCTCCAGGGTCAGGGCCACCCGCGCCCCGGCGGCCGCCGCGGCGCTGGCCAGCAGGGCCTCGGCGAAGACGCGGAAGGGCACGGGCTCGCCGACGGCGTTGTGCAGCTCGCGCTGGATCTGGGCGATCACCTCGATCCGCGCGCCCGCCTGGTCGATGACCTGGCGGGCGTCGACGTCGCTGACGCCCTGACCCTGCAGCCGCAGCAGGGCGCCGGCGACCTGCAGGTTGTTGCTCACCCGGTGATGCAGCTCGCGATACAGCAGGTCCCGGCTCTCGGCGAGGTTCCGATAGCGCTCGCGCTCCTCGCGCAGCTGATCCAGCGCCCCGCGCATGCCGTCGATGAAGAAGATGTCGACCGCCACGACGAAGACGTAGAAGGCCAGCGTCAGCAGGACCGGAAAGCTGAGATTGAAACCGCGCGCCGGCGGGATGAAGAAGTACCAGGCCGCCGCGCCGCATAGCGTGGCGCACAGGATCGCTGGCCTGAGGCCCAGGAAATAGGCGCAGACGACAACGGCCGGAAAGAAGGTCACATAGGGAAAACCGGGCGGAAAGACGCTGTCCAGGCCCAGCCGGAGAAGGAAAGACGCCGTCGCGATCAGCAGCGCCAAGGCATAGCGCGCGCCCGGACTTGTCTTGATCTTGCCTCTCAGGTCCAAGCGTCGCCTCCGTTTAGAAAACGGTGCTCGCCTTTTCGGCGAAGGCCGTCAAGCGGCTACCCGACATTGCGGACGAAGCTCCGTCCCTGAGGCGCGAGGAAGAGGCGCGTCGTGAGCTCGCGCGAGCGACCCGCGCGCACCCGCCCCTATGTCGGGTCGGCGACCGCAACCTTCGATCTCGCGGGGACGTTATCCCGCCAACTTCCCCACAACCGAAAGACGCCCCATGGCCATCCCGGCGAAGACCAAGGCCAGCACGGCCCCGCGCGGCGGCGCGAAGTCCGCGGCCCCGAACCCGACCAAGGTTCCCCAGCCCGCCGGTCCTTCGACCGAGGGCGAGAGTCTGGTCGCGCCGGGCGGCGAGACGCACCAGCAGGCCGACGGTCCGGACACCCAGCTGACGACCAACCAGGGCGTGCCGATCGCCGACAACCAGAACTCGCTGAAGGCGGGCGCGCGCGGCCCCGTGCTGCTGCAGGACTTCATCCTGCGCGAAAAGATCATGCACTTCGACCACGAGCGCATCCCCGAGCGCGTGGTCCACGCCCGTGGCTCGGCCGCGCACGGCTTCTTCGAGTGCCTCGACTCCTGCGCCGACGTCACCGTCGCCGACTTCCTGCAGCGCCCGGGCGAGCGCGTCCCGGTGTTCACCCGCTTCTCGACCGTGGCCGGCAACAAGGGCTCGGCCGACCTGCCGCGCGACGTGCGCGGCTTCGCGGTCAAGTTCTACACCCAGGCGGGCAACTTCGATCTCGTCGGCAACAACATCCCGGTGTTCTTCATTCAGGACGCCATCAAGTTCCCCGACCTGATCCACGCGGCCAAGCAGGATCCCGACCGCGAGTTCCCCCAGGCCCAGACCGCGCACGACACCTTCTGGGACTTCATCTCGCTGACGCCCGAGAGCATGCACATGATCATGTGGGCGATGAGCGACCGGGCCATCCCGCGTTCGCTGCGGATGATGGAGGGTTTCGGCGTCCATACCTTCCGCCTGATCAACGCCGAGGGCGACAGCACCTTCGTGAAGTTCCACTGGCGGCCCAAGCTCGGCTCGCAGTCGGTGGTCTGGGACGAGGCCCTGAAGATCAACGGCGCCGATCCCGACTTCCATCGTCGCGACCTGTGGGAGGCCATCGAGGGCGGCGACTTCCCCGAGTGGGAGTTCTGCCTGCAGACCTTCACCCAGGAGCAGGCCGACGGTTTTGACTTCGACGTGCTGGACGCCACCAAGCTGATCCCCGAGGAGATCATTCCCCTGCGCGTGGTCGGCCGCATGGTGCTGGACCGCAACCCGGACAACTTCTTCGCCGAGACCGAGCAGGTCGCCTACTGCGCGTCCCACGTCGTGCCGGGGATCGACTTCACCAACGACCCGCTGCTGCAGGGCCGGCTGTTCTCGTACCAGGACACCCAGCTCAAGCGCCTGGGCGGGCCCAACTTTCACCAGATCCCGATCAACCAGCCCAAGTGCCCGTTCCACAACCTGCAGCGCGACGGGCACATGCAGATGGGCGTGCCGAAGGGCCAGGTGAACTACGAACCCTCGAGCCTCGGCGCGGACGTGGCGCGCGAGTCGCTGGAGCGGGGCTATCACACCTTCCCCAATCCCGAGGCGGGCGAGCAGCTGCGCCTGCGGCCCGAGACCTTCGCCGATCACTACACCCAGGCGCGCCTGTTCTTCGCCAGCCAGACCAAGCCCGAGCAAGACCACATCATCGCCGCCCTGGTCTTCGAGCTCAGCAAGTGCGTGACGCCGCGCGTCCGTGAGGCGGTGCTGTCGCGCCTCGTCCACATCGACGCGTTCCTGGCCCAGTCGGTGGCCGAGGGCCTGGGCTTCACCGGCCAGATCGTCCCGGCGCCGGCGCCGATCCCGGCCAAGGACATGGATCCCTCGCCCATGCTCAGCATCCTGGCCAAGGCCGAGCCGACCCTGGAAGGCCGCAAGGTCGGGGTCATGGTCAGCGACGGCTGCGACGACAAGCTGGTGGCCAATCTCAAGGCGGCCGTCGAAGCCGCCGGCGCGCGCCTGCAGGTCATCGCCCCGACCATCTATGGCGTGACGACGGCCGGCGGCCAGGTCCTGCCCGCCGACCACAAGATCGACGGCGGTCCCTCGGTGCTGTTCGACGCGGTGGCGATCCTGCCCTCGGAGGACGGCGGCGAGCAGCTGGCCCTCGAGGCGGCGGCGGTCAACTTCCTGCGCGACGCCTATGGCCACCTGAAGGTCATCGCCTACCTGCCCTCGGCCGCGCCGCTGTTCGCGGCGGGCGGGATCACCGAGGTCGGACCCGACGACGACGCGGGCCTGATCGCCCTGCCCCACGCCAGCCTCGACGACTTCATCGCCGCGGCCTCGGCCGGGCGCGTCTGGGCGCGCGAGCCCCGGGTGCGTCCGCCGCCCAAGCCATTGGTGGTCGCGGCGTAGGGTCCTCACTCAACCAGCAGGTAGATCCCTTTCCCTCGTCATCCCGGCCGGAAGACCGCGTAGCGGGCCGGGACCGCGGGGCGACCGCAATGCGCCGGCCTTGGACTTGTCTTAAACCATGGCTGCTTGACTGACTTGGTCAGTCCGGCACGCTCCGGCCTCCAGGTCCGCACCGGCCCTGGAGGCCGGATTGCGTCCGCTAACCACCCTACTCGGGCCCAAACGCCCGTCATTTCCGCCCTGAAATGAGGGAAACACCGACGCCGGCAATCGTCGGCCCCGCCCGCCGGAAGGGCATGGTGACCGTCTGTTCGGGGCGGCGAGCGAACGGCCGGGCTGGTACGATGGACTCCCGCAACCAGCTCGACGCCTTGAAGTAATAGGCAAGACGACGCCGTCGACTTATTAAATAAATTTCAGGTGACACCATTCGCCACCCTTGGGACTGAAAAGCTTCAGCAGCCATTGAAAGCGTCTCATGTTCCACGCAATACGCCAGCCCTTCCTTCGCCTTCTCGTCGCGAGCGCCGGCGCTGTGGTCATGATCGCGGGCGCCGCCCAGGCGCAGGACTATCGACCCACCTTCCATCCCGACACGCTGAAGGGGCCGCCCATTGGCAGGGCCAACGAAGTGCTGGTGCTGGGCACGCCCCACCTCTCCGGCCTGCCCAAGACCTTCGACATGGCGCTGCTGGCGCCGCTGATCGACCGCTTGGCGGCCTGGAAGCCGACCGGCATCGCCACCGAGGACCTGTCGGGTCTGCAGTGCGACGCCCTGCGCCGCTATCCGGCCCGCTACGCCGCGACCGTTGAGAGCTATTGCTACGACCCCAGCAACGCCGGCCTTGCGATCGGCCTCGACGTGCCGGCCGCCAACGCCGAGGCCGAGCGCCTTCTGGCTGCCTGGCCGGCCCAGCCCACGGCCGCACAGCGCCGGCGTTTGGCGGCGGTGTTCATCGCGGCGGGCGAGCGCAACTCGGCCCTGGTGCAATGGCTGCGCTTGCCGGAAGCCGAGCGGCGCGCCGGCGACAGCCTCAACGACGAACAGGCCGCCTTCCTGGAGACGTTCAAGACCCGTCGCAACGAGAGCACCGTGATCGCCGCCGTGCTGGCCGCGCGGCTGGGCCTTGAACGCCTGTGGAGCGTCGACGACCACTCAGCGGACGCGCCCGACAACAGCGACCCGGCCGGGCAGAAGGCCTTCGAGGCCGCGATCATGAAGGCCTGGGATAACCCCGTCAGCCATGCCCGCCGGGCGCAAGACCAGACACTGCGGGCGAACCTCGACAAGCCGGACGGCGTGCTGAACCTCTACCGGGCCTACAACGCCGCCGAGGCCCAGTTGATGGCCTACAAGGGCGACTTCGGCGCGGCGTTCGTCGAACCCTCGCCCGAGGGCTTCGGCCGGCAATATCTTGGTTTCTGGGAGACCCGAAACCTTCGCATGGTCGGCAATATCCGCGACGTGTTGGGCCAACACCCGGGTATGCGGATGCTCGCCATCGTCGGCGCATCGCACAAGGGCTACTACGAGGCCTATTTGAACCAGATGCACGACGTGCGCCTAATCAGCGCCGACGCCGTGCTGCGCTGAAATGGCGTGAGGGCGACAGGTATCGACGATTGAGCACGGCGGCGATCTCGGCAGGCCCGCCAGGCCTGCGTCCCGCATCGGAAACTGTGCGGCTGCCCCGGTGTCGCTCTCGACCCGCAAGGCGTTATTGAACGCTGGGCTGGGGATCTCCGCCTTAATCTCACCGAGCGCCGCAGAAGGGCCGAGCTCTGACCGGTTTGCGCACCTCAAGCGGCGCTCAGAACTTCTTGGATGAGTCTGACATCAGCGCGGGCGCCGTATCCTGACTCCTCGGACCGCCGCCGTCAGCCATTGTCGGATCTGGTGAGCGCCCGCCCTTGTGGCGGGAAACCCGCCATCACCCGCACGGGCGGGAGGGGCGGACCGCGGGCGGTCCGCCTGCGTCTCACGTGTCGGCTGAACCGGGGGTTCCCGCCACAAGGGCGGGTATCACCCGAGACCGACAATTACTCGCCGTGGCGATATGAAGTAGCGCAGCCGCCGTGTTTGAACTTCTATTGGACGCGCAGTGCGCGAGCTGTCCTGCCGTTCAGGCTAATCGCCATCTCCTTGGCCGCACCATCGCCAGCGTCGAAGACGATATTTGCGTCCACGCCTCGGATGAAGAACCGATCCACGGCCTCTGCCAGCAAGCCGGCCTCGTCACGCCCGTCGACCTTGAAGACAAGACCATCTTCATCCTCGGTAATCGCCACGCGTCGATGATCGGCCAACTCGTAAACGCCTAGGTATCGCTTCAATCGTCCCACCGGAAGTTCAATGGGGCTAGGGCGACGCATGACGTTGTCGCGCGGCAGCAGGAAGGGAAACGCGGCGTTGGGCAATACTGGATAGTAGGAGATATGCTGTTCGCCCTCGAAGGCCTTAGCCTGGATGAGGATGCCCTGAAGGCCGCTGAGCGCCTGCACGACCTGCCGTGCGCCGCTGATCATGTAGGCTTCCTCTTTTGCGCCATACCCGACAAAGACGCGGCGCGGCGGAACGCCTAGCTGCAGGCCGTGCAAACGGTCGATGACGCCGGGGTCGGCCCAAACAGAAGGGCTGGCGATGAGGTAGCCAGCAAAGTCCATGGGGTGGCTAGCAAGGGCGTTCGCCGTGAAGATCCCGGACAGGGAATGACCGAACAGGATCGATCTATTGCCATCCACCGGGTAGCGAGCCTCGATGAATGGCTTCAGTTCCTCGACGAGGAAACGGCGGAAGGTCTCCGCGCCACCTCCTTTTTGGGCGATGCCGTCGGGGCTGGTCGCGGGGGCGGACAAGAGATCGACACCCCGAGCCGAAGCTCCTGCGGGATACCCCACCGTTACAACATAGGCCGGCGCCATAGTCCCTGCGGCGCCAAGCAACCAGCCGGCAGGGCCAGCCAAGTCATAGCCCCCATCGAGCACGTAAATGACCGGCGCAGTCTGTCCAGGCAGGATCGGGGGCGTGCGTGGCACGGTAACTTCGACGACGAAGTCGCGCCCCACGATCGCGGAGTGAACCGTCAGGCTAGTGGCACCGCTGATGACAACCGGCCCTTCAGCTTTGACTGATAAGGATGAGGACTCCGCAGAGGCGGGCAAGGAGAAGGCGCAGGCGAGCAGCGAAACTGCGATCAGGTGCGTCTTCATGGAATCCCCCGCCACTACCAGCGAGATTTACCGCTGTACAACGCGTCGTCAATCTTGAGTTGCTCAATCGGGGATTAACCAGCGGCGCTCGGATTGCCGGTAACGGTGCATCTCCGTCATTTCAGGGCGGGAATGACGGACGCTAGGGGAATGCCCGCTCACCATCGCCGCGTCGCTATAGCCCCCAAGCAAAAGGCCCCGGAGATTGCTCTCCGGGGCCTTCGCTTAGATCAGTTCAGCGTGTGCTGAGATCGATCGATTACTCGACGATCTTCGCGACGACGCCGGCGCCGACGGTGCGGCCGCCTTCACGGATGGCGAAGCGGAGCTTCTCTTCCATGGCGATCGGGGTGATCAGCTCGACGTCCAGCTCGGCGTTGTCGCCCGGCATGATCATTTCCACGCCTTCGCGCAGCTTGATGATGCCCGTCACGTCCGTCGTGCGGAAGTAGAACTGCGGACGGTAGTTGGTGAAGAACGGGGTGTGACGGCCGCCTTCTTCCTTGGTCAGGATGTAGGCTTCGGCCACGAACTTCGTGTGCGGGGTGATCGAGCCCGGCTTGCAGAGCACTTGGCCGCGCTCGACGTCTTCACGCTTGGTGCCGCGCAGCAGCACGCCCACGTTGTCGCCGGCTTGACCTTGGTCCAGCAGCTTGCGGAACATTTCGACGCCCGTGCAGGTGGTCTTTTGGACCGGACGGATGCCGACGATTTCGACTTCTTCACCGACCTTCACGATGCCGCGCTCGACGCGACCGGTGACCACGGTGCCGCGGCCCGAGATCGAGAACACGTCTTCGACCGGCATCAGGAAGGGCAGGTCGACCGGACGGTCGGGCTGCGGGATGTAGGCGTCGACTTGCGTCATCAGCTCGAGGATGCGGTCTTCGCCGATGGCCGGGTCACGGCCTTCGACGGCGGCCAGGGCCGAGCCCTTGACGATCGGGATGTCATCGCCCGGGAACTGGTAGGACGACAGCAGCTCACGAACTTCCATTTCGACGAGCTCGAGCAGCTCTTCGTCGTCGACCATGTCGACCTTGTTCATGAACACGACCAGGGCGGGCACGCCGACCTGACGGGCCAGCAGGATGTGCTCGCGGGTCTGCGGCATCGGGCCGTCGGCGGCCGACACGACCAGGATCGCGCCGTCCATCTGGGCGGCGCCGGTGATCATGTTCTTCACGTAGTCGGCGTGGCCGGGGCAGTCGACGTGAGCGTAGTGACGGTTTTGCGTCTCATACTCGACGTGGGCGGTGTTGATCGTGATGCCGCGGGCCTTTTCTTCCGGCGCGGCGTCGATGTCGGCGTAGTTCTTGGCGGTCGCGCCGCCCGACTTCGCCAGCACGATCGTGATCGCGGCCGTCAGGGTCGTCTTGCCATGGTCAACGTGACCGATGGTGCCGATGTTGCAGTGCGGCTTATTACGTTCGAACTTTTCCTTGGCCATCTTCTTAGCTCCAGGACCCCAGAGGGGCCTTCAGTTTGATTGGACTACTTCTGGGGTGAGCAGGAGAGGGCTTGTGGGCCCTCTCCGGTTCCGCGTCTAGGCTTTTCCCGAAGGAAAGGCTCAGCCGTACTTCTTGATCACTTCGTCGGCGACGTGCTGCGGCACCGGCTCGTAGTGGTCATAGACCATGCTGAACTGGGCGCGGCCTTGGGACATGCCGCGCAGCGTGTTCACATAGCCGAACATGTTGGCCAGCGGCACGAAGGCGTTCACCACCGTGGCGTTGCCGCGCATGTCTTGACCCTGGATCATGCCCCGGCGGCTGTTCAGGTCGCCGATGACCGAGCCCAGGTATTCTTCCGGCGTCACGACCTCGACCTTCATGATCGGCTCGAGCAGCTTCGGAGCGCCCTTTTCGCGCAGCTCCTTGAAGGCGGCGCGCGAGGCGATTTCGAAGGCCAGGACCGACGAGTCGACGTCGTGGTACTTGCCGTCCGTCAGGGTCGCCTTGAAGTCGATCAGCGGGAAGCCGGCCAGCAGGCCGCTGTCCTTGACCGATTCCAGGCCCTTTTGGACGCCCGGGATGTATTCCTTCGGCACCGCGCCGCCGACGATCGCGCTTTCGAACACGAAGCCCGAACCCGGCTCGCCCGGTTCGAAGGTGATCATGACGCGGGCGAACTGGCCCGTACCGCCGGTCTGCTTCTTGTGGGTGTAGTCGATGTCGACCTTCTTACCCAGGCTTTCGCGATAGGCCACCTGCGGCGCGCCGATGTTGGCTTCGACCTTGTAGGTCCGCTTCAGGATGTCGATCTTGATGTCGAGGTGCAGTTCGCCCATGCCCTTCAGGATCGTCTGGCCGCTTTCGAAGTCGGTCGAGACGGTGAAGGACGGATCTTCGGCGGCCAGCTTCTGCAGGGCGACGCCCAGCTTTTCCTGGTCGGCCTTCGACTTGGGTTCGACGGCGATTTCGATAACCGGGGCCGGGAATTCCATGCGCTCCAGGATGACCGGGGCCTTCAGGGGATCGCACAGGGTGTCGCCGGTGCGGGTTTCCTTCAGGCCGGCCAGGGCGACGATGTCGCCGGCATAGGCTTCCTTGATGTCTTCGCGGTTGTTGCTGTGCATCAGCAGCATGCGGCCGACGCGCTCGCGCTTGTCGCGCGTCGAGTTCAGCAGCGACATGCCGGTTTCCAGCTTGCCCGAGTAGATGCGGCAGAAGGTCAGCGAACCGACGAAGGGGTCGTCCATGATCTTGAACGCCAGAACCGACAGCGGCTCTTCGTCCGAGGCCTTGCGGACCACTTCTTCTTCGGTCTTGAAGTCGATGCCCTTGGTCGGCGGGATGTCCACCGGCGAGGGCAGGTAGTCGACGACGGCGTCGAGCAGGGGCTGGACGCCCTTGTTCTTGAAGGCCGAGCCGCAGAGGATCGGATAGAAGGCGCCGGTCAGCACGGCCTTACGGATGCACTTCTTGATGGTGGCTTCGGTCGGCTCTTCGCCGCCCAGGTAAGCTTCCATCGCCTCGTCGTCGAGCTCGACGGCGTTCTCGACCAGGTAGGCGCGGGCCTCGACGGCCTTGGCCATCAGGTCGGCGGGGATTTCTTCGTCGCGGTAGGTCGCGCCCAGGCCGTCATTGTCCCAGACCACGGCCTTCATGCGGACCAGGTCGACGAGGCCCTTCAGGTTCGATTCCGAACCGATCGGGAATTGGATCGGCACGGCCTTGGCGCCCAGACGGTCGCGGATCGACTCGACCGACTTGTCGAAGTCGGCGCCGATCTTGTCCATCTTGTTGACGAACACGATCCGCGGAACCTTGTACTTGTCGGCCTGACGCCAGACGGTCTCGGTCTGCGGCTCGACGCCGGCGTTGCCGTCCAGCACCGTCACGGCGCCGTCGAGGACGCGCAAGCTGCGCTCGACTTCGATGGTGAAGTCGACGTGCCCGGGGGTGTCGATGATGTTCAGGCGCTTTTCTTGCCAGAACGCGGTCGTCGCGGCCGAGGTGATCGTGATGCCGCGCTCTTGTTCCTGCTCCATCCAGTCCATGGTCGCGGCGCCGTCGTGGACTTCGCCGATCTTGTGGGACTTACCGGTGTAATACAGGATCCGCTCGGTCGTCGTCGTCTTACCGGCGTCGATGTGCGCCATGATGCCGAAGTTGCGGTAGTCTTCGATTTTATGCGTGCGGGGCATAGCGATCGCTCTGCGAAACGGGGCGGCCCTGGACGGACACGACCGGGATTAAACGTGCGGCGCGGGCGGTTTATCTCAAACCGCCCGCGCCTGAAAGAGTGCTGGAAGCGAAAAGCTTACCAGCGATAGTGCGAGAACGCCCGGTTGGCTTCCGCCATCTTGTGGGTGTCTTCGCGCTTCTTCACGGCGGTGCCGCGGTTGTTCGAGGCGTCGAGCAGCTCACCGGCCAGCTTTTCGGTCATGGTGTTTTCGCCACGCTTGCGAGCGGCGGTCACCAGCCAACGGATGGCCAGGGCGCGGCGACGGTCCGGACGGACTTCAACCGGCACTTGGTACGTGGCGCCGCCGACGCGGCGCGAACGGACTTCGATCGCCGGAGCGACGTTGTCCAGAGCGGAGTGGAAGGTTTCAAGCGGACCTTGGTCCTTGCGCTTGGCTTCCAGGATATCGAAAGCGCCGTAGATGATGTTTTCGGCGACAGCTTTCTTACCTTCGTACATCACGTAGTTCATGAACTTCGTGACGACCAGGTCCCCGAACTTCGGATCCGGCAGAACCTGGCGTTTCTCGGCGCGACGGCGACGGGACATTCTTCTTTTTCCTTACTTCGGACGCTTGGCGCCGTAGAGCGAACGACGCTGCTTACGATCCTTGACCCCTTGGGTGTCGAGGACGCCGCGCAGGATGTGATAACGGACGCCGGGCAAGTCCTTGACGCGGCCGCCGCGGATGAGCACCACCGAGTGCTCCTGCAGGTTGTGACCTTCGCCCGGGATATAGCACACGGCTTCGATGCCGGTGGTCAGACGGACCTTGGCGACCTTACGGAGAGCCGAGTTCGGCTTCTTCGGGGTCGTGGTGTAAACGCGGGTGCAAACGCCGCGACGTTGCGGGCAGCCCTTCAGGGCGGGCACCTTGTTCCGGACCGGCTTCGGGGAGCGCGGCTTACGGATGAGCTGGTTAATGGTAGGCATTAAGTCTCTGCTCTGATGGAAGCGTGTGCCTTTCGGCCGAGGCGCTTCAGGTCCTTGTCTTTGTTGTTCTTGGTTCAAGGCTCCGCTTGGAGACCCGATAAACACGAAACTCGCCGGGACGCGGGATGCATACCGGCGGGTCAGGCTCCTCCCGGACCAATTGGCCCGTCAGGAACGTAGGCTCATCAGGACGGACGCGAACGACCGCCTCGAAAAAGAGCGCGGTATTTACTCGCGAAGGAGCCTCGCGTCAATCGCCTGTTCCCGCGTCGGTTAACGCGGCCTTAAGGCTGGCGCCACGGCCAAGATTCCGCCACTCCAAGCTGTGCACGCTCATCTTGGGGGAGAGCGGCTTGTTTGGCCGGCCGCTATCGCCATGTGGGAACGACAGGCAGGCTTGGGAAGGGCGTTTGGCGATCAGCCTCGGGACCAGCATGGCGGACAGGCGCCGGGGGGACGGGCGGAAGGCGGCGATCGTGGCCGGCTCGCTGCTGCTGCATGCGCTGGTGCTGGCCTGGCTGGCCCTGCCCGTTCCGCCGCTGCTGGAGCGAATCCTGGCCGACGACCTGCCCACCGTGCAGGTGGATCTGATCCGCCCCGACCAGCAGGAGCAGCCCCTGCCACGCCCCGCCGCCTCCCAGGCGACCACCGCCCCCTCCCCGGTCCTGCCGTTCCAGGTCCGCCAGCCCGCCCGCCCCGCCCCGGCCGGCGTCCCGACCCTCGCGGTCCCCGCCGCGGGAATCGCCAAGCCCGGAACCGCCATCCGCCCCGCCCCCCTGCCCGGCGAGGGCGCCGGCGACCTGCGCACGGCGCTGCGGACCAGCACCGGCTGCGTCAGCGCCGACGCCGTGGGCCTCAATCGGCGCGAACGCGAGAAGTGCGACGAACGCTTCGGCGCCGCCAAGGCCAAGGGCGGCCCGCTGGACGGCATGGACGCGGCCAAGCGCCAGGCGCTCGAGGCTCAAGGCGCCGCCCAGCGGGCCTATAAGGACTATGTCGACGGCCCCATGGGTCCCGGCGTCGACCACCGCAGCAAGGACCAGCCCGGCACGATGAAGGAGATCCCCTTCGTGCTCGGCGCCGAGCAGGACGGCCTGGGCCGCGCCCGCAAGGACGTGGTCGACCAGATCCGCAGGAAGCAGGACGTCGAGGACCGCGCGCGCAAGTACCTGGAGCTCCGCAAGAAGGCCGGCCAGGAGCCGTAGCGGCACGCTTGACCGCGTCCCGTCGTCGAATACCGTCGGTCCATGATCAAAGCGCTGCTGGCCGCCCTGGCCCTGACTCTCGCCGCCTCCGCCGCCCAGGCCGCCGACACTGGCCGATCAAGGAGGGGGACGTCACCCTCCAGGGCGTGACATTCAAGTCGGGCGAGCGCCTGGCCAAAGCGCGCATGCATTATTCGACGCTGGGAACGCCGCACCGCAACGCCAAGGGCGAGATCGACAACGCGGTCCTGCTGCTGCACGGCACCGGCGGTTCGGGGAAGAACTTCCTGTCGCCGCTGTTCGCCGACGAGCTGTTCGGGCCCGGCCAGCCGCTAGACCTGGCCACGACCTACGTGATCATGCCCGACAACATCGGCCACGGCGGCTCGTCCAAGCCCAGCGACGGGCTTCGGATGGCCTTCCCGCGCTACGACTACGACGACATGGTCGCCCTGCAGCATCGCCTGCTGACCGAAGGCCTCGGCGTGACGCGGCTGAAGCTGATTCTCGGGACCTCGATGGGCTGCATGCACGCCTTCGTCTGGGGCGAGACCTATCCGGGCTTCGCCGAGCGGCTGGCGCCGTTCGCCTGCAACGCCGTCCCGCTGGCCGGCCGCAACCGGATGTGGCGCAAGATGGCGATGGACGCGATTCGCGCCGACCCGGCCTGGAAGGGCGGCGACTACACGACCCAGCCGACCGCGGGCCTGCTCACCGTGACCGACCTGCTGATCCTGGCCGGCGGCAACCCGCTGGCGCTGCAGGCGCGCTATCCGACCCGCGAGGCCAGCGACAGGGCCGTGGAGCAGATGGTCGCCGCCCGCGCGGGGACGATCGACGCCAATGACGCGCTCTACTACCTGGACGCCTCGCGCAACTACGATCCCTCGCGGGCGCTGGAGAAGATCACCGTGCCGGTGCTGTGGGTGAACTCGGCCGACGACTTCATCAACCCGCCGGAGTTGGGCCTCGCCGAGCCGCTGGCCAAGCGCATGCCCAACGCCCGCTTCGTCCTGATCCCCGCCTCGACCGAGACCCGCGGCCACGGCACCCACACGGCGGCGAAGTTCTGGAAGGCGGACCTGGCGAGGTTGTTGCGGGAGTAGGGCTCCAGCGCCTCAAACACACCCCATCCCCCTGAGCGTCTCGCGCACCGCCACGTCCAGCGGCGTGTGCGGCTCCCCGCCCAGGCGCGCGGCCAGCTTCGCGCCGTCCAGCCGCACCGGCTGCTTCCAGAGGTAGCGCATCTCCATCATCTCCCTGGGCGTCTCGGCCACGAGCGCCGCCAGCCGCAGCAGCGCCCAGGGCAGCGGCTTGACCCGCACGGCCGGGGCGCTGAGCGCGCGCACGACCGCCGCGATCATCGCCCTCCCGTCCGGGTCCCAATGGCCGGCCATGTGAAAGCGGGCGAAGTCTTCCAAGCCGTCCTGCTCGATCAGACGGACCATGGTCTCGGCGACGTCGGGGAGATAGGCCCACTGGTGGCCGACGCCAGGGGTGTTGGGGTCCTGGATCGTCGTGGGCCGCGCGCCCGGCGCGACGATCCCCTGGCTGAACCAGTTATTGCCCGCGCGAGGACCGAAGAAGTCGCCGGCCCGCACGATCAGCGCCCTCGCCTCGCCCGCCTGGGCGGCGTCTTCCAGGCGGCGCTCCATCGCCACCCGGATCGCGCCCTTGCGGGTGGCGGGCCTCTGCGGCGCGTCCTCGGCGATCAGGGGAAGGGCGTCGGGGCCGTAGTTGTAGACCGTGCCCGGCAGCACGATGCGGGCGCCATGGGTCCGCGCGGCGGCCAGGGTGTTGTCGATCATCGGCAGCACCAGCTGGCCCCAGTTGCGATAGCCGGGCGGGTTGACCGCGTGGACGATCACCGCGGCGCCCGCGGCGGCCTCCACGACGTCCTCACGGACCATGGCGTCGCCGACATGGCAGTCGACGCCCGGAAGCCGCCCGCTGGCCTCCACGGTGCGCACCAGGGCCCGCACGCGCCAGCCGCCGGCCAGCAGCCGCCGCGTCATCTCTCCGCCGATCCCGCCGGTCGCCCCCAGCACCAGAGCCGTCTTGCCGTTCATGTTCGCCTCCATTCGCGTGAGGCCAAGATGGCGGCGGGCAGCCTCTTCATAAATTGCGGAACTTCGAAGGTCAGCTATACATAAATAGATGAGCACCGAGCCGAGCTGGGACCTCTTCCGAACCTTCGCCGTCGTGCTGCGCGAAGGCTCGCTGTCGGGCGCGGCGCGGGTGCTGGGCATGACCCAGCCCAGCGTCGCCCGCCACATCGACGCCCTCGAGGCGGCGGTCGGCGCCAAGCTGTTCGTGCGATCGCAACGCGGCCTCTCGCCGACCGATCGCGGCCTGGCGCTCCGAAGCCACGCCGAGAGCCTGGTCGCCACCTCGGCGGCGCTGCTGCGCGCGGCGTCGGGGACGGAAGGCGCCTCCGGAACCGTGCGGATCACCGCCAGCGAAGTGGTCGGCGCCGAGCACCTTCCGCCGATCCTGGCCGCCCTGCGCCGCGCCCATCCCGCCCTGGCGATCGAGCTCGTGCTGTCCAACGCCGTCAGCGACCTCCTGCAACGCCAGGCCGACATCGCCGTGCGCATGGTCGAGCCCACGCAGCAGGCGCTGGTCGCGCGTAAGGTCGGGGCGGTGACCCTGGGCTTCCACGCCCATCGCGACTACCTGGCCGCGCGCGGCGTCCCCCGCACCGCCGAGGACCTGCTGGCGCACGACCTGATCGGCGTGGACACCGAGACGCCGGCGGTCCGCGCGGTGCTGAGCCGCATGCCGGGCCTGACGCGCGAGGCCTTCGGCCTGCGCACCGACAGCGACCTGGCCCAGCTGGCCGCGATCCGGGCCGGCTACGGGATCGGCGTCTGCCAGGTCGAGATCGCCCGCCGCGATCCGGCGCTGGTCCGCGTGACGCCGGACCTGTTCAGCTTCGAGCTGCCGCTCTGGGTGGTGATGCACGAGGACCTGCGCGGCGGGGCGCGCTACCGGGCGGTGTTCGACGCCCTGGTCGAGGGGCTGGGACGGGTCGGGGGCGGTTAAGGCCGCCTACAATTCAACATCCGTCATTCCCGCCCTTGTGGCGGGAACCTCTCTATCCGCCGCAGGTGCGGGAGGGGCGGGCTGCTTGGCGGTCCGCTGGCATCTCACGTGCCAGCTAAACCAGGGGTTCTCGCCACAAGGGCGCGTGTTTACCGAAACCGACAATTGCTGGCGGTGGCTATCTAAAGAAGCCTGCCAGCAGGCCGCACATTGCAGGCTCAAAAGGCGGGCTTGACCACCATCAGCCATACTATGCCCAAGACCGCAGCAAAGGCCGGGAAGCCGAGCACGAACCACAGCTTGAACAGGCGGAAATAGCGCTCAGGCAATGGCGCGCCTGTGGCGGCGGCTTGAAGTGCTAGGTCCCGCAGGCGGATTTGGATCCACACAACCGGCAGCCAGCATAGGCCAGTGACCACATAGAGAACTAGGCTCAGCCCGATCCATCCCGAGAACAGCGGATAGCCGACTAGGTGGGCCAGGGCCGCGCCGGTGATGGGTTGCAGGATCACCGCCGAGGCCGTGAACACCGTATCGGCCAGCACCACGATCCTAGCGGTGTGGGCGATCAGAGCTGGCTCGCGCGTGCGATGAGCCATCAGCATGAAGAAGGCGATGCCGGCTCCCGTGCCAAGCAGCACCGTCGCGCCAACCACGTGCGCGATCTTCAGCAGGGCGTAGAGGTCCATCAGCGTTCGTCCAGCGTGGCCAGTGCCGCCAGGGCCAGGAAAGCGGCGGGAATGCTCTTGAGCAGCGGCCCCATCGGATCGAGCCACAGGTCGGGGCGCACCAGGGCGCCGCCAAGCAGATAGCCAACCGTGATCTGCAGCATACCCTGCAAGGCGCGGGCGGCGGTCGGTCGCCAGATCAGCAGCAGGGCCAGGACGATGTCTACCAGACTGCCTCCGATCACGGCTGTGGTCGCCAGCCCGGCGTCCATCCCGGAGGCCGTCAGCACGGCGATGGCGTCCTTCAATCCAACCGTCAGGCCGATCAACCCTGACAGTAGCCAGAAGGCGAACAGGCAGGCCAGGATGGCGGGCTTGGCGAAATAGGCGCGGGCGAACCAGCGCTCTTGAACGCCTGAGGGGGCGGCTGCGAGCAGGGCGTCGAAGGATCGCGGCGCGCATCCCAGGCGCGTAGCGTCTTCCGCCCGGCCGCGAACGCCCATCCGCAGTTGCTCCAATGCGGCGGTGCGCATTGGGCTGCGCCAGCCCAACCATGCCAAGGCGTCGCTAGCGGCGGCGGTCGCGCGGGCCAGACCGAGTGGCAGGCGGATCGTGCGCACGGGCCTCAGTCCCAACCAGCCGCGCAGTCGGCCGACAAGGTCGATCAGGGTCAAGGCCTCGTCGTGGACGAGGTCTAGGCTGACGCGCGTTGGCGCGTCCGGCGCCAGGCAGCGGGCGACCGCGACCGCTAGGTCCTCGGCTCCGATCGTCTGGACTAGGCTGTCGCCGAAGACCACGGGGCTGGCGCCGGGGAACCCGGCCAGGCCGCGCAACAAGGCCGTGCCCCCATAGGCCGCCGGGGCGAATACGAGGCCGGGGCGCAGGATGATTCAATCTAGCGAGCTTTGAGCTAGAAGGGTCTCGGCCTCCAGTTTCGTGGCGTTGAAGGCTGTCTCCCGCCCTGGCTCGACCCCCGCCGCCGAGACATGCACGAGACGCTGGACACCGATCCCCTCGCAAGCCTTGGCCAGGCGACGAACCCCCTCGACGTGGACGGCCTTCAAGTCGTCGCGGGGACTGTCCTGTAAGGCGCCAGCGCAGTTGACCACGGCCTCAGCGCCGGCGAGCACGGCGGCCCAATCTGCGACCGAGGCTTTGGCTACATCGGCGCGCTTCCACTCCACGGCGGGGAAGCGGCGGCGGGCCGCCTCGATGTCGCGCCCAACGCCGACGACCACATGACCGTCAGCCGCCAATCGGGCGGACACATATGAACCGATGAGCCCATAGGCCCCGATAATGGCAATGCGCATCATCGACGCTTAGCGTCTCAACCATGGAGGGGGAAGCATCACCGTCGATCGCCCGCCGTCGGCGATCCACCCCGAACAGTCGACCAACATGGCCGCTTCAGGCGCCAGCGGTGGACATTGCCCGCGTCGGTGTATCCCTGTCTTTTCAGGGCGAGAATGACGGTGGAATTTGAAGGGCGCCTCAGGCCGCCCGCCGCGTCTGGCTGGCCGCGCCGCCGCCCACCTTGAACCGTTGGACCAATTCGGCCAGGCCCCGCACCTCGTCCAGCAGCGCCTGGCTGGAGGACGCCGAGCGGCTGGCCATGGCCGTGGTGGCTTGAGTGCCCTGGTCCATGCTGTTGACGGCGGTGTTGACCTGGGAGAGGCCCGCGGCCTGCTCCTGGGCGCTGGCGGCGATCTCGGTGATCACGGTGCTGATGGCGCTGACCTGGCCGGCGATACGCTGCAGGGTCTCGCCCGCAGCGCCGACCAGCGACACGCCCGACTCCACCTGGCGCTCGGAGTCGCCGATGTGGGTCTTGATCTCCTTGGCGGCCTCGGCCGAGCGCTGGGCCAGGGCCCGCACTTCCTGGGCGACGACGGCGAAGCCGCGACCGGCCTCGCCGGCCCGCGCCGCCTCGACCCCGGCGTTCAGGGCCAGGAGGTTGGTCTGGAAGGCGATCTCGTCGATCACGGTGATGATCTGGGCGACCTGGCGCGACGAGGCTTCGATGCCGCTGATGGCCTCGACGGCCGAGGCGACGACCTCGCGCGAGCGGCCGGCTTCGTTCTGGGCCTGACTGACGGCCTGGTAGGCTTCCTGGGCGCCCGTGGCGGTCTTGCGCACCGTGGCGGTGATCTCGTCGAGCGCGGCGGCGGTCTCTTCCAGGCTGGCGGCCTGGGCCTCGCTGCGGCGCGACAGGTCGTCGGCGGCGTCGGCGATGCCGCCGGCCCCGGCGTTCAGCCCGGCCACGGCCGAGACCACGGCGGACATGGCGCCTTCCAGGCCTTCGACGGCGCGGTTGAAGTCGGCGCGCAGGCCTTCGTAGTCGTGGGCGAAGGGTTCGGTCAGGCGCACGGTCAGGTCACCGTCCGACAGCCGCTGCAGGCTGTCGGCCAGGCGGCGAACGACCTGGGCCTGATCGGCGGCGCGGCGCGCGCCCTCGGCCCCGGCGGCCTCGCGCTCGGCCTCGGCCGAGGCCCGGGCGGCGGCGGCCTCCCCGGCCAGGCGGTCCTTCTCCAGCGCCTCGTCGCGGAAACGGTGCACGGCGTCGGCCATCAGGCCGATGTCGTCGGGCCGGCCGGCGAACGGCAGCTCGACCCGCAGGTCGCCTCCCATCAGCCTGCCCATGGCGTCGCGCAGCGTCGCCAGCGGCGAGAGCTGGCGGCGGGCCATGACGACCGAGGCCGCCGCGCCGGCCGCGCCCAGCAGCACGCAGGCCAGGGCCAGCACGCCCAACTGCCGATAGACCGGCTGGAAGTAGTCGGCTTGCGGCACGCCCACATAGAGCACGCCGATCACCTGGCCCGAGGCGTCCTTGATCGGGTCGTAGGCGACGAAGAACGGCCGCCCCAGGATCTTGGCCTCGCCGCGATAGGGCTCGCCCTTGCCCAGCACCGCGTCATAGACGGGGCCCTTGGCGAGCGCGGTGCCGACCGCGCGCGAGCCGTCGGGCTTGGTGACGTTGGTGGTGATGCGCTTGTCGCCCATGAAGACGGTGGCGGTGCCGCCGACCAGGCCCTTGACGCGGTCGACGCCGTCGAAGTCGCCGTTCAGGGCGTGATCGCCGACCAGCAGCGTGTCGCCCTCGCGCCGGAACGCCTTGCCCCGTTCGCCGATCACATCCCAGGCCACCCGCATGCTGGCTTCCTGGTTCTGCGTCGCCTGGCGGCGGGCGAAGTCGAGCGAGCTCTTGGCCACGATGCCCAGGACCGCGAGGGTCAGGACAAGAAAGGCCAGGGCGATGGTCAGGCTGACCTTGGTGGAGATGCTGGCGCGCATGATACCGGTCCCAAATTCGGAGCCAGAATGCGGGAAACGGGCTGAAAACTGATTAAGATCAATGCGAGAACGCTGCTATTCGGTCTGGGCGCGACACTCGGTCGCAGGGGGATGCGAGTGACCGCCGGCCACACGCATCCCCCTGCGACCGGAGGTTGCGCCGCGGCGAGGCTTCAGCGACAGTCCGCCCAAGGAGCCTCGAAGATGCTTGTGATCGCGCTCATCGCCGCCCTGTCGGGCCAAGCCGCGGCCGACGACGCCACCCTCGTGGACCCGCTCACGATCCGGCCCGCCGTCAAGGAGCAGCCGTTCACGCTTCCGGACGGCGAGATCGTGGCTCAGCTGAACGCGCTGCGCAAAGCCCAGCCAAACCTGGTCATCTGCCTCACGAAACGAGACCTCGGCTCGCTCATTCCCCGGAATGTCTGCGCGTCGCTGAGTCAGTGGTACGCCATCGAGACGGCGCGAGACACGCAGTACCTGGTCAGCCAGATCAAGGGCGAAGCGACCGGCGACACTTCCCCAGCGCTTGGGCCGCCGCATGAGTTGGTCCAGTTCATCAAGGAGCGCCTCAAGAACCCCGAGGCCAGGACGCAGGCCGCGCGGCGCGCCGCCCAGCGCGCGGCGCTTTCGCAGGAGACGCCGATCCAGCCGAAATAGCCGGCCTGTGGTCGCTTCGGGCCGTCGGGACGGAACGGTCTTCGACGCGCGGGGTTGTGAGAACGTCTCACCGGCGCTCGTCGCCGCCCCTCCTCCCCCGCCCCGAGGTTTCACCATGACCGACTATTCCGACAGCCTGACCCCCACCGACAACGGTTTCCGCCAGGACCTCTCGAACAAGGCCGACAGCGCCCGCGCCAAGGTCGAGCCCAAGCTCAAGGCCGTCAGCGGCGCCGCGCACGAAGCCTATGACAGCCTCAAGGAAGTGGCCGCCGAGGCCGTGGGCGAGACCCGCGCCCGGGTCAAGGACATCACCGCCCAGGCCGGCGACCAGTTCCAGCGCCGCTACGCCGAACTGGAAACCTGGGCCAGCGTGAAGCCGGTTCGCGCCCTGGGCGTCGCCGCCGGCGTCGGCCTGGTCCTGGGCCTGCTGCTGCGCGGCCGCTCGACCAAGACCATCTACGTGCGCCCGCAAGCCTAAACGGCCTGGACGCGCCCAGCGCTGGAGGCCCGGGAGCGATCCCGGGCCTCTTTCCATTTGTAGCCTTCGCGAACGCGGCGACGCGGCGCGCGTTGAAGTCGCGGACATCGAAGGAGGATCCCATGCCCGCCAAGTCCGCCGCCCAACAGAAGGCCGCCGGCGCGGCCCTGTCCGCCAAGCGCGGAGAGACCCCGAAGAGCAAGCTCAAGGGCGCGTCGAAATCCATGCTGTCGATGAGCCAGAAGGAGCTCGAGGCGTTCGCCCACACCAAACGCAAGGGCAAGCCCGAGCACGTCGACGAGAAGTAGGTCAGCGGCGGCCCCAACGAAAAAGGCCCGGGATCGCTCCCGGGCCTTTCCGTAGTTGCTCAAGCCGAAAGGCTTATTCCGCGTCGCCCGGATGCCTTCGGCATCCGAGTTACCGAGTGGCGCGGACGCCTTACTCGGCGTCCGCGGTCGCGATTTCGGCCGGCAGCGGCTCCATCGCTTCCTCGCGCTGCTGGGCCAGCTGTTCGTCGCGCTTGGCGGCGACGCGTTGCAGGCTGCGCAGGTAGGAACCCGTACCAGCGGGGATCAGGCGACCCACGATGACGTTTTCCTTCAGGCCTTCCAGGGTGTCGGTCTTGCCGTGCACCGAGGCTTCGGTCAGGACGCGCGTCGTTTCCTGGAACGAGGCGGCCGAGATGAAGCTCTTGGTTTGCAGCGAGGCCTTGGTGATGCCCAGCAGCACCGGCTGGGTCACAGCCGGACGGCCGCCGCGGGCGATCGCCTTGTCCTGTTCCTTGTCGAACTCCGGCTTATCAAGGTGGTCACCCTTGATCAGGCCGGTGTCGCCGGGCTCGAGGATCTCGACCTTCTGCAGCATCTGACGAACGATCGTCTCGATGTGCTTGTCGTTGATCGGCACGCCCTGCAGACGATAGACCTCCTGGATCTCGTCGACGAGGAAGTTGGCCAGGGCCTCGACGCCGAGGATGCGCAGGATGTCGTGCGGATCCGGGTTGCCGTCGATGATGTACTCGCCCTTGGTGATGTAGTCCCCGTCGTGGACGGCGATGTGCTTGCCCTTCGGGATCAGGAACTCGACCGCTTCGGGCTGGTTGCCGTCGGCGTCGACGTCCGGTGTGATCTTGATCCGGCGCTTGTTCTTGTAATCCTTGCCGAATTCGACACGGCCGTCCATTTCCGCGATGACCGCGCAGTCCTTCGGACGGCGGGCTTCGAAGAGTTCGGCGACGCGCGGCAGACCACCGGTGATGTCCCGGGTCTTGGCGCCTTCGGTCGGGATACGCGCGATCACTTCACCCGGCTTCACTTCGTCGCCGTCGGCGACGGAGAGAATGGCGCCGGCCGACAGGAGGTAACGCGCCTCGCCGCCGTTCGACAGGCGCTTGTACGAGCCGTCTTCCGACAGCACGCCCATGGCCGGACGCAGGTCCGAACCGCGGGCCGAGGTGCGCCAGTCGGCGACCACGCGCTGGGCGATGCCGGTGGCTTCGTCGACTTCCTCGCGAATGGACAGGCCATCCACCAGGTCCTCGGCGCGGATCTTGCCGGCCACTTCGGTGATGATCGGGGTGGTGTAGGGGTCCCAATCGCCGAGGCGCTGGCCGCGCTTGACCGTGTCGCCGTCCTTGACCCGCAGGCGGGCGCCGTACGGCGGCTTGTAGGTTTCGCGCTCCTTGCCGTCGACCAGCACGCTGACGGTGGTGTTGCGGCTCATGATGACCAGCGCGCCGTCGGCGCCGACAACGGTCGGGCCGATCACGCGGACCGTACCCTCGTTGGAGGCTTCGAAGAACGACTGCTCGGCCACCTGGGCGGTGCCGCCGATGTGGAACGTACGCATCGTCAGCTGCGTGCCGGGCTCACCGATCGACTGGGCGGCGATGACGCCGACCGCTTCACCGATGTTCACCGGGGTGCCGCGCGCCAGGTCGCGACCGTAGCAGGCGCCGCAGACGCCGACCTTGGCCTCGCAGGTCAGGACCGAGCGGACCTTGACCGACTGGACGACCGCCGCCTCGATGGCGTCGGCGATGTTCTCGTCGATATAGGTGTCGGCCGGCACGACCAGCTCGCCCGTGGCCGGATCCTTGACGTCCTCGGCCGTGAAGCGGCCCAGGACGCGGGTGCCCAGCGAGACCAGCACGTCGCCGCCTTCGACGACGGCGCGCAGGGTGATGCCCCGCGTGGTGCCGCAGTCTTCCTCGACTATGATGCAGTCCTGCGCGACGTCGACCAGACGACGGGTCAGGTAACCCGAGTTGGCGGTCTTCAGCGCGGTGTCGGCCAGACCCTTACGGGCGCCGTGGGTGGAGTTGAAGTACTCCTGAACGGTCAGGCCTTCCTTGAAGTTCGAGACGATCGGGGTCTCGATGATCTCGCCGGAGGGCTTGGCCATCAGGCCGCGCATGCCGCCCAGCTGCTTCATCTGGGCTTGCGAACCACGGGCGCCGGAGTGGGCCATCATGTAGATGGCGTTGATTTCCTTCTCGCGGCCGTTCTCGTCCTTATGCTTCATCTGAAGCTCGGCCATCATCTCGTCGGCGACGCGGTCGGTGGCCTTGGCCCAGGCGTCAACGACCTTGTTGTACTTCTCGCCCTTGGTGATCAGGCCGTCGGCGTACTGTTGCTCGTACTCCTCGGCCAGCTTGCGGGTCTCTTCCACGATCTCGGTCTTGCGGGCCGGGATGATGATGTCGTCCTTGCCGAACGAGATGCCCGCCTTGGCGGCTTCCTTGAAGCCCAGGCCCATGACCTGGTCGGCGAAGATGACCGTCGCCTTCTGACCGCAGTGGCGGTAGACGATGTCGATCAGATTGCCGATTTCCTTCTTGGTCAGCGCCTTTTCGATCAGGCGGTGGCCGATCTGCGGGTGACGCGGCAGCAGGGCGGCGATCTTCATGCGGCCCGGCGTGGTGTCGATCACGCGGCGACGCGCCACGCCATCGGCGTCCACTTCCGTGAAGCGCGACTTGATCTTGGCGTGCAGCGAGACGACGCCGGCGTCGAGCGCGGCTTCGATTTCGCCGAGGTCGGCGAAGATCTTGCCTTCACCCGGCTCGCCCTCGCGAGCGACCGACAGGTAGTACAGGCCCAGGACGATGTCCTGCGACGGCACGATGATCGGGCGACCGTTGGCGGGCGACAGGATATTGTTGGTCGACATCATCAGGACGCGCGCTTCCAGCTGAGCTTCCAGGCTCAGCGGGACGTGCACGGCCATCTGGTCGCCGTCGAAGTCGGCGTTGAACGCGGCGCAGACCAGCGGGTGCAGCTGGATGGCCTTGCCCTCGATCAGCTTCGGCTCGAACGCCTGGATGCCCAGACGGTGAAGCGTCGGCGCGCGGTTCAGCAGCACCGGGTGCTCGCGGATCACCTCTTCGAGGATGTCCCACACCTGCGGCTGCTCGCGCTCGACCATGCGCTTGGACTGCTTGACGGTGCCCGACAGGCCCTTGGCGTCCAGACGCGCGTAGATGAACGGCTTGAACAGCTCCAGCGCCATCTTCTTGGGCAGGCCGCACTCGTGCAGCTTCAGCTCGGGACCGACCACGATGACCGAACGGCCCGAGTAGTCGACGCGCTTGCCCAGCAGGTTCTGACGGAAGCGGCCTTGCTTGCCCTTCAGCATGTCGGCCAGCGACTTCAGCGGACGCTTGTTGGCGCCCGTGATCACGCGGCCGCGACGGCCGTTGTCGAACAGGGCGTCGACCGACTCCTGCAGCATCCGCTTTTCGTTGCGGATGATGATGTCGGGGGCGCGCAGCTCGATCAGGCGCTTGAGGCGGTTGTTACGGTTGATGACCCGGCGATACAGGTCGTTCAGGTCCGAGGTCGCGAAGCGGCCGCCGTCCAGCGGCACCAGCGGACGCAGTTCCGGCGGGATCACCGGCACCACGGTCATGATCATCCATTCCGGACGATTGCCGCTTTCCTGGAAGGCTTCCAGGATCTTCAGGCGCTTGGAGAACTTCTTCTGCTTCATGTCCGACGGGTTGCCCGCCAGCTCCTCGCGCAGCTTCTCGGCCTCTTTCTCGAGGTCGATCGCCTTCAGCAGGTTCTGGATGGCTTCCGCGCCGATTTCGGCGGTGAAGCTGTCGTCGCCGTACTCTTCCTGGGCGCGCATGTAGTCGTCTTCGCTGAGCAGCTGGTGCTGCTTCAGCGGCGTCAGGCCCGGCTCGGTGACGATGTAGTATTCGAAGTAAAGGACGCGCTCGATGTCCTTCAGCGGCATGTCGAGCATCATGGCGATGCGCGAGGGCAGCGACTTCAGGAACCAGATGTGGGCGACCGGCGAGGCCAGTTCGATGTGGCCCATGCGCTCGCGACGGACGCGGGCCAGGGTGACTTCAACACCGCACTTTTCGCAGATGATGCCCTTGTACTTCATGCGCTTGTACTTGCCGCACAGGCATTCGTAGTCCTTGGTCGGGCCAAAGATACGGGCGCAGAACAGGCCGTCACGCTCGGGCTTGAACGTGCGGTAGTTGATGGTCTCGGGCTTCTTGATCTCGCCGAACGACCACGAGCGGATCTTTTCGGGCGAGGCCAGCGAGATGCGGATCTGGTCGAAGGTCGGAGCGGCCTGGACCGGATTGAAGATGTTCAGGACTTCCTGGTTCATCTTGGTTCCTTCTGCGGGGTTTCCCGCGAAAAATTCTCTTTAGAGCGCTCCTCCCCCGCGTGCGGGGGAGGTGGCGGCGGAGCCGTCGGAGGGGGCTAGCTGGAGATCGGCCGAACTGGCCCCCTCCGTCCCTCCGGGACACCTCCCCCGCGCCGCGGGGGAGGAGCCTCAATCGACTCAGCTGTTCTCCAGCTCGACGTTCAGGCCGAGCGAGCGCATTTCCTTGACCAGCACGTTGAAGCTTTCCGGGATACCGGCTTCGAACGTGTCGTCGCCGCGGACGATCGACTCGTAGACCTTGGTCCGGCCGGCCACGTCGTCGGACTTCACCGTCAGCATTTCCTGCAGGGTGTAGGCCGCGCCGTAGGCTTCCAGAGCCCACACTTCCATTTCCCCGAAGCGCTGACCGCCGAACTGGGCCTTACCACCCAGCGGCTGTTGCGTGACGAGCGAGTACGGACCGATCGAACGGGCGTGGATCTTGTCGTCGACCAGGTGGTGCAGCTTCAGCATGTAGATGTAGCCGACCGTGACCGGACGCTTGAACTGCTCGCCGGTCAGACCGTCGTACAGGATCGACTGGCCCGACTTGTTGACGCCGGCCATTTCGAGGTGGTCCTCGATGTCGCTCATGCGCGCGCCGTCGAACACCGGGGTGGCGATCGGAACGCCCTTGCCCAGGTTCTTGGCCAGCTCGATCAGCTCTTCTTCGGTTTCCGGCAGCTCTTCGTCCGGACCGTAGATGTCGCGCAGGCGATCGATGAGCGCCTGCTTCTGACCGCCGGCCTGCCAGTCTTCCATCAGGTTGGTGATCTGCTTGCCGAGATTGGCGCAGGCCCAGCCCAGGTGGGTTTCGAAGATCTGACCGACGTTCATGCGCGAAGGCACGCCCAGCGGGTTCAGAACGACGTCGACGTGCGTGCCGTCGGCGAGGAACGGCATGTCCTCGATCGGCAGGATGCGCGAGATGACGCCCTTGTTGCCGTGACGGCCGGCCATCTTGTCGCCCGGCTGAAGCTTGCGCTTCACGGCCACGAAGACCTTGACCATCTTCATCACGCCCGGAGGCAGTTCGTCGCCGCGCTGCAGCTTGTCGACCTTGTCTTCGAAACGACGGTCGAGGCGCTTGCGGTTCTCGTCGAACAGGCGGCGCAGGCTTTCCAGTTCGCCCATCGCCTTTTCGTCTTCCAGGGCGATCTGCCACCACAGGCCCGGCTGGATCTGCGACAGCGCGTCGGCGGTGATCTCGCCGCGCGACAGGCCCTTGGGGCCCGACAGAGCGACGTTGCCGATCAGCAGTTCGCGCAGGCGGCCCGAGATGTTGCGGTTCAGGATCGCGAACTCGTCGTCGCGGTCCTTGCCCAGACGGTCGATCTCGGCGCGTTCGATGGCCAGGGCGCGTTCGTCCTTGTCGACGCCGTGACGGTTGAAGACGCGCACGTCGACGATCGTGCCGGCGACGCCCGGGGGCAGGCGCAGGCTGGTGTCGCGGACGTCCGAAGCCTTTTCACCGAAGATGGCGCGCAGAAGCTTTTCTTCCGGCGTCATCGGGCTTTCGCCCTTCGGCGTGACCTTGCCGACCAGGATGTCGCCCGGCTGGACTTCGGCGCCGATCGCCACGATGCCGGCTTCGTCGAGGTTGCGCAGGGCTTCCTCGCCGACGTTCGGGATGTCGCGGGTGATTTCTTCCGGACCCAGCTTCGTGTCGCGGGCCATGACCTCGAATTCCTCGATGTGGATCGAGGTGAAGACGTCGTCGCGGACGATGCGTTCGGAGATCAGGATCGAGTCTTCGAAGTTGTAGCCGTTCCAGGGCATGAACGCGACGAGCGCGTTGCGGCCCAGGGCCAGTTCGCCCAGCTCCGTCGACGGACCGTCGGCGATGATGTCGCCGGCGACGATCTTGTCGCCCACCTTCACCAGCGGACGCTGGTTGATGCAGGTCGACTGGTTCGAACGCTGGAACTTCGACATCCGGTAGATGTCGACGCCCGAGCGGGCCGCGTCAGTTTCTTCGGTGGCGCGGATGACGATACGCGTGCCGTCGATCTGCTCGACCACGCCGGTGCGCTTGGCGATCACGACGGCGCCCGAGTCACGGGCGACGACGGCTTCCATGCCGGTGCCGACCAGCGGGGCGTCGGACTGCACCAGCGGCACGGCCTGACGTTGCATGTTCGAGCCCATGAGGGCGCGGTTGGCGTCGTCGTTTTCCAGGAACGGGATCAGGGCGGCGGCGACCGACACGACTTGGCGCGGCGACACGTCCATCAGGTCCACCGTCTCCTTTTGCAGGAGGGTCGGTTCGCCGTTGATGCGGCCCGGAACCAGGTCTTCCACGATCTCGCCGGCGTCGACCTTGATGTTCGACTGGGCGATGACGTGCTTCGACTCTTCCATCGCCGACATGTAGACGACTTCGTCCAGCGGCTTGCCGTCCTTCACGCGACGGTACGGGCTCTCGATGAAGCCGTACTTGTTCACGCGGGCGTGCGTGGCCAGCGAGTTGATCAGACCGATGTTCGGACCTTCCGGCGTCTCGATCGGGCAGATCCGGCCGTAGTGGGTCGGGTGCACGTCGCGGACTTCGAAGCCGGCGCGTTCGCGGGTCAGACCGCCCGGGCCGAGGGCCGACAGACGACGCTTGTGGGTGATTTCCGACAGCGGGTTCGTCTGGTCCATGAACTGCGACAGCTGCGAGGAGCCGAAGAATTCACGAACGGCGGCGGCGGCGGGCTTCGCGTTGATCAGGTCGTGCGGCATCACGGTGTCGATGTCGACGGACGACATGCGTTCCTTGATGGCGCGTTCCATGCGCAGCAGGCCGACGCGGTACTGGTTTTCCAGCAGTTCGCCCACCGAGCGGACCCGGCGGTTGCCCAGGTTGTCGATGTCGTCGATTTCGCCGCGACCGTCGCGCAGGCCCACCAGGACCTTCAGCACGGCCAGGACGTCTTCCTTGCGCAGGATGCGGACTTCGTCCGACACGTCCTGCTCGAGACGCATGTTCATCTTCACGCGGCCCACCGACGACAGGTCGTAGCGCTCGGAGTCGAAGAACAGCGACTTGAACATCGCCTCGGCGGCTTCCACCGTCGGCGGCTCGCCCGGACGCATGACGCGATAGATGTCGAACAGCGCGTCCTCGCGGATGGCGTTCTTGTCCACGCGCAGGGTGTTGCGCATGTAGGCGCCGACCGTGACGTGGTCGATGTCCAGCACGTCGATGGTGCTGAAGCCTTGATCGGCCAGGGCCTGGATCGTCGGGACGTCCAGCTCGTCGCCGGCTTCGGCGTAGATCTCGCCGGTGCCGACATTGACCGCGTCGCGGGCCAGGTAGCGGCCCGTCAGGGCTTCCGGCGCCAGCAGCAGGGTCTTCAGGCCGCCGTCGGCGAACTTCTTGGCCTGGCGAGCGGTGATCTTGGTGCCGGCCGGAGCGACTTCCTCGCCGGTGTCGGCGTCGACCAGCGGGAACTCCGGCTTCACGCCGCGCCAGCGCTCGGGCTTGTACGGGGTGGCCCAGCCGCCCGCGCGCTTTTCGAACGGGACGACGTCGTAGAACGTGGTCAGGATCTCTTCGCCGTCCATGCCCAGGGCATAGAGGAAGGTCGTGGCCGGCAGCTTACGGCGGCGGTCGATGCGGACGTAGACGATGTCCTTGGCGTCGAACTCGAAGTCCAGCCACGAGCCGCGGTACGGGATCACGCGGGCGGCGAACAGCAGCTTGCCCGAGGCGTGGGTCTTGCCCTTGTCGTGGTCGAAGAACACGCCCGGCGAGCGGTGCATCTGCGAGACGATGACGCGCTCGGTGCCGTTGACGATGAAGGTGCCCTTGTCCGTCATGAGCGGGATGTCGCCCATGTAGACGTCCTGCTCCTTGATGTCCTTGACCGAGCGGGCGCCGGTTTCTTCTTCGGTTTCAAAGACGATCAGGCGCAGCTTGACCTTCAGCGGCGCGGCGAAGGTCATGTCGCGCTGGATGCATTCCTCGACGTCGTACTTGGGCTCTTCGAACTCGTACGAAACGTATTCCAGGACGGCGCGTTCGTTGAAGTCCTTGATCGGGAACACCGACTTGAAGACCGCCTCGACGCCCTCGTCGCGGCGTTGGCCCGGACGGACCTCGCGCTGAAGGAACTGCTCGTAGGAGGAGCGCTGAACCTCGATGAGGTTCGGCATCTGCACAGCCTCGGGAATGCGGCCGAACGACTTCCGGATCCGCTTCTTGCCGGTGAAGGATTGCGCCATGTTGTTTCCCTGCGGCGCGGACGGAATCCGCGCGTGAATTCGAATGTACCTAGCGTCCACCCTCGCCGCTCGCCTGCTAGAGGGAGCCGCGGACGCTCGAATTCCCCTGTCGGGCGACCGGGACCGGAAGCCTGACGGGCGCCCCTTCGCGCTGGTCGGAGGGCGGCTGACCGCGCCTCGGGGCGTAATACGGACGCGACAAAGCGCTCCGCCGATGTAATCGTGAACGCGGGGATATAGGGGATGGAGACGCGGAAGGAAAGGGGGATTCGTTAGCGCGCGTAAATACGCGCGGTCAGGCTTTCCGCATGGCCTTCATGACCAGCGAGACCGCCAGGGCGATCAGGCAGACGAAGAACGCCACCTTGGTGATCGCGCCCGCCACATTGACCACGAAACCCAGGATCCCGAACAGGATCATCAGAGCGAGCAGAACGGCGGCGAGCTTCAGCATGTGGGGTGAACGTGGGTGGTGGGGGAGAGGTTCCGCACCCAAGCTCGCCTCTTAACATCCGTCATTCCCGCCCTTGTGGCGGGAACCTCTCTTTCCGCCGCAGGTGAAGAAGTGGCGGACCGCCGGCGGTCCGCTTGCGCCGCCCTCGCGGGTTGAACCAGGGGTTCCCGCCACAAGGGCGGGAATGACGGAAGTTGGTTGAGTTAAGGCTTGGGAGACTACCCCCGCCACAGCCCCACCGTCCCCTTCGGCCCGCACAGCACCCCCGTCTTCTTCGAGGTCAGGCGCACGCTGTTCATCGGCGCCTCCGACACCCGCTGGAACGTCCGGCCGTCGCGGGCCACGATCGTGCCGGCCAGGCCCGTGGCCATCACCGTCTCGCCCTTGACCGAGATCCCCGACAGATAGCCGGCCGGCGCGGCCACCGGCTGGAAGGCCAGGGCGCCCGGCGCCAGCCAGGCCAGGTTCACGCCCTGGGCGCGCGGGTTCTTGTAGTCGCCGCCGCAGACCCACAGCTCGCCGCGCTTGCCGAAGGCGATCGCGAAGGCACCCTTGGACGGGGCGTCGGCCGGGATCGGCGTGTCCAGGGCCACGAACACCCCGCCGCCGCCGCGCGACAGATAGACCCGCGCCTTGCCCGCCCCGCCCGTGCAGAACGCCACCTGGCCGTGGCGACCGATGGCGACGCAGCCGTTGGAGGCGGCGAAGGCCCCCTCCCCGTCCGCCGCTGGCGGCACGCCCTCCGGCGGCAGCCGCGCCCAGGTCTTCCCGGCGTCGGCGGTGTAGAGCACGGTGAAGCGCCCCTCGGTCGGGTCGCCCAGGATGAAGCCGCGCCGGTCGTCGACGAAGGCGATCGAGTCCCAGAAGCCGTTCGGGTCCTGGTTGACCGTCACCTGCGCCCAGCGCTTGCCGCCGTCGGTGGTGCGCCACAGCTGCGAGGCCTGGCCGGGCCCGGCGCTCATGGCCAGCACGTGGTCGTCGGAAAAGGCGTGCAGCCCCCGGAAGTCCAGCCCCTCGGCCCCGACGATCCGCATGGCGTCCTGCCGCTCGCCTCGCCCCCGGATGATCCAGCCCTTGGAGCCCGAGGCCCAGTAGGTCTTGCCGCCCGTCGGCGACAGGCCGCGCAGCTCGCTGTCGGTGGCCGAGGCTGGGATGCGGACGCCGCCGATCCCCTGCCCGGCGAAGGCGGGCGAGGCGGCGACCGAGGTCAGGGCGGCGGCGCCGGCGAGGATGACGTCTCTGCGATTCATGGAAGCCTGCTTCGGGGTTCGACGCCTTGGCTTCGGGCGAAACGGGAGAGAGCGCAAGCCGCCTCGACGAGGAATGCGCGCAAGTGAACATAAGTCGAACGCGCGGGCCCTCGATGTGCTAAAGGTTGAAGCGATGGGACCCTTCGCGCGTTCCATCAATCGCCCCGGGTACGGCTTTCGCCTCGCGAGCCTCGGGTTCGTTGAAAGGGCCGTTCGTGCCCGACCGACTTTTATCCCATCCGGACGCGCCGGGCCTGAGCCTGGCTCTGGCCATGATCGCGGCGTCGACAACGCCGCTGCTGCTGATCGGCGGCGA
The DNA here is from genome assembly GCF_000092285.1 of Caulobacter segnis ATCC 21756. Taxonomy (NCBI): domain Bacteria; kingdom Pseudomonadati; phylum Pseudomonadota; class Alphaproteobacteria; order Caulobacterales; family Caulobacteraceae; genus Caulobacter; species Caulobacter segnis. Next base: position 771,462 of record NC_014100.1, on the reverse strand, counting down.
TCTGAAGGTGATCGCGGCCAGCGACTCGTTCGAACGGACCTTCGGCGTCGACGCCAGCCAGACCATCGGCCGTCAAATGATGGAGATCGGGGCCGGCGAGTGGCGCGCGCCGCAGCTGAAGATGCTGCTGGAAAACACCGCCGACGGCGTGCTGATCGACGCCTACGAGATGGACCTCAAGCGCCCAGGCCACCCCGACCGCCGCCTGGTCATCAACGTTCGCAAGCTGGCCTACAGCGACCTCGACGAGGTCCGGCTCCTGGCGTCCGTCGCCGACGTCACCGAGGCCAGGGCGGCCGCCAAGCAGAGCCAGGACCTGTTGCGGGCCAACACCGCCCGCAGCGACGAATTGGCCATCGAGAACCAGGCCTTGCTGCTGGAGATCCGCCATCGCGTGGCCAACAGCCTGCAGATCATCGCCGCCGTCCTGATGCAGAACGCCCGCGCCGCCCAGTCGGAAGAGGCGCGGGAGAAGCTGCGCGACGCCCACGCGCGGGTGATGTCGATCGCCGACCTGCAGCAGCAACTGGCCGAGGCGACCACGGGCGTGGTCGAGCTTCGGGCCTATCTGACCAAGCTGTGCGCCACGATCGCGGCCTCGATGATCCCCGACCCCAGCCGCCTGGCCCTCGTCGTCGTGGCCGAGGAGGTCACGATCGACGGCGGCGCGTCCATCAGCATCGGCCTGGTCGTCACCGAGCTGGTGATCAACGCGCTCAAACACGCCTTCCCCGACAAGCAGCCCGGCCGGATCGTCGTCGACTACCGCGTCGACGGCGCGGCCTGGACGCTGTCGGTGGCCGACACCGGCGTCGGCATGACCAAGGACACCCCGCCCGCCGCCGGCCTGGGCACCAGCATCATCCAGGCCCTGGCCCGCCAGCTGAAGGCCCAGGTTCTGGTGACGGACATGGGGCCGGGGACCATGATCTCGCTGATCCACGCCACGCCGGACGCGGAGGTGGAAGCGGTTCCCGACCAGGCGGCGGTTTAGGGGGGGCGGGCTATTTCGGCTCCGGCGTATTCGAGACGGCAACGGCGTCGAGAACCGTATCGATGGCGTCGATAACCGCGCCGGGTTGATCAAGCTGAATGTAATGGCCCGTTGCGGCGACCTGCCGGTTCTCGCCCCGGGTGGAGCGCGCGGCCAGCTTGTCGTGCATTGTCGTCCAGTTGGCCCAGAGAATGGCTCGACTCTGCGCCGTTTCGTTCGGGCCGAGCGGAACCGTGTCCTTTGGACGCGTCAGCACGATGAGCGGTATCGATCCAAACGAACCGATCTCCGAGGCGAGTTGGGAACCGCTGAGTCCGCCGCGCATGCTCTCAAATTCCGAGAAGGCCGCTCGCTGATACGCTGGCTGGCGATGGATCTGGGCATGGATCGCGTTTAGCGCATCGCCCATGCGCGGGTCTGGCTTGTCGACACATCCCGCGCCCGCCGCCGGATCCAGGCCAAAGCCCCGTTCGGCCTTGCGGACACAGTCCTGCTTTCGGGCTAGCGCCGGCGCCAGAAGGTCGGCTTCGTAGTTCGGGAAGGCCTCCCGAAAAGCATCGACTTGGCGCTCGTTGGCGGGATCGACGGCGACGAACGCGGCGACATCCTTGGGATAGCGGCTAGCGTAGAGGGCTGACGTCAGCCCGCCGTAGGAGTGACCAACCAGGACGTAGGGGCCCTTCACGCCAGCCTTCTTCAGCAGGTGATGCAGATCGTCGACGATGTTGCTGGCCGAGCTTGGCCGCGTCGCTGGGTCGCTGAAACCGATCCCAGCGCGATCATAGGCGCAGGCGGTCGTGCGCTTGGCGATCGCGGGCTGGACTAGTCCCCAGGTGCTGGTGTCGTCGCCGAGGCCCGCTTCGAAGACCACGACCGGCGCGCCGGAACCAATACAGTAGAGGTTCAGCTTGCGGCCGCCTCCCAAATCAACCCGTCGCTGCGCATGGGCGTAGGCCGGATCTTCCACCCGCGCCGTGATCGAGCCGGCGGACTGGGCGAAAGCTTGGGTGGCCAAGCAAAGCGCCAAGGCCCCAAGAGCACAATTCAATCCCGCGCGCATCAAGATCTCCGACTCCGACCAGCGCGATGGTGTCGGCCTTAATGCGTGCAGGCCCTAGTTAAATGACTTTAATGGCCGAGAGAGCGCGTCGCCAGATCGGCCATGGGCGGCTTCGGCGGCTAGGGTGTCCGCCTCTCTGCTGTGGGCGAAGACGCGGGCATAGGCGGTCTTGTCCATGAGCCTAGCGTGGGCGCAACGGTGGGCGTGCTCAATCAAAGGAATTGGGATTTTCCGCCGACGGCGAAACCACTCACCCTCCCACCGCTTCGCGGCGGGCCCCTCCCTCTCTCTAAGAGAGAGGGTTCCCTGAGCGCCCAAAAGAAAACGGCCCCGGAGGTTTCCCTCCGAGGCCGCTTCGGCAGGTCCAAAAGGAACCTAGTCCCGGCGAAAGCCGGGGCCAGATTACTTGATTTGGATCTTGGCGCCGGCTTCCGTGAGCTTCTTCGAGATCTCTTCGGCTTGTTGCTTCGAGACGTTCTCGACGACGTTCTGCGGAGCGCCTTCGACCAGGTCCTTGGCTTCCTTCAGGCCGAGGTCCGGACGGACGCCGCGGACTTCCTTGATCACGTTGATCTTCTTGTCGCCGCCGTCGACCAGGACGACGGTGAACTCGGTTTGCTCTTCGGCGGCTTCAGCCGGAGCAGCGGCGGCGCCGCCAGCAGCGGCGACGGCGACCGGAGCGGCGGCCGAGACGCCCCACTTTTCTTCCAGCAGCTTCGACAGTTCGGCGGCTTCCAGCACCGACAGGGTGGACAGTTCTTCAACCAGCTTTTCGAGCTTGGACATGTGTCAGTTCCTTAGAGAGATTGGGATAGATGCGGGGATGACCGTTACGCGGCGTCTTTGGTCGCGTAGGCGTTGAAAACGCGAGCCAGCTGGCCAGCCGGGGCCTGCAGGACGCCAGCGATCTTGGTCGCCGGAGCCTGGATGAGGCCGATGAGCTTGCCACGCAGTTCGTCCAGCGACGGCAGGGTCGCCAGAGCGCGCACGCCGTTCTCGTCCAGCACGTTGGTCTGATCGAGCACGCCACCGACAACCTTGAGCTTGTCGTTTTCCTTGGCGTACGCGACCGCGACCTTGGCGGCCGAAACAGCGTCCGGGCCGTAGGCGATGGCGACCGGGCCGGTGAAGAGCTTTTCGCCCTTGTCACCAAGCTTGCCGTCCAGAGCCTTGAGGGCCAGGGTGTTCTTCACAACCTTGATCGCGGCGCCTTCCTTGCGGAGGCGAAGACGAAGGTCGGTCATTTCCGCAACGGTCAGACCCATGTAGTGGGTCACGACGACAGCGCCGGCGTCGGTGAACACGCTTTTCAGCGATTCAATCGACTCCTGCTTTTGAGCGCGGTCCATTGCGGTCTCCTACTCAGTTAGCAGCGGCCGGACCATTCCGGCAGCCAGATGCGGTCCCATGCGGAATTGCTCCCGCGTGCGAGTCGCATATGCCTGTTCCAAGGAAAGTCGGCCGCGCTCCGGTCTCGGACAGGCCTTCTAAAAGAAGGCGTCACGAGCAGGAGACCTTGGCGTCTCTATCCCTGTCTCCCGACGGCGAGGAAGGGCTCTTCCTCGGTTACGGCGTTGGTGACCCCACGCCCCGCAGTTCTCAAACAGGTTCTCCAGCGGACGAGTCCGTCGGAGAGGCGCGCCGTATAGACGAAACGGCGGGGGATTTCAACAGGGGCCGCTAAACGCCCCCTCCGTCTCGTCGCTTCGCGCCGATCCACCTCCCCCGCGAGCGGGGCAGGAGGAGGGCGGCTTCCTCCTCACCCGTGCAACGGGGGAGGTGGCGCGCGGCGAAGCCGCGTGACGGAGGGGGCGCTGCTGACAGGGCGTGTCATCGTCCCCGCTTACAGCTTAAGCTCGCTCAAAACAGCCGGACCCCATCCATGCACCGCCTCGCCGCCGCCCTGACCGCGCTCCTCCTGGCCTTCGCCTCACCGGCCCTCGCCGAGCTGAAGGCGCCGCCGACGCCCCGCGCCGTGGTGGCCGATCCGCCGAGGGACAACGCCCATCCGGCCGGGCTGGACGCCTTCCAGATCGACGTGCAGGGCGCGAAGATCAACGGCCTGATCTATCTGGCGGCCGGCGACAAGCCGCATCCGACGATGCTGTTCCTGCACGGCTTCCCCGGCAACGAGACCAATATCGACCTGATGCAGGCCGTGCGCCGGGCCGGCTGGAACGTGCTGAAGATCAACTATCGCGGTTCGTGGGGCAGCGGGGGCGCGTTCAGCTTCGCCCATGCGCGGACAGACGCGGAAGCCGCCGTCGACTTTCTCACCGCCCCCGCCAACATCGCCAAGTACCGGATCGACCCCAGGCGCATCGTGGTCGCCGGCCACAGCATGGGCGGGTTCATGGCCGCCAGCGCCTCGGCCGCGCGTTCGTCGGCGGTGGCCGGGACCGTCCTGATCGACGCCTGGAACATCGGCGCCGACCCGCGCTTCACGACGCTGGACCCCAAGGTCCTGGCCGAGGAGATGCGGCCCGACACCGCGCCCCTGGCCGGGACCAGTCCCGAGGCCCTGATCGCCGAGGTCGGCCGCGACCGCGCCAAGCTGGACCTCGTCGCCCTGTCGCGGACCATCGCCGAGCGCCCGGTGCTGATGATCGGCGCCGAGCGCGGCATCGGCCAGATGACCACCGCCCTCGCCAAGGCCGCCCGCGACGCCCATCCCAACACCGTGGTCGAGGCCCAATACCCGACCGACCACAGCTTCTCGGACTCGCGCATCGCGCTCGAAAGCGAGGTCCTGCGCTGGCTGGCGCGCTTTGATCCCACCATCACGCCCGCCGGGGCCCGCATCCCGCTGACGGCCGCCTATGACGAGACCAACCCGTTCGCCAAAATCCTGCGGGGCGAGCTGCCCGCCTACAAGGTCTATGAGGACGCCGACGTCCTGGCCTTCATGGACCGCGCGCCGATGGAGCCCGGCCACGTGCTGGTGATCTCCAAGACCTCCAAGGCCCGCACGATCCTGGAGATGGATCCGAAGGACCTGGCCAAGGTCATGGCCGTCGTCCAGCGCGTGGGCCGGGCCGAGGTCGAGGCGCTGGGCCTGGAGGGCTTCATGATCATCCAGAACAACGGCGTCGGCCAAAGCGTGCCGCACCTGCACGTCCACGTGATCCCCCGCATCGCCGGCAAGCCCGCCTACCTCGCCGAGAACGCGCCGGCCGATCCGAAGGACCTGGAGGCGATGGCGGCGCGGATCAAGGCGGCGATGAAGTAGGGCGACATAAGATGCTCCCCCGCGATGCGGGGGAGCTGTCGCGGAGCGACTGAGGGGGCAAGCTGGAGGCCGACCGCGCTCGCCCCCTCCGGCCCTCTGGGCCACCTCCCCCGCATCGCGGGGGAGGAACTCACCCCAGCCGCCCCAGCGCCGCCTGGCCCGCCGCGACGCCCATGGCGAAGCAGGCCTGCAGCAGGTAGCCGCCGGTCGGGGCCTCCCAGTCCAGCATCTCGCCGGCCAGGATCACGTTCGGGCGGCCCTTCAGGAACAGCCCGTCCAGGCTCTCGAAGCGCACGCCGCCGGCGGCCGAGATGGCGCGGTCCAGCGGCTGGACGCCGGTCACCGCCAGCGGCGCGGCCTTGATCGCGGCGGCCAGGGCGGCGGGCGACTGGGGGAGGTCCAGGCCATGGGCCTCGCGCAGCAGGTTGACCTCGACCGGCGAGAGCTTGACCGCTTTGCGCAGGAAGTTGGCCAGGCTCTGGCCGCCGCGCGGGGCGTGCAGGCGGCGCTCCAGGGTCTCGACCGGGATGTCGGGGCGCAGGTCGACAGTCAGGGTGGCGCCGCCCGCCAGGGCCGCGTCGCGCGCCGCCCCGCCCAGGGCGTAGACCGCCCCGCCCTCCAGGCCGTAGCGGGCGACCATCGCGTCGCCCCGCGCCTTGGCCGCCCCCAGGCCGAGGGCCACGTTCTTCAGCGGCTCGCCGGCGAAGCGGTCGCGGAAAAGGTCGCTCCAGCCGATGTCGAAGCCGCAATTGGCCGGGCGGAACGGCGCGATTTCGCAGCCGCCCACCCGCAGCAGCGGAACCCAGGCGCCGTCCGAGCCGAGCTTGGGCCAGCTGGCGCCGCCCAGGGCCAGGATGGTGGCGCGGGCCCGCACGACGTGGCGGCCGTCGGGGTCCTCGATCAGCAGGTGGCCGACGGCGTCCCAGCCCTTCCAGGTCGAGCGGGGCTTCAGGGCCACGCCCAGCCCCTCCAGCCGGGCCAGCCAGGCGCGCAGCAGCGGCGAGGCCTTCATCGCCTTGGGAAACACCCGCCCGCTGGCCCCGACGAAGGTTTCCTGCCCCAGCCCCTGCGCCCAGGCCACCAGGTCCTGGGGCGGAAAAGCCTCCAGCATCGGCGAGAGGACGCCCGAGCGCTCGGCGTAGCGCCGCGCGAACCGCTCGAGGTCCTCGGAATGCGTCAGGTTCAGCCCGCCGCGCCCGGCCATCAGGAACTTGCGGCCGAAGGTCGGCATCTTCTCGAACACCGCCACGGACTTGCCGGCCCCCTTTCCGAGAGCTTGGGCGACCGTCTCGGCGGCCATCAGCCCGGCCGGCCCGCCGCCGATCACGGCGACATCGAGGATGGTCTCGTCAATCACGTCAGGCCGCCTCGATGTCCGGTCAGGGAAAGGTCCCGGCCCTTGTAGCGAGCCAAGGCGGAAAATGTGAGGGGGCTCTCGAATGCGCCCCCTCCGTCTCGCCGCCTATCGGCGTCGATCCACCTCCCCCGTTTCACGGGTGAGGAGGGTCTGCTTCCTCCTCCCACGCAAGGCGGGGGAGGTGGCGCGATGCGGAGACGCATCGTGACGGAGGGGGCGCTCTTCCGCCTGTCCGTCGTCGTTCGATCCCCCAAACGCCAAAACGGGCGCTGGATTGCTCCAGCGCCCGCTGCGGTACGCTTACTAAAACAGACGTGGCTTAGCCGATCGAGGCGATGTCGACCTTGAAGCCCGGGCCCATCGTCGAGGACAGACCGACGCGCTTGATGAACACGCCCTTGGCGCCCGAGGGCTTAGAGCGGTTCAGGGCTTCGATCAGAGCCTTGACGTTGACCAGCAGGGCGTCCTCGGTGAACGAGGCCTTGCCGATGCCGGCGTGGACGATACCGGCCTTTTCGACGCGGAACTCGACGGCGCCGCCCTTGGCGTCCTTGACGGCCTGGCCGACGTTCGGCGTCACGGTGCCGACCTTCGGGTTCGGCATCAGGCCGCGCGGGCCCAGCACCTTACCGAGGCGACCGACGAGCGCCATCATGTCCGGGGTCGCGATGACGCGATCGAAGTCCATGAAGCCGCCGGCGATCTTTTCGTACAGGTCTTCGGCGCCGACGTGCTCGGCGCCCGCCGCGGTCGCTTCGGCCGCCTTGGCGTCCTTGGCGAAGACGGCGACGCGGACGTCACGGCCGGTGCCCGAGGGCAGGTTCACGACGCCACGGACCTGTTGGTCGGCGTGACGCGGGTCGACGCCCAGGTTCACCGAGATCTCGATGGTCTCGTCGAACTTGGCCTTGGCGTTTTCCTTGACCAGCTTGATGGCGGCTTCCAGAGCGTGCGTCGCGTCGCGATCGCCGGTCCAGGCCTTGATGCGCTTGGGTTGCTTAGCCATGATCTTAGGCCTCCACGATCTTCAGGCCCATGGCCTTGGCGGAGCCTTCGATGATGCGGGCCGCGGCCTCGATATCGTTGGCGTTCAGGTCCTTCATCTTCTTCTCGGCGATCTCGCGCAGCTGGGTGCGGGTGATCTCGCCGACGGTCTCGCGACCGGTCAGCTTGGCGCCCGACTGCAGCTTCGTGGCCTGCTTCAGGAAGAAGGTGGCCGGCGGCGTCTTGGTGACGAAGGTGAACGACTTGTCCTGATAGACCGTGATGACGGTCGGCAGGGGGGTGCCCTTTTCGACGTTCTCGGTGCGCGCGTTGAACTCCTTACAGAAGCCCATGATGTTGACGCCGCGCTGACCCAGAGCCGGGCCGATGGGGGGCGAAGGCGTGGCCGAGCCAGCCTTCACCTGGAGCTTGATGTAGCCCAGGATCTTCTTAGCCATAGTGTCCTCTCGTGAGGGCTAAGAGCCCTCGCTGGTGAGCCGTGGTGCGGGCTTGGCGACCCTTCCACGGATTTGAGCGCGTCGCGGGGGCGTGAGCCCAAACGACAAGCACGCCCCAGGACGCGGGGTCCGGGAGCGAGGCGGGGCGTGTAGCAGGCGGGGGGGACGGAGTCTAGGGGGATGGGGGGTGTGGGGGCCCACGCCTCTAGGCTCCGAGATGGGTGGCACCGTCATCGATAGCCGGCTGCCAGGACAAACATAAGAAGGAATGGGCTTAGCTAAGCTGGTGGTTGGACCAACTCGATATGGCGCCGGATTAACAACGGCAGCAGCGTTCGATCGCCTTTCGGCCGATTGTCGAAAACGGATTGAAACTGAAGCTGATCAGGTTGCTCAAGCGGGCCATCTGTTATGTAGGCCCAGGCCTTCGCAAACCACGCGATCGAATCTGAACGGCCATCGCCGAGTTCAAGCGCCATCTCTTTCGCCACATCGGCCCAAGCCAAACGGCCCAGCCGAGCGACATCATAGAGTTCGGGATTATTGACCTTGAGGATGCAAAGCCCGGCCACGATGCATCCTGGCGCGGGAACCCTGCCCAAGCCCTTCGAGAACGTCTCTGCAAGCGCCAAGGTCGTAAAAACCTTCTCGATGGTGCGGAGGCTGAGGGTTCGAGCTTCGGCGACATGAAGGACCAGATCGACATACTGGTCTGACAGCCCCAACGCTAACTCGTGCCGCAACCGATTGATTGCTTTCGAGCGTGAGCGTTCGTGTTGGTGGGTAGCTGTATCGTCGAGCCGAATCGAAAAATGGATGAACTTCTGCAGATAGGTCGCTGCATCCATCTGCGCGCCGTACGCGGCGATCATCGAGTTCCGTAGCTGAGCGAGATGCACCCCCAGCACGAAATGGACATTCGGGACCGAGAAGAAGTGCTTAATTCGCTCTAGGAGCTCCAGTGCGAACTGCGGACGGCATCGATCCAGCTCATCAACGATGAAGACAAGAGGTCGATCGTTGACGGCTGTTTCCGACCGAAGAAGGCTTGGCAATCGTTCAAGCGCCTGGCGGAAATCCTCTATCGCGCCCTGCCTTTCTTTCTGGCGAGTGATCAGCTCCCCCAGATAGCGGTCTTCAAGCGAGGCAGTCTCATCCGCGATGATTTTCGCTGCCTCTTTCCCGATCTCGTCGGTGTCGACAGCGTTCATTGTCGCGACCTTCACCACAGTCTTCAGCGCGGGACGTGCAACCGCCTTTAGCGCTTGAACAGCTTTGCGCCTGAGCTGAACAGCTTGAGGAGTGCGCTCTTTCTCGGACTTGTCGACGAGCGCAATGATTTCCCCCGCCAAAGCGGCGAACGCATCTTCCGCATAGTCGTGTTTGAAGGCGTCAAAGAGAACGACCGGATAGCCAGCGTTCCTTAGTTCTCCTGCCCATTGCCGAAGAAAGACGGACTTGCCCGCTCCCCAAGGCGCATCCAGCGCCAACACGAGTGGGTCTTCCACGTTAGCCAGGAGGTAAGAGAGGCCATCGCCTATCGCCTTCCGCCCGAAGATGTCGTTTTCGGTGGTAAAGCCTTCTAGATCGCCGATCTCCGGCTCGCGCAGAAAAAGCCGCATTCCAACCGCTCCCTACTTCAGCCTGGATTTAGTCTCTCAGAACAATGATTAGACTCATGAGGCTACGCTTCCAGCGACTTTACATCGCTTCGTTCTCTTGCCGCTTCCTATAAGGGCGGATCAACTTCGAGGATCGAAGAGGCGACGGCGTCGGACGGAGCGCCGGCACGCCGTCGGACCTCGTAACCCCTCACCCTCCCACCGCTTCGCGGCGGGCCCCGCCCTCTCCCGCTGGGAGAGGGTTTCAAAGCGACCACCTCCCCAGGTCGGGGCTGTCCTTACATCTCTTGGAGGCTGGAGCGTGCGGGGCTGAGCGGGTTGGTCAAGGACCGGCCTCCGGCCGGCCGCCGCGCGGCGGCGCTGCGCGCCGTCCTTGAGCAACCCGCTCAGCCCCGCGATCGTCTCGCCGTGAGATGTAAGGATGGCGCCTTCTCCGGGGAGAAGAGGCGACGACGCGTGAGGCCATCCGCCCCCTCCGGGGTCATCGGGATTGTTCAGCCGAGGGCCAAAACAGTTGAACATAGTCGAAGCGGCGCGCCTTGGGGTCGTAGGCCGCCAGGACCACGACCGCACCGTCGGAATGGGGTCGGCTGAGCGTTATGTCGATCGCGTCGAACCGCATCTTCATCGACGCCAGCTTCACGACAGGCCGTGCGCCGGTCTTGTCCGCGTCGCCCAGCGTCGCGAGAACCGATCCGCTCTCGCCCTTGCAATCCAGCAGCCCCAGAAAGCGCCCCAGCGGACGCGTGCTGAAGCTGGCCCAGCGGCACCCTGCGGCGCCTTTCGTCTGGGGAGGCGCAGGGGCGGGCCCGGGCGGGGGCGCCCAATCTGGAGCGCCCGCCGCCTTCGGAACGGCTTGTATCCAGCTCAGGGACAGCGTCTCGGCGAACGGGTCCTGGACCTTCCACCGCGCCCACCCGCCGTCCGTCATGCGGGCGATCGCGGGGGCCTCCAGCCGCGCCAACCTCGCCGAAGCGTGCAAATCCACCCGGCTTGAGACGCCGCCGATGTAGTAAAACGGGCCTAGCGATCCGTCATGCGCGAAGCCCAGATCGACCGAGGCGATGGGCGCCTGCTGATCCGCCTTTGCAACGCTCCCAATCGAAAGAACGGCCGCGACGAAAACAGCGATCGGACGCACGGTCATGGAAACATCCACCCATTCACGGGATCGTGGATCACGGGGATCTGGAGCATGTCCGCCACCGTGATCGCGATATTGTTCGCAACATACTCTAAGTGAGCATGCCACGGATTCTCCGCCGGAACGTACTCTCCCCAGTGAGCAAGAGCGGTGTCGCCCGTTGCATTCATATATTCCATTATCATTTGATTGGCCGTTTGCTGGCCTGGAGTAGTAATATGCGCAATTTCATGCATCAACGCATAATTAAGGCCTGACCCATCAGCCTGACCATAATGATCAAGAGCATTAATATTGACATATATATTCGGCGCGTAATTTCCAGTACCATCAGGAGACCAGCTCGTAACCATTGGAGAGCCGTGCGATCCGTCTGGCATATTATCAACAATCTTGATATTTACCCAATCCCAATTTAGCTTGAAATCCTCCCCCCTTAATACACCCCCAGCCGTGTTTATATTCTGGGTTTCTGACAGATAACTTAGCCCGTGACCTATGGTGGCGATGCTTGAAGCCAATTTCAGCGCAAGAAGAACAGCCTGAGGGGTGTTTGCCGCACTGACATCGAATTTAATTATATGTTCGTTTGAGTATAAACCAACATTGTATTCTGGATTTGGACTCCCATCAGGATTAAACTTCCACATTCCATAATATCCATCTTGGAATGCAATACTCCCAGGTGGAATATTATCGGTAGGCCATGAGATAGGCCTTTGACCGATGATCACCAATTCATCAACGGTGTTCGATGAGGTGCTATACGATACCGTGGAAAACCTCGGCCCATAGACCGTCGAGTACGCAACAGGCGCCGGAAAACTCACGCTCATACTCATACCCTCACAGCAATTCACTCAAAAGTTGTACCAATTCAACCTCAAGTCAATGCATAAGGCTGCTGGGGATGAAATCGTGATCCACATTTCTCGTAGGAGCCGCGAAAAGGAGCGCAACGCGGATCCTCGGTCAGCCCCGCGATCGTCTCGCCGTGAGATGTAAGGATGGCTCCTTCTCCGGGGAGAAGGGGCGATGACGCCGCCATCCATAACCCCCGTCATTCCCGCCCTTGTGGCGGGACCCCCTCTATCCGCCGCAGGGGCGGGAGGGGCGGACCGCTGGCGGTCCGCTTGCGCCTATCGTGTCAGCTGAACCAGGGGTTCCCGCCACAAGGGCGGGAATGACGTGAAGATATGTGGCGGCTTGTCGGCCGCTCCTCCTGGGTCTTCTCCGCCCCCTCCCGCGAAAAATATCCCGCCCCGCCGCCTCCAAATCGCGTCGCCGGAGCCTCTTGCCTGCAGGAGAGCCCATGACCGACCTCGCACACCCCTCGCGCCGCCACGTCGTCGGCGCGCTCGCCGCCCTGTTGTCCAGCGGCGCGCCCGTCGCCGGGAGCGCCGCGTCGCCCGCGAAGCCCCCCGCCGAGGCCGGCGACATCGACGCCTTCGTCCGCGCGGCCCTGGCTCGGATCGAGACCGTCCCGGGGCTATCGCTGGCCGTGGTCAAGGGCGACGCCGCGGTGCTCGTCGCCGGCTATGGCGTGGCCGACGTCCGGACGGGGACGCGCGTCGACGCCGACACCGGCTTCTACATCGCCTCGGCGACCAAGGCCTTCACCGCCCTGGCGCTGGCCCGCATGGCGGGCCGTGGCGAGCTTGGCCTGGACACGCCCGTCGCGGCCTGGGCCGGCGCCAGTCCCCTGCCCGCCGACATCGGCGGGTCGATCACCCTGACCGACCTCCTGAGCCACCGGTCCGGCCTGGAGAACGCGCCGATCCCGTATCGCGCGGCCTATACGGGCCAGCACGACCCGGCGCTGATGCGGGCCCTGCTGGCGCCCACGGTCAGAAGCCCGACCACGCCCTATGGAACCTTTCGCTACACGAACACCGGCTACAACCTGGCCACGACGCTGACCGAGGGCCGGTTCGGCCGCGACTGGCGCGCGCTGGTCCAGCGCGAGGTCCTGGCCCCGGCCGGGATGCGTCGCACGACGGGCTGGATCTCCAAGGCCCGACGCCAAGGCGTGGTCGCCACCAGCCACGTCCCCGCCGACGACGGGCGGCCGACGCCCAGCCCGCTGCAGAAGGTCGACGCCACCATGCAGTCGGCCGGCGGCCTGGTCTCCACCGCGCGCGACATGGCCCGGTGGCTGGAGCTGCAGCTCAATGACGGGCGGCTGGACGGCCGGCGCGTCTTTCCGGCCGGCCTCGTGGCCTCGACCCATCGCGCCGTGGCGACCCAGCAAACCGTCTTCGGCCCCTACGCGCGCGACGGCTACGGCCTGGGCTGGCAGACCGGCCGCTATGGCGACGAAGTGCTGATCCACCATTTCGGCAACTTCGCCGGCGCGCGGGCCCATGTCTCCTTCATGCCGGCGCGGGGCCTGGGCGTGGCGGTGATGGCCAACGAGGACCTGATGGCCGGAGAGCTGGTCGACCTGGTGGCGAACTACGCCTACGACCGCTTCGCCGGGCGGCCCGACCTTGCGGCCCATTACGACGCCGAACTGGCGGCGCTGGCGGCTCGCCGCGACAAGCGCCAGGCCGGCCTGGCCAAGAGCCGGGCCGAGCGGGCCGCGCGTCCCTGGTCCCTGGCGCGCCCCACCGGCGACTATGTCGGAACCTACGAGAACCCCGACATGGGCCGGATCGAGATCTGCGAGGTCGACGGGCGCATGACCGCGCGGGCCGGCGTGATGTCCGCGACGGCCGAGGCGGGTTCAGCGCCCGAGAGCGTCCGCATCGAGCTCGTGCCGCTGCAGGGCCAGATCCTCCGCTTCGACGGGGTCGAGCGCCTGGTGCTGGACGGCCAGACGTATGGGCGGGTTCTTCGATGAGAAGGGGCGCCAAATCCGGCCGCCGCCGCGCCCCCACCTGACCACGCGCCGCGTGGTCGTCCGCCCCCTAAGGGGGCGGAAGGAGCCCCCTTCTTCCCCCTTCAGGGGGAGGAGCGCCGCAGGCGCGGAGGGGGCAAGTCCGCTAGAGACTACCGCCGCTTCAGCTTGGCCAGCGCAGCCTGCATGGCCACGGCCTGGGCGGCGCGGGGCTGCGGCTCGGGCGCGGGCTCTTCCGCCGCCTCGATCGCCGTCGTCGCCTTGTCCATGCGGCGGACGAAGTCCTGGATCAGGTCCAGCGGATGCTCGGGGCCCGCCTTGCCGGTCTTCGCCGGCGGGCTCATCGCCGCGATCTTGCGGGCCGCGGCCGCCATCTGGGCGCACAGCTTGGCCTTGTCGCGGGCCCGGGCCTGGACGGCCGGGTCGTCGCTGGACTCGGCGATGCGCCAGGCCTCGTCGAGGGCGGCCATCAGCTTGGCTTGGATCGCGTCGCACCATTGGCGGGGCGAGGGGGCGGCGGGGGTTTGGGTCTGGCTCATGAGATCAAAGCATGGAGCCGGTGGAGGCGCCGGGGACGGACGGCGGGATTTTTTGGATAAGTGGTTGTGAAAGAAGAGAAACGTCAGTTTCTGGCGGAGGAAAGGGACGGGAATTGATCTTCCTTCCTCCCCCACCGGGGGAGGGGGACCGGCGAACGCCGGTGGAGGGGGCCTGAGCGATGGCGACCTCACCACCGCTTCGCGGACCCCCTCCGTCTCGCCGCGTATTCGCGGCGATCCACCTCCCCCTAATGGGGAGGAAGAACCGCCCCCTGTGGATAACTTTTAGCGTCGCCGCCGCGCGGCCCAGACGATCGCCGCGCTGGACAGCAGGATCCCGCTCATCAGCGCGCCCAGCGCCAGCAGCCCCGCCGGCGTGACGCTGACCTCGGCGCGGGCGCGGATCGGGCCGGCCTCGAACTCGGCGACGGCGGTCTGGCGGTCGTCTTGCGGTGTCAAGGATTGGGACATCAGGGCCTCCGCGCGGGTCACCCTGTGGATAACCTCGCGAGCCCCGCAAAGCAAAAGCCCCGCGCCTTGCGGGCGCGGGGCTTTGAAAAGCTTCGGACCGATGGACCGCTTTTAAGCGATCTTTTCGACCTGATTATATTCCAGCTCGACCGGCGTGGCGCGGCCGAAGATCGAGACGGTGACGCGCAGGCGGGCCTTTTCCTCGTCGACGTACTCGACCGAGCCGTTGAAGCTGGCGAACGGGCCGTCGGTGACGCGGACGTTCTCGCCCACTTCGTACAGGACCACGGCCTTCGGAGCGGCGACGCCCTCCTCGATCGTGCCGATGATGCGCTGAACTTCCTTTTCCGAGACCGGCATCGGCTTGGAGCCGCTGCCCAGGAAGCCCGTGACCTTCGGGGTGTTCTTGATCAGGTGGTAGGCTTCGTCCGAGAGGTTCATCTTCACCAGGACGTAACCCGGGAAGAACTTGCGCTCGGCGTTGACCTTACGGCCGCGGCGGATCTCGACGACATCCTCGGTCGGGACCAGGATCTCGGAGAAGTTCTCCTCCAGGCCCTGGTTCTTGGCCTGCTCGCGGATGCTCTCGGCCACTTTCTTCTCGAAGTTCGAGTAGGCGTGGACGATGTACCACTTGTGGTTCGGGTTCGAGGCGGTTTCGGTGCTCATCGTCTCTATCTTATCTCGCGGTGGCCAGCTTCAGAAGCTGGTTCACGGCAAAGCCCAGGCCGCCATCGACCGCCAGGAAGAACAGCGACGCCATCACCACCATGATGAAGACCATCACCGAGGTGATCCAGGTCTCTTTACGGGTGGTCCAGGTGATCTTGCGGGCTTCGGCGCGGACTTCGCGGAAGAACTGGACCGGGCTGGTGCGCTTCTTGGGGGTGGCGGGAGCGGCGGCGGCCGTCGCGGCGCCGGCGGGCGACATCGCCGCGGCCGTCTTGGCGGCGCGGTTCTTCATCGCGGACGGGCTGGATCCCGGTTTCCTGGCCATGCTCTTGAGGCTCACGACTTTCAACTGCGGGCCAGAGAGCGACCCGTCGGAAACATATAGTGGCAGGAGTGGGGGGACTCGAACCCACGACTTTCGGTTTTGGAGACCGACGCTCTACCAGCTGAGCTACACTCCTGCGGACCGACCGCCCTTTCGGGCCGACGGACATCCAGAGACAGACAGCGCGCCGGAAGGCCTCAAGGCCTCGGCGCGCCATGTTCTGTCGCCAGAGCCGCGCCATTTAGCAGGGTCGCACCCGGCGGGCAAGCGGGGCGCGGCGGATTGAGGATTTTGCCTGTCTTCCTCCCCATCAGGGGGAGGCGGATCGATGCGGATACGCATCGAGACGGAGGGGGTCCGCGGAGCGGTTCGGCGCGGCGAAGCCCCCTCCACCGGCGTCCGCCGGTCCCCCTCCCCCGGTGGGGGAGGAAGAAGAAACGCGGATCGAACGGCCCCGCCAGGCGTTTTTCCGCAATGCCCACGATCAACAGCCAACAGCCCTCGCCCTCGGACCGCCCGTCGAATCAGGAGGTCGAGCAGGAGAACCAGCGGACCGGCACGCCCGACGGCCAGCCGCCGCGACCCGCGACGGAACCGCCCGGCGCGGCCGACAGCAGCCGATCGCCGAAGACCGAGACCGATCCCGGCTCCGGCGAGAGCTAGCGGCGGGGCCCTACCCCGCCTTCTCGGTCTTGCCCTTGGCGTCCTTGTCGGTGGCGGTCGAAGCCGTCGAGGGCAGGGTCGCGCCGCACTGGATGCCGAGATAGGACCACTTCACGTCGGTCAGCTGCCGGCCGCACTGGGTGTTCTTGCCCCGGTCCTTGCCGCGCAGCGAGATCGCCACGCCCTTGGACAGGTCCGGCGCCGGACTGGCGCTGCTGATGTCGTAATAGCCGCCACCGCGGCCCTTCACGACGAGGCAATCGGTGTTCTCGACCGGGCGGACGCAGCCCGACGCCGTCACCGGCGTGGCTTCGACGACCACCTGATTGGCTTGCGCGACCTTCGTCTTCGCGCCGCCGTCGCTGCAGCCCGACAAGCCGAGCGCGACTAAACCGGCCGCCGCGGCGGCCCCTACGAACCATACCCGCATACGTTCCTCCGTATCGTTGGCTCCGCGAACGAAGCAAAAGGAAGTCTGCGCCTCGTTTCGGGGGGCGGCAATCACATTTTTGACGCATTCGGAAAAGCGGTGCGCGGTTTTCGACAAAGTCGAGAAAACCTCGCTTTTAGTTATCGGCGGCGCTGATCTTGTTTTCACGACATGCTGCGATGCGAAGCGATCTCATTCACATCTTCAATGTCGGCCTGACGACTAAAGACAACCGGACATTCCGAACCCTGCCACCCGGTGCTCGCCATCGTCCCCGGAGCTGAGATTTTCAGGCGCCCGCATTAGACAACCGTCATTGACAGGAAGTCGGCCTTGCTCGCATGAGACACCCGCCGCCTCAGGGCCGTGGCGGTTTCGCTCTTTTCCGCGCCTCCCCGCGCCTAAATCCCGAAGAGTTCAGATGACGGCTGCCGCTCCCGCCGCCCCCGCGCCATCAACGCCCGTGAAGGACGCCCCCTACTTCGTCGAGAAGGTGCTTTGGGTGAAGCACTGGACCGATCGGCTGTTCAGCTTCGCCATCACCCGCCCGGCCAGCTTCCGCTTCCGCTCGGGCGAGTTCGTGATGATCGGCCTGCCGCCGCGCGAGGAGCTGGGCGGGAAGAAGCCGATCCTGCGCGCCTATTCGATCGGCTCGCCGTCCTTCGCCGAAGAGCTGGAGTTCTTCTCGATTAAGGTTCCGGACGGCCCGCTGACCTCGCGCCTGCAGCAGATTCAGGAAGGCGACGAGATCCTGCTGGGCAAGAAGCCGACCGGGACGCTCGTTTTGGACGCCGTCCGTCCGGGCAAGCGCCTCTTCCTGTTCGGCACCGGCACCGGCCTGGCGCCCTGGCTGTCGGTGGCCCGCGACCCCGACGCCTACAGCCGCTTCGAGCGCGTGATCGTCGCCCACGGCGTGCGCGAGGTGAAGGAGCTGGCCTATCGCGACCTCTTCACCCACGAGATCTTCGACGACCCGCTGGTCGGCGACGAGGCCCGCGCCCAGCTCACCTACTATCCGACCGTGACCCGCGAGCCGTTCGAGCGCCAGGGCCGCTTCACCGACCTGATCGAGAGCGGCAAGCTGTTCAGCGACCTCGGCCTGGAAGGCGACAAGTTCGATCCCGAGCACGACCGCGCCATGCTGTGCGGCTCGATGGCCATGATCAAGGACACCGCCGCCCTCCTCGAGGCCCACGGCCTGAAGGAAGGCTCCAACGCCGAACCCGGCGACTTCGTGATCGAGCGGGCGTTCGTGGGGTAGGGGGTTTAGCCCTTTCTCTCCGCCCTCCCCAATCCCGTCATTCCCGCCCTTGTGGCGGGAACCCCTGGTTCAGCTTACACGTGAGACGCAAGCGACCTGCTCAGCAGGTCGCCCCTCCCGCACCTGCGGCGGATAGAGGGGTTCCCGCCACAAGGGCGGGAATGACGGATATGGTTGTGGCGCATGGCTGACTCCCCCTCCCTCAGAAACCTCACCGTCGAAGACGCCCGCGCCCGCATTCTCGCCGGCGCCGCGCGCCTCGGGATCGAGAGCGTCGCGCTGGAGCAAAGCCTCGGCCGCGTCCTCGCCGAGCCGGTGGTCGCCGACCGCGCCCAGCCGCCGTTCGACGCCTCGGCCATGGACGGCTGGGCGATCCGGCGGGCGGACTATGAACCCAGCAAGGCCTTCGCGGTCGCGGGCGAGAGCGCGGCCGGCAAGGCCTATCCGCGCGTCGTGGAAGCTGGCCAGGCCGTCCGCATCTTCACCGGCGCCCCGGTCCCGGCGGGCGCGGACCTCGTCATCATCCAGGAGGAGGCCGTCCGCGAGGGTGGCGCCGTCCGCTTCGAGGCCGGCGAGGCCCCCAAGGCCAACATCCGCGCGGCCGGCGGCGACTTCCAGGCGGGGGCCGCCCTGCTGGAGGCCGGCGCGGTCATCGATCCGTGGCGGCTGTCGCTGGTCGCCTCGGCGGGCCTGGCCCAAGTCCCGGTCGCCCGCCGGCCGCGCGTGGCGATCCTGGCCACCGGCGACGAGCTGGTCCCCCCCGGCGCCGCGCCGCGCGCCGACCAGATCTTCGAGAGCGGCTCGTTCAGCCTGGCGGCCCTGGTCGAGGCCTGGGGCGGCGAGGCCTTTCGCCTGAAAGCCCAAGGCGACGACGCCGCCGCCATCGCCGCGAGCGTGGGGCCCGTCGAGGCCGACCTGATCGTCACCATCGGCGGCGCCTCGGTCGGCGACCACGACCTGGTCAAGCCGGCGCTCCGGACGCTTGGCCTGACGCTCGCCGTGGAGACCGTGGCGGTGCGCCCCGGCAAACCGACCTGGTTTGGAACGCTCGAAGACGGCCGCCGCGTGCTGGGCCTGCCGGGCAATCCGGCCTCGGCCCTGGTCTGCGCCGAGCTCTTCCTCAAGCCCCCGCTGGCGGCCCTGACCGGCGCCGATCCGCAGGTCCGACTCAGCGCCGCGCGCCTCGTCGCGCCCCTCTCCGCCACCGGCCCGCGCGAGCACTGGATGCGGGCGCGCCTGGCCGTCGACGCCGAGGGCCGGCTGACCGCCGACGCCTTCCCCGACCAGGATTCGTCCTTGATCGGCGTGTTCTCGCAAGCCGACGCCCTGCTGCGCCGCAGGCCCGGCGCGCCCGCCGCCCAAGCCGGCGACACAGTCGAGGTTCTGCCCCTGCGGCGGGGCTGAAAAGGCGACGCCACGGAAATGCCGTGCTACTTGGACACGAATCTTCCCGGGCTCCGCCCCCGGATTGGCTGCTGAGAGGTTCGTTCATGGGACATGTCGGGAAGATTGCGACCAATGTCCTCCTGGCCTTCCTGGCCCTGCTGGTCGGTCGCTACCTCGTCATCGACATGCCCTTCACGGGCGACACCCTGCTGCAGGCGACCTACTACGCCCTGGGCGCCCTGATCGTGGAGCTGGTGTTCCGGGTCGAGCGCGCGCCCTGGCGCTTCGTCTCGGCCAGCGATCACCTGCGGCTCTTCCGCTCGGCCGTGCTGACGGCGGCGGCCTTCATGGTCATCACCCGCCTGGTCCACCCGGGCATCGACGGCGGCCTGCGCACGGTGGCCGGCGCGGCCCTGATCCAAGGCACCTTCCTGTCGGCCCTGCGCGTCATCCGCCGCAGCCTGCACGAGCGCCAGCTGCTGGACTCGGTCCTGCGCCTGGGCCCGGCCTCGATGCACCCGGCCCTGCCGCGCCTGCTGATCGTCGGCTCGGCCGCCGAGGCCGAGGCCTTCCTGCGCGCCCCGGCGGGCCTTGGCGAGCGCTACACCCCGATCGGCGTCGTCTCGCCGCAAGACCGCGAGACCGGCGACGAGCTGCGCGGCGTCTGCGTGCTGGGCGCCATCGCCGACTTCGACCGGGTGCTGGCCCGCCTGCGCGACAGCGGCCTGCCGCCCTCGGCGATCCTGTTCCTGACCGACAGCGCCATGAGCACCTTCGGGGCCGAGCGCCTGGGCCGGCTGAAGGCCGAGGGCGTCCGCCTGCTGCGCCGCCACGGCGTGGTCGAGATGGGCGCCTCGGCCGACGGCGGCGCCATGCTGCGCGAGATCAGCCTCGAGGAGCTGCTCAGCCGTCCGCCCGTGCGCCTCGATCCCGAACCGATCCGGGCGCTGGTCTGGGGCCGTCGCGTGGTGGTCACCGGCGCCGGCGGCAGCATCGGCTCGGAACTGTGCCGCCAGATCGCCGCCAGCGGCTGCGCCCACCTGACCATGGTCGACGCCTCGGAGTACAACCTCTTCCACATCGACCGCGAGATCGCCGAGCGCCACCCGCTGCTGCCGCGCCGCGAGATCCTGTGCGACGTCCGCGACGCCGCCCGCGTCGAGCGCGTCTTCGCCGAGCAGAAGCCCGACATCGTCTTCCACGCCGCGGCCCTCAAGCACGTGACCCTGGTCGAGAACCACCCCTGCGAGGGCGTGCGGACCAACGTCCTGGGCACCCGCAACGTCGCCGTGGCCGCCAAGGCCTGCGGCGCGGCGCACCTGGCCTTGATCTCCACCGACAAGGCCGTGGCCCCGACCAGCATCATGGGCGCGGCCAAGCGCGTGGCCGAGGCCGTGGCCCGCCAGTACGGCGGCGGCGGGGACATGCGCGTCAGCATCGTCCGCTTCGGCAACGTGCTGGGCTCGGCCGGCTCGGTGGTGCCGATCTTCCAGAGCCAGATCGCCCGCGGCGGCCCGATCACCCTGACCGACGCCAATGTCGAACGCTACTTCATGACCATCCCCGAGGCCGTGCAGCTGGTGCTGCGGGCCGTGGCCCTGTCCATGATCGCCTCGGACGGCGACGAGGACGGCGTGCTGACCCTGGAAATGGGCGAGCCGGTCAAGATCATCGACCTGGCCAAGCGGATGATCGAGCTCCAAGGCCTGGTCCCCGAGCGCGACATCGAGATCAAGATCACCGGCCTGCGCCCCGGCGAGAAACTGACCGAGACCCTCGTGGACGTGAACGAGGTCGCCCGCGCCAAGGCGCCGGGCATCATGGAAGCCGTCCGGATGTCCCCCGCCCCGCCGATCGCCGACGCGCGCCTCGAGACCCTCGACGCCCTGGCCGAGGCCGGCGACGAGGCCGGCATCCGCGAAGAGCTGTTCGCGCTCGTGGAGTCGCTGCGCCAGACGGGTCCGTCCAAGGTCGTGAAGATCCGGGCGTCGTAGGGGTTCTCTAGTGCTCCCCCGCGATGCGGGGGAGCTGTCGCGGAGCGACTGAGGGGGCTAGTGCGGCTTCAACCCCAGCTCGCCCCCTCCGGCCCTCTGGGCCACCTCCCCCGCATCGCGGGGGAGGATCTTCAGACCCCCACCAGCCCCAACAACCCCCGCAAGGTCGGCGCCTCGTCCTCGCGCCGCCACACCAGCCCCGTCTCCAGCACCGGCGGAGACGCCAGCTCCACATAGGCTACGCCCGCCCGCGCAAGGTTTCTCAGCGACGCCGGGACCAGCGCCAGGCCCAGGCCCGCCGACACCAGGCTGATGATGGTCTGCATCTGGATCGCCTCCTGGACGATCCGGGCCGGATGGCCGCGGGCGCTGAAATAGCCGGTGACCAGGTCGTGGAAGGCCGGGGCCACGGTGCGCGGGAACAGCACCAGCGGCGCGTCCAGCAGGGCCTCGGGCGAGAGCACCCTGTCCACGATGGGCAGCCGCCCGTCCTCGACCCACGCCGCCGGAGCCGCCGCGACCAGCGGCTCGGAGACCAGGCGGTGATAGGCCAGGGCCTCGGGCAGGGCCCGCTCGGCCGGGGGAATGATGATGCCGGCGTGCCGCTCGCCCGCCACCACCGCCGGGATCTGCACGTCGCTGGTGGCCTCGACCAGGCGGATTTCGACGTCCGGATAGGCCTCGGCGTAGCGCCGCACGAGGTCGGGCAGGACGCTGTAGTCGGCGGTGCTGACGAACGACAGGGTCAGGTACCCCGTCTGGCCATCGCGCAGCCGGCGCGCCGTCTCGGACAGGGCGTCGACGGCGGCCAAGGCCTCCAGCACATGCGGCAGCCATTGCTGGCCGAGCGGGGTCAGCTCGACGCTTCGCTTGGTCCGCGCGAACAGCGGCGCGCCCAGCTCCTTCTCCAGCGCCAGGATCGACTGGCTGAGCGGCGGCTGGGTCATGCCCAGGCGCTCGGCGGCCCGCCCGAAGTGCAGGCTCTCGGCCACGGCGGCGAAGTGGCGGAACTGACGGATATCCATGACGATAGGTTTAGCGACCTAATCAGGCGCGACTAATATATTTTTCGATTGAGCACGACTGCCGTAAAAGACCCCACGACCGACACTGGAATTTGATCATGCCTCCCTATCGCTCGCGCACCTCGACCCACGGCCGCAACATGGCCGGCGCCCGCGGCCTCTGGCGCGCCACGGGCATGAAGGACAGCGACTTCGGCAAGCCGATCATCGCCATCGCCAACAGCTTCACCCAGTTCGTCCCGGGCCACGTGCACCTGAAGGACCTGGGCCAGCTGGTCGCCCGCGAGATCGAGGCGGCCGGTGGCGTGGCCAAGGAGTTCAACACCATCGCCGTCGACGACGGCATCGCCATGGGCCACGGCGGGATGCTGTACTCGCTGCCCAGCCGCGACCTGATCGCCGACAGCGTCGAGTACATGGTCAACGCCCACTGCGCCGACGCGATCGTCTGCATCTCCAACTGCGACAAGATCACGCCCGGCATGCTGATGGCCGCCATGCGCCTGAACATCCCGGTCGTCTTCGTCTCCGGCGGGCCGATGGAGGCCGGCAAGGTGACGGTGAAGGGCAAGATCCGCGCCCTGGACCTGGTCGACGCCATGGTCGTGGCCGCCGACGACAGCTATTCCGACGAAGAGGTCTCGGCGATCGAGAAGGCCGCCTGCCCGACCTGCGGCTCGTGCTCGGGCATGTTCACCGCCAACTCGATGAACTGCCTGACCGAAGCCCTGGGCCTTTCTCTGCCCGGCAACGGCTCGGTCCTGGCCACCCACGCCGACCGCGAGGCGCTGTTCAAGGAAGCCGGCCGCCTGATCGTCGACCTGTGCCAGCGCTGGTACGAGCAGGAGGACGCCACGGCCCTGCCGCGCGGCATCGCCACCCGGGCCGCGTTCGAGAACGCCATGAGCCTGGACATCGCCATGGGCGGCTCGACCAACACCGTGCTGCACCTGCTGGCCGCCGCCCACGAGGGCGGGGTCGACTTCAGCATGGCCGACATCGACCGGCTGTCGCGCCGCGTGCCCTGCCTGTCCAAGGTCGCCCCGGCCAAGGCCGACGTGCATATGGAGGACGTCCACCGCGCCGGCGGCGTCATGGCCATCCTGGGCGAGCTGGAGCGTGGCGGCCTGATCGACGCCAGCCAGCCCACCGTCCACGCCACGACGATGAGCGAGGCCCTGGCCCGTTGGGACATCGGCCGCACCAACAGCGCCGTCGCCCACGAGCTGTTCCGCGCCGCGCCCGGTGGCAAGCCGACCCAGATCGCCTTCAGCCAGGCCGCCCGCTGGGAGGAGCTGGATCTGGACCGCGAGAAGGGCGTCATCCGCTCGGTCGAGCATCCGTTCTCCAAGGACGGCGGCCTCGCCGTCCTGTTCGGCAACCTGGCCCCCGAGGGCTGCATCGTGAAGACCGCCGGGGTCGACGAGTCGATCCTGACCTTCCGCGGGACCGCCCGCGTCTATGAGAGCCAGGAGGCGGCGGTCAGCGGCATCCTAGGCGGCCAGGTCAAGGCCGGCGAGGTCGTGGTCATCCGCTACGAAGGCCCCAAGGGCGGCCCGGGCATGCAGGAGATGCTCTACCCGACCACCTATCTGAAATCGAAGGGCCTGGGCGCGGCCTGCGCCCTGATCACCGACGGCCGCTTCTCGGGCGGCACCTCGGGCCTGTCGATCGGCCACGTCTCGCCCGAGGCCGGCGAAGGCGGCCTGATCGCCCTGGTGGAGACCGGCGACTCGATCCTGATCGACATTCCGAACCGAGGGATCACGCTGGAGGTCTCCGACGCTGTCCTGGCCGAGCGGCGCGCCGCCCAGTTGGCCCGCGGCGCCGACGCCTGGAAGCCGCTCGACCGCAAGCGCGAGGTCAGCCCCGCCCTGCGCGCCTACGCCGCCATGACCACCAACGCCGCCAAGGGCGCGGTGCGCGATGTCAGCCAGGTGGAGCGGCGGTAGGGCTACCCCCGCGTCCCATACCGCGCCAGGAAGGTCTCGACCGCGTCCTCGGCGATCTCGCGGAGCGGGCGGCGGGGCTGGACCTCGTCGCCGGCCGAGAGGCCCAGCACCAGGGTCACGTGGTCCAGCATGCCCATCAGCTGGCTGGCGGCCCACGAGGCCTTCTGGACCTTCAGCTCGCCCGTCTTGACCAGGTCGTTGATCACCGCGATCGCCGCGCCGCCCAGCTCGTCGCGGGCGCTCTGCAGCAGATATTCGGCCACGTCCTCGAACCGGCGGCGCTCGGACGTCACCACCCGGAAAAGCGCCCGCGCATCGGGGTTGGAGAAGAAGTTGGCGTAGGCGCAGGCCAGCGCCGTGAGGCGCGTTCGGGCGTCGCCCTTGACCCGTACGGCCTCGCGGACCGGCGCGGCGACCCCGGTCACGGTCTCCATCACGATGGCGCGGAACAGGTCCGCCTTGCCCGGGAAGTAGGCGTAGAGGGTGGCCGTCGAGACCCCGGCCGCGCGGGCCACCACCTCCATGCCGGCGTCGGCGTAGCCCTCGCGTAGGAAAAGCGCCCTGGCTGAGGCGAGGATCTCCTCGCGCTTGTGACCCGACCGCTTCAGACCTGCGCCGACGAGCATGGGGGAACCCGCTGTTTGACTCTCAATGCAATCTACCCGCGAAAATCGAGGTTAAGCAAGGGTCGCGCGAGAGGACTTCGCCTTTCGTTTCGGTTATGCAGCGCCTTCGCCTGATTGGTGGGCGGAACAGATAGGATCGACGGCGTGATCAAGGACGCGGAAGCCGCGCGCGAACAGGAAGTGGCCGCCTGGTTCGGCGAGCGGGCGGAAAGCACGATCGAGACCTCGTGCGCCCGCGTGTTCCTGATCGGCGGCTCGGCCTTCAAGGTGAAGCGGCCGGTCGACTTCGGCTTCCTCGACTATTCGACGCTGGAGCTGCGCCGCTGGGCGCTGGAGCGCGAACTGACCTTCAACCGCGCCGCCGCGCCGGACATCTATCGCGAGGTGCGCCGCCTGACCCGCACGGCCGACGGCGGGGTCGAGCTGGATGGCGACGGCGAGATCGTCGAGTACCTGCTGGAGATGCGCCGCTTCGACCAAAACGGCGTGCTGGCCACCCAACCCTGGGCGATCGACGACGCGCTGGAGGATTCTCTCGGCCGCACCGTGGCCCGCTTCCACGCCGGCTCGTCCCTGCGGCCGCAAGGCGGCGGCGTCTCGGCCCTGGGCTACACGATCCGCTCCAACGCCAACCTGCTGCGGGGCCTGGCGCCGCGCCTGGGCAAGCAGGCGGTCGAGCGCCTCGTGCAGGAGACCGACACCGCTTTGGAGCGCCTGGGTCCGCTGCTGGACGCCCGCGCCACCGACGGCTTCGCCCGCCACTGCCACGGCGACCTGCACCTCGGGAACATCCTGATCGAGAACGGCCAGCCGATCCTGTTCGACTGCATCGAGTTCAACGACACCCTGTCGGACATCGACATCCAGTACGACCTAGCCTTCCTGCTGATGGACCTGGACTTCCGTCGTCGCCGCGACGCCGCCGGCCGGGTGCTGAACGCCTATCTCGACGAGGCCGCCCGGTCGTTCGGCGACGGTCTGTGGACCGGTCTGGCGGCACTGCCCCTGATGCTGAGCGTCCGCGCAGCGGTCCGCACCCACGTCTGGGCCTATACCGGCGACGACGAGGCCGCGCGAGCTTACCTGCAGACCGCGCTGGAGCATCTGGCCCCGCGCCCGGTCAGCCTGATCGCCGCCGGCGGCCTGTCCGGCTCGGGCAAGTCCACCTTCTCGCGGGTCTGCGCGCCCGGCCTGGGCGCCGCCCCCGGCGCGGTGGTTCTGCGCACCGACGAGATCCGCAAGCGGCTCTGGGGCGTGCCCTCCCTCGAACGCCTGCCCCGGGAGGCCTACACCCCCGAGATGAGCGCCAGGACCTACGACCAGCTGTTCCACGACGCGGCGCTGTGCCTGAAGGCCGGCCGCTCGGTGGTGCTGGACGCGGTGTTCCTCAAGCCCGAGGAGCGCGCCCGCGCCGAGGCCCTGGCCCAGACCTGCGACGTCGCCTTCCAGGGCGCCTGGCTGGAGGCTCCGCCCGAGGTGCTGCGCGCCCGCGTCGCCGCCCGCGTCAACGACGCCTCGGACGCCGACGTCGCGGTGCTGGAGACCCAGCTGGCCCGCGACCCGGGTGAGATCACCTGGCATAAGGTCGACACCGTCAGCGCCTTCGAGGACGAAGCCCGGGCCCTGGCCGAGGCGATGGGGTAAAGCGCGCGCGGACGGCGAATTACAAAACCCTAAATTGACGGACCATCCGTCTGACGTGGCTAATCCCTTTGTACAAAAGGGATCCCAGATGAACCGACCTCTGATCCGCCTCTGCCTGGCCGCGGCGTTGATGGCCTCGACAAGCGCCATGGCCGCGCCGGATGTGTCGCGCCGGATCGAGGCGGTGACCTCGGGCCTGAGACCGGCGGTGTCGATCAAGGGATCGCCGGCCAAGCGCGCCCTGGCCGACGAAATGGCGGCCCTGAAGGTGCCGGGCGTCAGCATCGCCGTGATCCACAATGGCAAGATCGATTGGGCGCGCGGGTTCGGGATCACCCAAAAGGACGGCGCGCCGGTGACGGCCGAGACGCTTTTCCAGGCGGGCTCGGTCAGCAAGCCGGTCGCCGCCGTGGCCGCGCTGCGCCTCGTCCAGGACGGCAAGCTGTCGCTGGACGGCGACGTCAACGCGACGCTGAAATCCTGGACCCTGCCGCCCAGCGCCTTCACCGCGAGCAAGCCCGTGACCCTGCGGGCGCTGCTGTCGCACACGGCCGGGACGACGGTGCACGGCTTCGCCGGCTACGCCGCGGGCGAGGCGGTTCCCACCCTGCCCCAGGTGCTGAGCGGCGCCGCGCCCGCCAATTCCAAGCCCGTGATCGTCGACCAGCCGGTCGGCGAGGCCTACCGCTATTCAGGCGGCGGCTATTCGATCGCCCAGCAGATGATGGTCGACGCCACGGGCCAGTCCTTCCCCGCCTTGGTACGCGAGCGCGTCTTCAAGCCCATGGGCATGGCTCACAGCACCGAGGACCAGCCGCTGGACGCCGCGCGTCTCGCCCAGGTCGCCTGGCCCCACGACGCCCAGGGCGTCCCCATCCCCGGCGGGCCGCATACCTATCCGGAGATGGCCGCCGCCGGCCTCTGGACCACCGCCGAGGACCTGGCTCGGTTCGTGATCGACCTGCAGCATTCGGCCCAGGGACGCGCCGACGGCGTGCTGTCGCCCGAGATGGCCAAGACCATGCTGACCCCGGTCAAGGGCGGCTATGGCCTTGGCCTGAACATCGGCGGCGCGGGGGCCCAGAAGTACTTCGCTCACGACGGCTCCAATGCCGGCTACAAGGCCACCCTGGTCGGCTATCCCGGCGGCGACGGCGTGGTGGTGATGACCAACGGCGACCAGGGTTATCAGCTGGGCGAGGAGGTCGTCCGCGCGGTGGCCGCCGAATACGGCTGGCCCGACTACCGCCCGGTCGAACGCGAGGTCGCCAAGGTCGCGATCGCCGACCAGGCGCGGTTCGCGGGGACCTTCACGATCAAGGGGCCGGGCGACTTCGAGATCCGCCGCGACGGCGACCGCCTGGTGGCGGAGATCTGGAAGGGCGTGGTCGATCCGCTCTATCCGGCCTCGGCGAGCGAGTTCTTCATCCTGTCGCAGGACCTGCGGCTGGTGTTCAGCGACCCCGACCACGGCACGGTGACGCTGGGGTCCTTCAGCGCGCCCTTCGAGCGCAAGGCCAAGCCTTGAGTCAGGCCGCGCCCCTCAACCGTCCGCCGGCCGACGCCCCGCTGGCCGCCGCGGCGATGGCCGTGACCAGGTCGGCGGGACGGATCGGCTTGCCCAGGTGGTCGTCGAAGCCCATCTCCAGGAAACGCTCGCGATCCCCGGCCATGGCCGAGGCGGTCAGCGCGATGATCGGCGGCGGGCTCGGACCGACCCGTCCGGCGCGGATCGCCTCCAGCGCGGTGACGCCGTCCATCACCGGCATGTTGATGTCCATCAGCACGCAGTCGTAGCGCCCTTCGCCGAGGGCCTTCAGCGCCTCCTGGCCGTTTTCGACCACGGTCAGGGCGACGCCGATCGGCTCCAGCATGGCGCGCACGACCAGCTGGTTGACGGCGTTGTCCTCGGCCATCAGCACCCGCAGCTGATCCAGGGCCGGCGCCTCCGGAGGCGTGTCGTCAGCCCGCTCCCGGACCGGAACGGTCTCGACCGCCTCGAAGGTGAAGAGGAACCGCGCGCCCATGCGGCTCGGCGCCAGGACCAGGTCGCCACCCATCCGCCGCGCCAGGGCCCGGGCGATGCTGAGCCCCAGACCCGCTCCGCCGTAGTCGCGCGAGACGGTCTCGTCGGCCTGGGTGAAGCTGTCGAAGACCCGCTCGCGAGCATGGTCGGGCACGCCCGGACCGCTGTCGGCGACGGTGATCGCGATCATCCGCCGGCCGTCCGGCGCCGTGGTCGCGCCGACCTCGATCGCCACGCCGCCCTCGGCCGTGAACTTGATGGCGTTGGACACCAGATTGGTCATCACCTGACGGATGCGAAGATCGTCGGCGTGGATCGCCGCCGGCAAGTCCGGCGCGAAATCGATGCTCAGCGACAGGCCCTTGAACGCGGCCGCGTCGCGCCAGGCGTTGACGACCTCGGTCATGACCCGTGGCAGCGCGATGTCGGCCGGCGCCAGCTCGACCCGACCGGTCTCGATCCGCGACAGGTCCAGCACGTCGTTGAGCAGGTGCATCAGGCTGTCGCCCGACCGAATCATCAGGTCGACCTGCTCGCGCTGAGCGGCGGAGAGGTCCGAGCGCCCCAGGGCGTGAGCCATGCCCAGGAGGCCGTTCATCGGGGTGCGCAGCTCGTGGCTGGCGACGGCGATGAAGGTCGACTTGGCGCGGGCGGCCTCCAGGGCCTTCTCCCGCTCCTGGCGCAGGTCGCGGGTCAGGTCGTCCATCCGCCGGGCGGCCGCGCGGTTCAGCAGCATGACGTTGATCGTGGTCGCCACCAGCAGAAACAGGCCCCAGCGGGCGGTGAGGGTCTCCAGCTCATCGCCCGGCAGGAAGAAGAACGGAAAGACGATCAGGCTGACCATCGGCGCCAGGCCGTTCAGCACCAGCAGCGGCGCCGACTGGTGGCGGAAGTTCTGGGTGTAGATCAGCTGGCCGCACCAGATCGCCACCGCCCCAAGGCGCGTGTCGCCATGACCTTGCAGCCAGAGCAGGGCGGCCAGGGCGGCCCAGCTGGCGTTGATCGGCACGGAGGCCCATATGAACAGGGCCCGCAGCCGCGCCGTGCCTGTGCGGCCCGACCTGAAGCGGCGCGTGACCAGATAGGCCAGCCCCTCGCCGGCCAGCAGGCTGACCAGCCAGCCGGCCGCGATCGTGGCTCCTAGGCCCAAGCCGACGATCACCGCCGCCACGGCCGCGGACACCAAGCGCGAAGGCGTCAACCGGTAGGTGTCGGCCGCGACCTCGTCCAACCGCGTGTCGGACCATGTATCGCTAAGCCAGCCCAAACCCTCGTCTCCGAACGGCGAACCACGTCGGTCCGGGCTCGAACTAAGCCTTTAAAACATCAGAAGCCCCTGAAGACGCGATGCGACCGATGATCGCGGCTGGCGGCGGAGCCGGCGTCTCGCCTTGCGGTGGCGCTGCATTGCACAATGCCGCGCGGCCCACTAGCTTCTCCTGAACAACGATAATTTACCGGGAGAGAAACGGCCGATGTATGGGCTGATGCAGCATGGGGCGCTGACCCTCGACAAGATCATCGACCACGCCGCGCGCTGGCATGCTGATCGCGAGGTGGTCAGCCGGTCCGTCGAAGGGCCGATCGTGCGCACCACCTACGGTCAGATGCGCGAGCGGGCCAAGAAGGTGTCCAACGCCCTGCTGGCCCTGGGCATGAAGGCCGGCGACCGCGTCGGGACCCTGGCCTGGAACACCGGCCGGCACATGGAAGCCTGGTACGGGATCATGGGCGTCGGCATGGTCTGCCACACCCTGAACCCGCGCCTCTTCCCCGAGCAGATCGCCTGGATCGCCGACCACGCCGGCGACCGGATCATCTTCACCGACCTGACCTTCCTGCCGATCCTCAAGCAGATCCTGCACCACATCCCCAGCGTCGAGCACGTGGTGGTGTTCACCGACCGCGACCACATGCCCGCCGACTTCGCCCTGGCCGGAGACGCGCCGGGCTTCAAGGGCCTGCTGGCTTTTGAGGACCTGGTCGAGCAGCACTCGCCCGACGTCGCCTGGGGCGGCTTCCCGGAGGATACGGCCGCGGGCCTCTGCTACACCTCGGGCACGACGGGCGATCCCAAGGGGGTGCTCTACTCGCACCGCTCGAACTTCCTGCACACCTTCATCACCCTGCAGCCCGACGTGATGGGGCTGTCGCAGAAGGACGTGATCCTGCCGGTGGTGCCGATGTTCCACGCCAACGCCTGGGGCGTGGCGTTCTCCGCCCCGGGGACCGGGGCCAAGATGGTGATGCCGGGCGCCAAGATGGACGGCGCCTCGATCCATGAGCTGCTTGAGACCGAGGGCGTGACCTTCTCGGCCGCCGTGCCCACCGTCTGGCAGATGCTGCTGCATCACCTGGAAAGCACCAACGGCAAGATCACGACCCTGAAGAAGGTAGTGATCGGCGGGGCGGCCTGCCCCGAGAGCATCATCCGCGCCTTCCACGACAACTACGGCGTCGAGGTCGTCCACGCCTGGGGCATGACCGAGACCTCGCCGGTCGGCACCCTGTCGGTGATGACCGACCAGCTGGCCAAGCTCCCCTACGAGGAGCAGATGCCCTGGCGGCTGAAGCAGGGCCGCCCGCCGCTGGGCGTCGACATCTGCCTGAAGGACGACGACGACAAGCGCCTGCCGCACGACGGCAAGGCCTTCGGCCATCTGAAGATCCGCGGCCCCATCATCGCGGCCGAGTACTTCAAGGGCGCCGGCGGAAACATCCTGGACGCCGAGGGCTATTTCGACACCGGCGACGTGGCGACGATCGACCCGGAAGGCTTCATGCAGATCACCGACCGAGCCAAGGACGTGGTCAAGTCGGGCGGCGAGTGGATCAGCACGATCGAGATCGAGAACATCGCCGTCGGCCACCCCAAGGCCGCCCTCGCCGCCGTGGTCGGCGTGCCGCATCCGAAGTGGGACGAGCGCCCGGTGCTGCTGGTCAAACTCAAGCCCGAGGAGACGGCCACGCGGGTCGAGTTCCTCGACTTCCTGCAAGGCAAGATCGCCAAGTGGTGGACCCCCGACGACGTCCTGTTCGTCGAGGACATCCCGCTCGGCGCGACCGGTAAGATCGACAAGAAGCTGATCCGCAAGCGGCTGACGGAGGAGGGGTATGAGCTGCCGGGGTAGAGAGGCGGTCGGAGCGCACCGCCCTCCCGTGGAGAGGCGTAGAGGTCCGCTCAGGATGGAAAACGGACATTGGGGAGCGGATTTCGAAAGCCACGTAGAGTTCAGGGCTGATATCGCTCAAGCTCAACCCAGTTGAAGATAACGTGCCAGACCTTGAGCGACCCGTCCGCTGCTCGCCGAAAGGTGATGATGTTGTTCGTCTCGAACGGGATAGGACTTCCGCCGTTCGCAGGATGCCAAGCGCCTTTGACCCGTCCCCTGGTCAGGACCAGGTCGGAGTAGGAGTGAAGTGTCACAATCTCATGGGTCATGTTGGATCGGCCATGTGACGCCTCGGCGGCAAGCACCTTCTGCAGCGCAGCCTTACTGGTAATTGCGCGGCTTCCCTGCGCCATGTGAACGACGTCTTCGCTGTAGATGCTGGTGTCAGTGATGTCCGCGTCGATCTTTTTCAGGATGGCCTTCACCTTCTGAATATCGTCTTCCACCGAATACGCCATTCCGGTGGCGGGCGGGCGAGTTGGACCTGCGACAGCGAGCGCCGAGGCCGGCAGACGGACGAAAGCGCCACCGTACCAGTTCCCCGTTGCACGACCGCGGCGATCGTACTGTGTCGATCTCAAGGTATATTCGTCAGGCGACACCCATTCGTAGCGATACTGGCGATAGCTGCCTTCGGGCTCGTCCGTGAAACTCACCTTGAACGTCAGGTTGGAAGCCTTGTCGAACGTTCCGACGCCGACGCCGGTGCGCTCGGTCCCGAAATGCGAGAGCCAATGCACCCGCTGTTTCGACGCGTCGTAGGTCCACAACATATGGCCGTTCAACGCGCCGGCCTTGACGACGCAAAGCATGCTGCGGTCGGTGTTCACTCTCGCGCACTGGGTGTGGTGATTGGGTATGATCTGCGTTTCGACCGTTCGCCCGTCGCCGACATACTGGAACTTGTCGTCCTTGAGCGTCCACTCGCCGAACAGGGCTGAAAACGGATTTTCGCCGGCGGGCGCGGGGACTGGCTGGGCGTGAGCGCCAGCAACGCTTAGCGCGACGAGCAATCCGGCCAGGGATCCGCCAAGGACGGCTCGGATCGTTCCACCCAGACAGGTTTGGTGAACCATTATTGCCCCCCTGATCGCGCGGTTGAGCACGTGAGACGCCATGATCTTGGCAATGTAACTCACGCTCGGGTGAATGTCCGTTACGGGTGGATGGCGGACGCTCCAAATCCCTCTCTCATGGAGAGAGGGTTGGGGTGAGGGGTAATGCGTCCGACGGAGCGCCGGCGCCTCGTCGAACCTCGTACCCCCTTACCCTCCCCCCGCTTCGCGGCGGGCCCCGCCCTCTCCCTCTGGGAGAGGGTTTGCGCAACGCCCCCTCAGTGGAAATCCCGGCTCCGCAGCAGCCGCCCCGACACCTTCTGCCTCACGCGGGGCGCCGGAGCGCCGGGTTCATCCCTCAGCGCCGAGAGGTGCGCCGACAGGTCCGTGAAGCCTTCGGCGACCACGTGGATGACGCCGTCGGCGCGCTGCACCCGGCCGTGGACGACCAGGAACGAGGCGGTCATCACCAGGTTGCGGTCGGCCTCGAAGCGGTCCTTCCAGACGACGGCGTTGGCGACGCCGGTCTCGTCCTCCAGGGTCACGAACACCACGCCCTTGGCCGTGCCCGGCCGCTGGCGAATGAGGACCAGACCCGCCACCGAGACCCGCGCGCCGTCCTTCAGGGTCGACAGCCGCTCGGCCGTGATCACCCCGCGCCGTTGCAGCATCGGCCGGTAGAAGCCGATTGGGTGGGCCTTCAGGGAAAGGCTGGTGGTGCGGTAGTCCTCGGCCACATCCTGGGGCTTGGCCATGGCAGGCAGGGCGACGCGGTCCTCGAACAGCGGCAGGCCGGCCAGCAGCGGGGCCTGGACTGGCGCCCTGTGCTCGCCCTTCAGGCCCTTGACCGCCCACAGCGCCTCGCGCCGCGTCAGGCCCACACCGGCGAAGGCGTCGGCCTCGGCCAGCAGCTCCAGCGCCCGCTGCGGAACGCCGCCTTGGGCGAACTCGCCCGGCGTGCGCGCGCCCTCGGCGCGGGCGTGGACCAGCACGGCGACGTCGACCTGCTTCAGGCCCTTGATCTGGCGAAACCCGAGGCGGACGGCCTTCCACTGTGAGCGATTGGCGTAGTCGGCGATCTTGTCGGCGCGGGGCCGGAAGCCCTCGTACGCGGCGCCCTTCTCCAGCGTGCAGTCCCACGCGCTGGCCAGGATGTCGGGCGGCAGCACCTCGACCCCGTGCTCGCGCGCGTCGCGGACCAGCTGGGCCGGCTGGTAGAAGCCCATCGGCTGGGAGTTGATCAGGGCCGCGCAGAACACGTCCGGCCACGCCCATTTGATCCAGGCCGAGACGTAGACCAGCTTGGCGAAGCTGGCCGCGTGGCTCTCCGGAAAGCCGTAGTGGCCAAAGCCCTCGATCTGCTTGAAGCAGCGCTCGGCGAAGTCGCGCTGGTAGCCGCGCCGGACCATGCCCTCGACGAACTTGTCGCGGTACTCGGCCGGCGTGCCCAGGTTGCGGAAAGTGGCCATGGCCTTGCGCAGGCCGTCGGCCTCGTCGGGCGTGAACTTGGCCGCCTCGATGGCCAGGCTCATGGCCTGCTCCTGGAACAGCGGCACGCCGAAGGTCTTGCCCAGGATCCCCTTCAGTTCGTCCTCGGGGCCATGCTCGGGCGAGGGCGCGGGCCACTCGACCGGCTCGATGTTGTTCTTCCGTTTGAGGTACGGATGCACCATGTCGCCCTGGATCGGGCCGGGGCGCACGATCGCCACCTCGATGACCAGGTCGTAGAACTCGCGCGGCTTCAGGCGCGGCAGCATCGACATCTGGGCCCGGCTCTCGACCTGGAAGACCCCGACGCTGTCGGCCTTGCACAGCATGTCGTAGACGCCCGAGACCTCCTTGGGGATGTCGGCCAGGTCCTTCAGCCAGGCCTGGCCGTGGTCCTCGCGCAGCATCGTCATGGCCCGCTGGATGGCGCTCAGCATGCCCAGCGCCAGAATGTCGACCTTCATCAGGGACAGGCTGTCGATGTCGTCCTTGTCCCACTCGATGAAGGTGCGGTCCTTCATCGCCGCGTTGCCGATCGGCACGGTCTCGTCCAGCCGCCGCTTGGTCAGGACGAAGCCGCCGACGTGCTGGGACAGGTGGCGCGGGAACTTCAGCAGCTCGGTCGCCAGGGCGACGGCGCGGGCGATCTCCGGCGCCTGGGGATCGAGCCCGGCGTCGCGCAGGTGCTCCTCGGGCAGGCCGTTGCCCCAGCTGCCCCAGACCGTGCCGGCCAGCAGTGACGTGACGTCCTCGGTCAGGCCCAGGGCCTTGCCGACGTCGCGGATGGCGCTGCGCGGCCGGTAGTGGATCACCGTCCCGCAGATGGCGGCGTACTCGCGGCCATAGCGCTCGTAGACGTACTGCATCACCTCCTCGCGCCGCTCGTGCTCGAAGTCGACGTCGATGTCCGGCGGCTCGCCGCGGTTCTCGGAGATGAAGCGGGTGAACAGCAGGCGATGCTCGGTCGGGTCGATCGCCGTCACGCCCAGGCAGTAGCAGACCGAGGAATTGGCCGCCGAGCCGCGCCCCTGACACAGGATGCCCATCTTCCGCGCCTCGCGCACGATGTCGTGCACGGTGATAAAGTAGTTGGGGTAGTCCATCTTGGCGATCAGCCGCAGCTCTTCCTCCAGCTGGGCCTTCACCTTTTCCGGGATGCCGCCCGGATAGCGCCAGGCCGCGCCCGACCAGGTCAGGTCGGTCAGGTGCTGCATCGCCGACTTGCCCGGCGGCACCGGCTCGTCGGGGTACTGCTCCTTGATCTGGCCGAGGTCGAAGCCGATCCGCTCGACGATCTCGACCGTGCGCTCGACCGCGCGCGGCCAGCGCTCGAACAGGCGCGCCATCTCGGCCGCCGACTTCAGGTGCCGCTCGGCGTTGGCCTCCAGCCGGAAGCCCGCCTCGTGGATCGCGCAATGCTCGCGCACGCAGGTGATGATGTCCTGCAGCGGCCGCCGCTCGGGGCCGTGATAGAGCACGTCGTTGGTCGCCACGATCGGCGCGCCCGCGTCCCGCCCCAGGGCGTCGAGGCGCGAGAGGCGCTTGAGGTCCTGAGCGGCGTAGGCCCGGCTAGCCGCCAGCCAGGATCGTCCGGAGAGATCGCCGGCCATGCGGGTCAGGTCCCGCTCGAAGGTCTCATCCAAAGTCCGGGGCGGCACGATCAGGCCGATCTGCCCCTCCGAATGGTCCAGGAAATCGGCCCAGCTCAGATGGCACTGACCCTTCTCGGCCCTTCGCTGGCCCAGGGTCAGCAGGCGCGTCAGGCGGGCGAAGGCCTCCCGGTCGGTCGGGTAGCAGATCAGGCTGGGCGTCCCGTCCATGAAGTCCAGCCGGCAGCCGGTCAGCACCCGGACCTGCCGTTGCTTGGCCGCCGTCCAGGCCCGCACCACCCCGGCCAGGCTGTTGCGGTCGGCGATCCCGACGGCGGTCAGCCCCAGCGCCTCGGCGGCGATGGCCAACTCCTCCGCGTGCGAGGCCCCGCGCAGGAAGGAGAAGTTGCTGGTGGTCTGGAGTTCGGCGTAGGCGGGGCGGCGGGGCATCAGTTCCTCCCCCGCGCGCGGGGGAGGTGGCCCAGCGGGCCGGAGGGGGCCAGCACGGCCGACCTCCAGTTCGCCCCCTCCGTCGGCTCCGCCGACACCTCCCCCGCGAGCGGGGGAGGAACTGATCGCGCTTCACCCAAACAGGCCATGGATCCACCACTTCGGCGCGTCTTCCCCGCCAAACAGCCCCTGCCGGAAGATCCAGTACCGCCCGCCGGCCTCGTCCTCGACGCGGTAGTAGTCGCGGACCTTGCCGGGCCCCGTCTCGCCCTCGGCCACGCCTGCGCGCCACCATTCCTGGGCGATGCGCTCGGGACCCTCGGCGCGGCGGACGCGGTGAGACCGGCCCCGCCAGGTGAAGAACACCGGCGGGTCGTCGGGCACCTTGGCCAGGGCCGTGATCGCCTCGGGCCGCTTGAACAGGCGCACCGGGCGCGGACGGTCCGGGTCCCAGGCCGCGGCGGGCGGCGGGTCCAGCGGCGCGGCGCGGACCACCGAGCGTTCGGGCACGTGGCTCTCATAAGGATCGGCCCGCCAGACGCGAGCCTCGCCCAGGCGATTGACCAGCCGGTCGATCAGCGGCGCCAGGGTCTCGTCGAGGCCCGCGCCCGCCGTGCTGTCCAGCCCGTTCTGGACGGCGGCCAGGGGCTCGACGCCGGCGGCGTGGACGGTGACGACCTCGATGCCGAAGCCCGGATCGACCTTGTCCAGCTTGGGAACGACCAGCTTGGCCAGCCGCTTGGCGTCGCGGCCAAGCCGCGCCAGGCCCGCGCGCACCGGGAAGGCCTGGCCGTCCAGCCGGTGGAGCACGACCTCGAAGCGCTTGGCCCCGCGCTCCTCGGCCTCCAGCCGGGCGCAGATTAGGGCCAGGGCGTCGGCGGCGACGCGGGCCATGTCCTCGGGCGCGCTGATCGGCTCGAAGAAGGCCAGGCGGTCGAACCACGGGCTGGCCGGCCGGCGGAAGGTCAGGGCCTCGGCCGCCGCCCCCAGGGCCTGGTCCAACCGCGTGGTGAAGCCAAGGCCAAAGCGCTTGGCCAGCTGGGCGCGCGGCAGGCCGTAGAGCTGGCCCACGCGATGCAGGCCCAGGCGCGGCAGCTGGGCCTCGGCCGCCTCGTCCAGTCGCAGGGCCGCGACGGGCAGGTCCGCCAGCGCCTGGCGCTGACCGCCGGACGGGACGACAGCGAGGTCTTCGCCAAATCGCGCCAGCCCCCAGGCCGCCCCGGCCGTGTCGGCGATCGCCGCCCGCGCCGGCACGCCCCAGCGCGCCAGCCGCGCCACCAGGTCGACCAGCATGGCGCCTTCCCCGCCCCACAGGTGGTCGGTCCCGGTGATGTCCAGCAACAGGCCGTCCTCGCCGTCGATCGCCACGGCCGGCGAGAACCGCACGCACCAGTCGCAGAGCGCCTCCAGCGCCGCGCGGTCGGCGGCGGGGTCGTGGTCGAAGGTGGCGAGGTCCGGGACCAGGGCCAGGGCGTCGGCGGCCTTCTGGCCGGCGAACAGGCCAAGGGCCCGGGCGCGGTCGTCGACGGCGGCGAGACGGCGGGTCCCGCGTTCGGAGACGAGAAGGGCGAGGGGGGGAGACGCCAATCCTCCCCCCAGCGGGGGAGGTGTCCGCGCAGCGGACGGAGGGGGAAGTCCTGCTGGCCTTGCGCCTTGCCCCTCCGGTCCTTCGGACCACCTCCCCCTCTGGGGGGAGGATCTTTCCGCGCCCTCACCCGGCTTCGCGCCATCCGGGTTCCGCCGGCGCCACGTCGTGATCGGCCAGTTGGGACACCAGACGGAAAGGAGTGCGGGCCATGGCCGGCCTCCTGGGCTTCTAAGATCCAGCCGCCGGAACGTCCGCCCCGGCAGCGCTCGAGTTCGACCCGCCAGCGTGGGGGTCCAAGGCCGATGTCGTCGGGCGGCGCGCCGCTGGGCTGGGGGCCAACGCGCCAGCGGCTGAACGAGGCCGAGCCGGACACGGTCCGAGGCCCCTCCCCCGCGCGGCCGCCATAGGGCCGACGATGCAGCAGCAGCCCCAGGCCGCCGCGCTTCTCGCAGGCTAGCTGCAGCCGGCGGCCGGCGGTCAGATCGGGCGCCTCGGCCTCGCCGATCGCCGCCTTGACCCCTTCCGTGGAGAGGGCGTCCTCCAGCACCGACAGCACCTCGGCCTCGTCGCGGGCGCGGACCTGGATCAGCCGCTGGGCGGGAAAGCCGAGACCAAACAGGCCGGGGACGAACAGGTCGGTGCGCCGCGCCACCCAGACCCCCACGCCGGTCGTGAGCAGCGACCGCAACATCAGGCCGATGAAGGCCGCCGGGGCCGCGCCGGTCTCGCCCTCCAGCCCCGCACCGACCACCTCATGCCAGGCGCCCAGCGGCAAGCCGCCGCCGGGAAAGCAGCCGTCGATGGCCGGATCGCCGAACGGCAGGACCGGAGTCGGAGTCCGAGTCCCCGCTTCGATCGCGGCGATCCGGCCTCTCAGGGCCGCAAGACGCGCCTCGCGCGATCCGGCCATCTCCACACTCCAAGTTCTTACTTTGTTCTCACGCTTGGCG
Organism: Caulobacter segnis ATCC 21756; assembly: GCF_000092285.1. Taxonomy (NCBI): domain Bacteria; kingdom Pseudomonadati; phylum Pseudomonadota; class Alphaproteobacteria; order Caulobacterales; family Caulobacteraceae; genus Caulobacter; species Caulobacter segnis. The sequence goes on along the minus strand of NC_014100.1, from coordinate 732,468 downwards.
CGACGAGAGTCAAGGCTTGGAGTGTCTCAGGCGGACGGTCAGTCTTCGCGGTTGAGCCACTGGGTGGCGATGATCGGCCCGAAGAAGAAGCCGACGCCCAGGGTGTCGGCGACCACGTCGAAGATGTCGGCGTCGCGGCCGACGATGGGCAGGCCCTGGAGGATCTCGATGGCGATCCCGAAGCCCAGCAGCACCACGCCGATCTTCCAGTAACGGCTCTTGGGCAGGGCCATCGTCGCCAGGAAAGTCAGGCCGTAGAAGACGATGAAGTGCTTGGCCTTGTCCCACGGGATCAGGCCCTTGGTGTCGTCACCCGGGGCCAGGGCCGCGTAGAGCGTGAAGGCCACGGCGGCGAGGAAGGCGGCCAGGCCCAGCCAGTTGATCTTGCGGGGAACGAGCAGGGACATTGGGGGGCCTTTGACAAGTTCCTCCCCCGCGCGCGGGGGAGGTGGCCCAGAGGGCCGGAGGGGGCTAGCTGGACTTATGCCGCATTAGCCCCCTCAGTCACTCCGTGACAGCTCCCCCGCACGGCGGGGGAGCATCTATCCTCAGAACGTCAGCGCGCGCGATTCCTTGACGTGCGGCAGGGCCTCGATCTTGGCCAGCAGGTCCGCGCTGGGAGCCTGGTCGACGCCCACCAGCGCGATGGCGTCCTCGTCGGCGGCCAGGCGACCCAGGTTGAAGGTGGCGATGTTGACGCCCGCCTCGCCCAGCATCATGCCCAGCGCGCCGATGAAGCCCGGCTTGTCCAGGTTGTTGATGTACAGCATGGCCGGCGAGAAGGCCGCGTCCAGCTCCATGCCTTTGACCTCGACGATGCGCGGCGCGCCGGCGATCACCGTGCCGGCGAAGGCGCGCTTGCCCTTTTCGGTGGTGATGGTCACGCGCATCAGGCTGTCATAGGTGGGGCTGACTTCCTGGCGGCTCTCGGAGACGGTGATGCCGCGCTCCTTGGCCACGGCCGGAGCCGAAACCATGTTGATCTCGGCCAGCATCGGCTTGAGCACGCCGGCCAGGGCGGCCGAGGTCATCGGCTTGACGTTGAGGTTGGAGACCTCGCCCTCGAAGGCGATGTCGATGGCCTTGATGCCGAAGTCGACCATCTGGCCGGCGAAGGCGCCGATCTTCTCGGCCAGGGCCACGAACGGCTTCAGCTTGGGGGCTTCTTCCGCGGTGATCGAGGGGCTGTTCAGGGCGTTGGTGACCGCGCCGGTCAGCAGGTAATCGCTGACCTGCTCGGCGACCTGCAGGGCGACGTTCTCCTGAGCTTCCGAGGTGGAGGCGCCCAGGTGCGGGGTGGCCACGACCTTGTCCGAACCGAACAGCGGGTTTTCCTTGGCCGGCTCGACGGTGAACACGTCGAAGGCCGCGCCGCCCACGTGACCTTCGTCCAGCAGCTTGCGCAGCGCCGCCTCGTCGACCAGGCCGCCGCGGGCGCAGTTGACGATCAGCACGCCCTTCTTGGTCTTGGCCAGGGCCTCGGCCGACAGGATGTTGCGGGTCTTGTCGGTCAGCGGGGTGTGCAGGGTGATGACGTCGGCGCGGGCCAGCAGGTCTTCCAGCTCGACCTTCTCGACGCCCATCTCGACGGCGCGCTCGGGAGACAGGAAGGGGTCGTAGGCCACGACCTTCATCTTCAGGCCCAGCGCGCGGTCGGCGACGATGCCGCCGATGTTGCCGGCGCCGATCAGGCCCAGGGTCTTGGCGTAGAGTTCCACGCCCATGAAGCGGTTCTTCTCCCACTTGCCGGCCTGGGTCGAGGCGTCGGCGGCGGGGATCTGGCGGGCCAGGGCGAACATCATGGCGATGGCGTGCTCGGCCGTGGTGATCGAGTTGCCGAAGGGCGTGTTCATCACGACGATGCCCTTGGCCGTGGCGGCCGGGATGTCGACGTTGTCGACGCCGATGCCGGCGCGAGCGATGACGCGCAGCTTGTGGGCGGCGGCGATCACGTCCTTGTCGAGCTTGGCGCCCGAGCGGATGGCTATGCCGTCATAGTCGCCGATCACGGCGATAAGCTCGTCCTTGGACAGGCCGACCTTGATGTCGAAGGCGAGGCCGCGGTTCTTGAAGATGTCGACGGCGGCGGGGCTGAGCTTGTCGGCGATGAGGACGCGGGGAGCGTTCATGGAGGTCGTCTCCGGATATCGAACCCTTCCGCCTCGATGGGCGAAGGGTTGGGATTGGGGGTGCTTTGTTAGGCGGCGGGGGATCACCCCCGCCCCTGCCCCTCCCCCATCAAGGGGGAGGGAGGGCGCGAGTTAAGCGGCGGCCAGTTCGGCCGAGACGGTGGCGAAGGCCCAGTCGAGCCAGGGCGTCAGGGCCTCGAGGTCCGAAGCCTCGACGGTGGCGCCGCACCAGATGCGCAGGCCGGCCGGAGCGTCGCGATAGCCGCCGATGTCGAGGGCCGCGCCCTCCTTCTCGAGCAGGCTGGCCAGCTTCTTGGCGAAGTCGGCCTGAGCGTCTTCCGGCAGGGCGCAGATCTTGGGATCCACGACCTTCAGGCACACCGAGGTGTTGGAGCGGATCTCCGGCGTCGCGGCCAGGAAGTCGACCCACGGGGTCTTGGCGACCCAGTCTGCCAGGACCTTAAGGTTCTGGTCGGCGCGGGCCTGCATGGCCTGCAGGCCGCCGATCGAGGCGGCCCACTTCAGGGCGTCGAGGGCGTCTTCCACGCAAAGCATCGACGGGGTGTTGATCGTCGCGCCTTCGAAGATGTCGGCGGCGATCTTGCCGGCTTTCGTCATGCGGAACAGCTTCGGCATCGGCCAAGCCGGCGTGTAGCTTTCCAGGCGGGCCACGGCGCGCGGCGACAGGATCAGGATCCCGTGCGCGCCCTCGCCGCCCAGCGCCTTCTGCCAGGAGAAGGTCACGACATCGAGCTTGGCCCAGTCCAGTTCCTGGGCGAAGGCCGCCGAGGTGGCGTCGCAGATGGTGATGCCTTCACGGTCGGCCGAGATGAAGTCGGCGTTGGGCACGCGCACGCCCGAGGTCGTGCCGTTCCAGGTGAAGACCAGGTCCTTGGCCGGATCGACCTTGGAGGTGTCGGGCAGCTGGCCGTACGGGGCGCTCAGCACCTCGACGTCGGGCAGCTTCAGTTGCTTGGTGACGTCCGTGACCCAGTCCTTGCCGAAGGACTCGAAGGCCAGCAGTTGGACCGGGCGAGCGCCCAGCATCGACCACATCGCCATTTCGACGGCGCCGGTGTCCGAGCCGGCGACGATGCCGATCAGGAAGTCGGCGGGGACTTCCAGCACTTCGCGCGTCTGGTCGATGGCGGCCTTCAGGCGCGCCTTGCCCAGCTTGGAGCGGTGCGACCGACCCAGGACGGCGTTTCTGAGATTTTCGGGGGTCCAGCCTGGCCTTTTGGCGCAAGGCCCGGAAGAGAACTCGGGGCGAGCCGGGCGGATCGCCGGCTTGGCGAGGGTCGTGGTCATAGCGATGTCTCCCATCCTTACAGATGGACTGCGCCCCGTTGGGAGGGCGTGGCCCGCCGGCGAGAAACCGCGTTCGCGGCCAAAAGGCAAGGAGAGATTTGTCGCGGCCAGCGCTTTTACGGCCGCGCGACGAAATTATTTTCCCGGCGCTCGGCGACGCCAGGTGACCAGCGTTCCGATCAGGATGCACAGCAGCACGCCGGCGGTGTCGATGTTGTTGATCGTCTTGTAATTGCGGTCGAGCGGTTGCTGCGTGACCAGATAGTAGGCGTGCAAGCTGAATTGCACGGCTTGGAACAGCATCGCCGCCCCCAGCCACAGGCTGGCGTATCGCAGCGCGATGACCAGAAAGCCGACCGCCACCAGGCCATCCACGCCCAACAGCATAAGGCTTTGGCTCTTCTGCGGCGCCAGAAGGTGGATCAGCTCGACAGCTACGGTGGTGACGAGGACAATCACCGCCCCGAACCGCTCCGACGGAGCTCCCTTGGTCAAGGCCAAGGCGCAGACGGCGAAAATCACCGCCAAGGGGAGGATCATGAAAGCGGACATGGCAATGAAAAAGGCCTCTAATCGAGATTAGAGGCCTTTTGGATTAAACTATTGCAACCTTAGACAGCTTCTCGGAGCCCCGCTCGACCCTGGAGGTCGATGTTGACGCCCTTGTCCTCGACGCCAGCCATCTTCGTGCGGATACCCAGACGCAGCTTGGTCTCATTCAGCTCGGTATGCGCCTCAACCATCGCCGAGCGCGCTTCGCTGAGCGCCGTCATGGCTTCGGCCAGCTTGCTGGCGGCGCGATCGCCGACCACGGCCGAAACGCCCAGATCCTTACGCGCCTTCAGCAGATCGGCCATCAGCTCGGCCGTTTCGACCATCGCCGCGTCCACCGCGTTCTCCGACGCAAACAGCTTGGCCGCAACTCGTTGAGCAACAAATACTTTTTCCACGCCCGCCTCCGTTAACGAAACACTAACAAAGAAGGTAAATAGAAAGTTAAAGTTAAGCAACGCGTAAATGCACGCAATCGTTGGCGTAACGCGCAACCACCGCTGTTTTGGAAGCGAAGCGTTAGGAACCTTGCGTCAAAGTGCCGCTACGATTGAGTTCCTGGACGCCTATGAGCGACAGACACAGCCCGCGCGCGAGCCGCGAATCGACCCACGCGCCCCTCCAGGCGCGAATCGCCGGTGTGGCCTTGGCCACCACGGTGCTGGCGCTTGTGGCCGCCTGCCTCTGCTTCATGCTTCAGCAGTGGAGCGTGGCCCGGCAGGAATCACGCGCCAACCACGTGGTGCTGGCTCAGATGGCGGCCGCGGGCGCCGCCGGTCCCCTGGCCGACAACAACCTGGCGGGCGTCTATCGGGCGCTGGACGCCGTGGCCAAGGCGCCGGGCGTCGCGGCCGTGCGCATTCTCGACACCGGCGGCCGGACCGTCGCCCAGATCGGCGATCCCACGCCCGCCGACGTCGACACCCTGACCCGCCCCGTTGAACTGAGCGGCCGCAAGATCGGCGACATCGTTCTGGTGGCCCGCCGCCCAGGGGTCGGCCAGATCCTGGCGCGCGACCTGGCCCTGACCGGCGCGCTGTTCTTCGGCTCCGCGGGCCTGGCCATCCTGCTGGCCAACGGCCTCGCGCGCCGGATGGCCCGCCCGATGGAGCGGCTGTCCGAAGCCATGCACGAGACCGCGGTCGGCGGGCGCTTCATGCCGGTGGAGCAAGCCGCCGACGACGACGTCTTCCAGAGCCTGATCGACAGCTTCAACCATCTGGTCGCGCGGCTGCGAAGCAACGACCAGGACCTGCGCGGGGCCATGGCCGAGCTGGTCAAGGCGCGCGACGACGCCAACACCGCCAACGTCCTGAAGTCGCACTTCCTGGCCAATATGAGCCACGAGATCCGCACCCCGCTGAACGGCGTGCTGGCCATGGCCGAGGTCATGGACATGGACGACCTCAAGCCCGCCCAACGCGAGCGCCTGGCGGTCATCCGCGAATCGGGCGGCCTGCTGCTGGCGGTGCTGAACGACGTGCTGGACCTGTCCAAGATCGAGGCCGGCCGCCTCGAGATCCAGGACCGCCCCTTCGACATCGCCCAGTTGGCCCAGTCGATCCGCGAGAGCTACGCCCCCCAGGCCCGCGAGAAGGGCTTGGCCTTCGAGGTCGCCGTGGCCCCCGAGGCGCACGGCCTGTGGCGCGGCGACGTCGATCGGCTGCGTCAGATCCTGGGCAACCTGATTTCGAACGCCCTGAAGTTCACCCTGGAGGGCGCGGTCGCCGTCCGCTTCGCCTCCGCGGAAGACGGCTCGGGCCTGCGCATCGACGTCGCCGACACCGGCATCGGCATCGCGCCGGAAATCCTGCCGCGCCTGTTCGACAAGTTCGTCCAGGCCGACAGCTCGACGACCCGCCGCTTTGGCGGCTCGGGCCTGGGGCTGGCCATCTGCCGCGAGCTGGCGGCGCTGATGGGCGGCTCGATCAAGGTCCAGAGCCGCGAAGGCCGCGGCTCGACCTTCACCGTCCTGGTCGCCCTGCCGCGCGAAGAGACCCTGACCGAGGTCCACTATATCGACGACGACGAAGCGCCCGTTGTCGCCCGCGCGCCGGCGCGGAAAGCCAAGGCGGCGCTGCGGATTCTGGCGGCCGACGACAATCCGACCAACCAGAAGGTCATCGAAGCGGTGCTGGCCCCGCTGGGCGCCGAAGTGACGATGGTCCCCGACGGCAAGGCCTGCGTCGAAGCCTGGAAGGCCACGAAGTTCGACATCATCCTGATGGACATCCACATGCCCGTCATGGACGGGATCGAGGCCGCCCGGGCCATCCGCGCCCTCGAGGCGCAGGAAGGCCGCACTCGCACCCCGATCGTCGCCGTGACCGCCAACGCCCTGGCCCATCAGGTCGAGGACTATCTGGCCGCCGGCATGGAAGGCCACGTCGCCAAGCCGGTGGAGGTGACCAAGCTCTATGGCGCGATCGAGGACGCCATCGCCTCGGCCCGCATGGCCAAGGCCGCCTGATCTTCACCTGAACGGCAGATAACGAGCGGCTCAGAACCGCTTCAGCCGTCGCGTGTTTCTCTTACCTCAACGTCGTCCTCCCACCTCCCCGGGAGCGGTCGGCGGAGATGTTCAAGAGGAACCGAACCGATGAAAAAGATCCTGATCCCGATCGTTACGGTCTCGGCCCTGGCGGCCGCCACCCTTCCCGCCGTCGCCTCGGCCCAACCCGTCAACCAGCGCCAAGACCAGCTGGAGCGTCGTATCGACATGGGCCAGCGCAACGGCGCCCTGACCCGCTCGGAGGCCAACCGCCTGCGCGCCGAGCTGCGCGACACCGAACGCCTGGAGCACCGCTATCGCCGCAACGGCCTGAACAACTGGGAGCGCGCCGATCTCGACCGCCGCTTCGACCGCATCAGCGCCCAGATCCGCTACGAGCGTCATGACCGCGACTACGGCTACGGCTATGGCGACCACCGTGGCCCCGGCCGCTGGTAACATGAACTAGGCCGGCTGCACCCGCAGCCGGCTCTCCACCACCGTGACGCCGCGGCCGCGCAGCAAGACGCGCGCGCCGCGGCGTTCGCATTCCAGGTCACCGCCTCGGCCAGGATAGGCCTGGTGGAATTTCAGGACCTCCGCGCCCAGCGTGTCGCCGTACAGCGGCATGAGGATGCAGTGGGCCGAGCCCGTGGTCGGGTCTTCCGGAATACCGAAGCCCGGCGCGAAAAAGCGGCTGACCACCGCGTAGGGCTGGCCAGGATCGGCCATCGCGACGACCACCGTCTGGCCCGGGCCGCCGGTCGCCTCACCGCCGATCGCCTTCAGCGCGGAAAGGTCGGGCTTCAAGCCCCGCACCGTCGCCTCATCCTGCAGGACCGCGATCAGATAGGCCCCCGCCCAGACTTCGGTCGGGGTGGCGCCCAACGCCTCGGCCAGACCGCCTGGGACGGATGTCCGGCGCGGCGGATCGGCGGGGAAGTCCATCTCCAGGCCCTGCTCCGCCCGCTTCACCGTCAACGGTCCCGACAGGGTGTCGAAGGTCAGAAGCGGAACCTCGACGCCCAACTCGTCGAACAACACGTGCGCCGCCGCCAGGGTGGCGTGACCGCACAGCGGCGCCTCCAGCGCGGGCGTGAACCAGCGTAGGCCAAAGCGGGCCGGATCATTGGTCTTCAGCAGATAGGCCGTCTCGGCCTGATTGTTCTCGGCCGCCAGCGCCTGCATCCAGATGTCGGAGGGCCAGGCCTCGAACGGCTCGACCACGCAGGCGGGGTTGCCCTTGAAGGGGGCGGTGGCGAAGGCGTCGATGGTCCATTGGCGCATGGCGGGCGATCTCCCGGAATTCCGATGGACATCGCTGTTATGCGGGCGCGCATCGCCGCGCAAAGCCTTTATTGTCCCGGTGACAATCAGGGCTCGATCGAGATTTCCGGCCAGCGGGCCTTGGCCGAGCCCGTGGTGCGCTCCCAACCGCCGGCGCCTTTCAGACGCAGCGGGTTGGGCCGCAGGCGCAGAGCGAACAGGTCCTCCAGGCCAAATGGCGCATGGACCGTCAGCCTGTCGTCCGCCTCCAGCCGCACGCCGACGCAGAAGGCCGTCGCCACGAAGCGCTTCAGGGCCGCGGCGCTGGTCTCAAGCGGCGGATAGGGCTCATCGGCCCCGAACTTGTCGGCGAACCACAGGTGGACGCGGGCCTGGTTGCGAACCTCGACCAGCTCCCGCAGCGGCGGCTCGAAGGCGGCGGCGACGCGCTTGATGACCACGTCCTCGGCCTCGTAGCTGACGTCGCTGGCGTCGTGATAGGCCAGGTCATAGTCCTTGATGCCGTAGTCCAGAGGCCGCCCGGTCAGGTGGTTCCAGACCGGCTGATAGACCGCGCCGGAGAAGATCATCCAGTCGGGCAGGTCGAGGTCGCGCGCCGTCTGCAGCACCGCCCAGGTCGTCGGGGTGGCGCGGACGATTTCGGCCAGGCGGGTTTCCAGCGTTTCGGTCATGCGCGCAGCGTCCAGCCGTGATCCAGCGGGCCATGTCCAGCGCCGAAGCCCGGCGCCCGCAGCATGGCCTCATGGACGTAGTTCCAGGCGCGGGCGACCGCCTGCTCCAGGGGAAGGCCTTGGGCCAACCCGACCGCGCAGGCCGAGGCGAGCGTGCAGCCGGTGCCGTGGGTGTGGCGGGTCTCGATCCGCTCACCCTCGTAGGTGGTCTCGCCGTCCGGGGTCATCAGCACGTCGACGACGCGATCGCCAGCGCCATCACCTTCAAGAATGTGACCGCCCTTCATCAGCACCGCCTTCGCGCCCAGCGCCAGAAGGGCCTCGCCGGCCCGGCGCAGGTCGTCGGTGGTCTCGACGGTCAGGCCCGTCAGGGCGGCGGCTTCGGGCGCGTTGGGCGTCAGCAGCGCGGCGCGCGGGATCATCAGCGATTTGACCGCGCCGATGGCGGCCTGCGCCAGGAGCGGCGCGCCGCCCTTGGCGACCATGACCGGGTCGATCACCGCCGGGACTTGGCCCGCATGGTCGATCGCGGCGGCCACGGTCTCCACCACGCCCGCGTCGCCCAGCATGCCGGTCTTGATCGCGTCGGCGCCGATGTCGTCCAGCACCGCGCGGGCCTGGGCGGCGATGATGTCGAGCGGGATCGGGTGCACGCCGGTCACGCCCAGGGTGTTCTGCACCGTCACCGCCGTGATCGCCGTGGCCGCGTAGCCACCCAGAGCGGTGATGGTCTTGATGTCGGCCTGGATCCCCGCCCCGCCTCCGGAATCCGATCCGGCGATGACGAGAACGCGGCCTTGCGGCGCCTGGGCGGGAGCTTGGGACATGGAAGAGGTTTAGGCGGGAATCGAGGCGATGGGGAGGCCCCGACGACAACGCCAAATTACTCCGACTGCCAATATGCGAGCCTGGCGAGCGCTCGCGCGAAAATCCGCGCCGTGCCGCTTTCCTCGCGGCCATTCAACGCTTAATAACTCCTACTAATAAGCGGCGACGACCGCATCGCGTCAGGGAGTTCGCGTATGGCCCATGGTGACTGCTGCTCTGGCGGCCCGCGGACGGGATGGCCCCGGCGCTACGTGATCGCCGGCGCCCTGGGCGCGATGGCCTCGACCCCGGTCCTGGCGGCCGCCGGCAAGGGCGCCAAGGCCGGCCTCTCCGCCTTCGACATGCGCGACGTCGACCTTCTCGACAGCCCCTTCCTGCACGCTCAGCGCCAGACCGAGGCCTATCTGCTGTCGCTGGAGCCCGACCGCCTCCTCAGCGCCTTCCGCACCAACGCCGGTCTTCAAGCCAAGGCCCCGCCCTATGGCGGCTGGGAGTCCGAGGCCATCTGGGCCGACATCAACTGCCACGGCCACACCCTGGGCCACTACCAGTCGGCCTGCGCCCTGATGTACCGCTCGACCGGCGACGCGCGCTTCAAGCAGCGGGTGGACTATGTCGCCGACGAGCTGGCCGCCTGCCAGGCCGCCTCGAACTCGGGCCTGGTCTGCGCCTTCCCGAAGGGCCCCGCCCTGGTCGAGGCTCACATCCGCGGCGAGAAGATCACCGGCGTGCCCTGGTACACGCTGCACAAGGTGTTCGCCGGTCTGCGCGACGGCTGGCGCCTGGCGGACAGCGAGACCAGCCGCGTGGTGTTGCTGCGCCTCGCCGATTGGACGGTCAACGCGACCGCGCCCCTGTCGGACGCCCAGTTCGAAACCATGCTGGCCACCGAGCACGGCGGCATGAACGAGGTCTTCGCCGATCTCTTCGCCCTGACCGGCGACACGCGCTATCGCACCGCCGCCGAGCGCTTCTCGCACAAGGCCCTGCTGACGCCGCTGTCCCAGGGTCGCGACACCCTGGACGGCCTGCACGCCAACACCCAGATCCCAAAGATCATCGGCTTCCAGCGCGTCCACGAGGTCACCGGCCAGGGCCCCTATGGCGACGCCGCGCTGTACTTCTGGCGGACGGTCACGCGGACACGCTCGTTCGCCACCGGCGGGACGGGCGACGGCGAGCACTTCTTCCCGAGGGCCGATTTCGAGAAACACGTCTTCTCGGCCAAGGGCTCGGAGACCTGCTGCCAGCACAACATGCTGAAACTGACCCGCGCCCTGTTCGCTCAGGACCCGCGGGCCGAGTACGCCGACTACTACGAGCGCGGGCTCTACAACGGCATCCTGGCCTCGCAGGACCCCGACAGCGGCATGGTCACCTACTTCCAAGGCGCGCCGGCCGGGCTACATGAAGCTCTACAGCACCCCGGTCGACTCGTTCTGGTGCTGCACCGGCACGGGCATGGAGAACCACGCCAAGTACCGGGACTCGATCTACTTCCACGACGGCCAGACGCTGTACGTGAACCTGCTGATCCCGTCGAAGGTCGCCTGGAAGGCTCACGACGCCACCCTGACCCAGACCACGACCTTCCCGGACGAGCCGACCACCACCCTGCGCTGGGGCCTCAAACGCCCGACCGCCCTGACGCTGAAGCTGCGTCACCCGGGCTGGAGCCGCACGGCGACGGTGCTGGTCAACGGCAAGGTCGCCCTACGCTCCCAGACCCCAGGCCTCCTCGAGGTCGCGCGCACCTGGAAGGACGGCGACACGGTCGAGCTTCGCCTGGAGATGCGGACCGGCGTCGAGACCGATCCGGCCTCCAAAGACATCGCCGCCTTCACCTACGGCCCGCTGGTGCTGGCCGGCGCCCTGGGGACCGAAGGCCTCGCGCCTGGCGCCGACATCGTCGTCAACGAGCGGCTCTACGGGAAGTACAACGACGGGCCATTCACGCCGCCGACGCTCTCGGGCGAGCCCGCCTCGGTGGCCGCTCGCATCCGCCCCACGGGCAAGCCGCTGGAGTTCACCGTGACCTCGGCGGAGGGCGGCGCGGTGCGCCTCGTCCCCTATCACCGCATCGCCCACGAGCGGTACGCGACCTACTGGCGGCTGAGCGGGGCTTAAGCCTCCGCGATCGCCGCCCGCACCGCCAGCGCCTGGACCGTCTCGCGCACGTCATGCACGCGGACCGCAGCCACGCCGGCGGCGGCGCCGGCCAGGTGCGCGGCGAGCGAGCCGCCCAGGCGGTCGTCGGCCTCACGCGCCGACGGGTCGACGCTGGCGATGAACCGCTTGCGGCTGGCGCCCAGCAGGATCGGATAGCCGAGGGCCACGAACCTCGGCAGAGCCGCCAGCAGGGCCAGGTTGTGCGCGGGGGTCTTGCCGAAGCCGATCCCCGGATCCAGCCAGATCTTCTCCTTGGCCACCCCGGCGGCCATGGCGGTGAAGGCGCGGGCCAGCAGGAAGGCCTCGACCTCGGCGACCACGTCGTCATAGCGGGGGGCGTCCTGCATGGTGCCCGGCTCGCCCAGCATGTGCATCAGGACGACCTCGCAGCCCAGCTCGGCGGCGACCTCGGGGGCGTCGGGCGAGAAGCGCAGGGCGCTGACGTCGTTCCAGATCGTGGCGCCGGCCTTGACCGCCGCGCGGGCGACGTCGGGCTTCAGGGTGTCGATCGAGATCGGAATGGCGCTGGCGGCGCGCGCCGCCTCGATCACCGGGACCACCCGCCGCATCTCCTCGAACGCGGACACCGGCGTCGCGCCAGGCCGGGTGCTCTCGCCGCCGATGTCGAGGATGTCGGCGCCCTGGGCGATCAGCCGGCGGGCGTGCTCGACGCCGTCGGCGGGATCGAAGAACCGTCCGCCGTCCGAGAAGCTGTCGGGCGTGACGTTGACGATCCCCATCACCTGGGGGCGCGGAGCGGCGGGGCGGGCGGCGGGGCTCATGCCCCGACGTTTAGCCCTCGCGCAGCATCCGGTCGATCCGTCCGGTCAGATCGGCGATCGCGAACGGCTTGGTCAGCACCTCCATGCCGTGCTCGATGTGGCCGTGGTTCAGGACGGCGTTCTCGGCGTATCCGGTGATGAACAGCACCTTCAAACCGGGCCGCAGCGCCCGGGCGGCGTCGGCCACCTGGCGACCGTTCAGCCCTCCGGGCAAGCCGACGTCGGTGATCAGGAGATCGACACGACGCCCGCCCTGCAGGATTCGCAGGCCCGCCGCGCCGTCCTGCGCCTCGATGCAGGCGTAGCCCAGCTCGCCGAGGGCGTCGGTGACCAGCATCCGCACGGTCGGTTCGTCGTCGACCACCAGCACGGTCCGGTCGGCATGGCTCTGGACGGCGTCGAGCGGCGCGGGCGCCGGCTCCTCGTCCTCGGCGCCCAAGTGACGCGGCAGATAGAGGCACACCATCGTGCCCTGGCCGACCTCGGAATAGATCCGCACGTGGCCGTTCGACTGGCGCGCGAAGCCGTAGACCATCGACAGCCCCAGCCCCGTGCCCTGGCCGATCGGCTTGGTCGTGAAGAACGGATCGAAGACGCGCTCCAAGGTCTGCTTGTCGATGCCCGAGCCGGTGTCGCTGACGCAGGCCGAGACGTACTGGCCCGGCTCCAGGCCTTGCTCGCGGGCGCTGCGGTCGTCGAGCCAGCGGTTGCCGGTCTCGATCGTGATCCGCCCGCCGTCCGGCATGGCGTCACGCGCGTTGATGCACAGGTTCAGCAGCGCGTTTTCCAGCTGGTTGGCGTCCACCAGCGTCGGCCAGAGCGCCGTCGCGGCGACCATGTCGACCTCGATGGAAGGCCCCACTGTGCGGCGGACCAGCTCCACGAAGTCGGCCATCAGCCGGTTGATGATGACGGCCTTGGGGGCCAGGGTCTGGCGGCGGGAGAAGGCCAGCAGACGGTGGGTCAGCGCCGCCGCCCGACGCGCCGCGCCCTGCCCGGCGGCGAGATAGCGCTCGACATCGCCGGTCCGCCCCTGGGCCAGCCGCGCGCCGATCATCTCGAAAGCGCCCGAGATGCCGGCCAACAGGTTGTTGAAATCGTGGGCCAAGCCGCCGGTCAGCTGGCCCACGGCCTCCATCTTCTGGGCTTGGCGGAGCGCTTCTTCGGTGCGCTCGCGCTCCTCCAGCGCTTCGGCGATCCGCGCCTCCAGCGTCTCGTTCAGGTGGCGCAGCGCCGCCTCGGTGCGCTTGCGGTCGGTGACGTCCTGGAACAGAACCGCCACCTGCTTCAGCTCCGGCGGTTCGATCCGGAACGATGACAGAGACAGATGACGCCCGGTGGCGACCAGTTCCTGCTCGAAGCGGATCGGTTCGCCGGTGCGCAACACCGCGCCATAGCGGGCGACCCAGGCGTCGGCCTCGTCCGGCACCATCTCGCGCAGCTTCTGGCCCACCACGTTGGGAATGCCCGCGTGCCGCTCATAGGCGGCGTTGGCCATGATGTGGATGTAGTCACTGTTCGGACCATGCGGCCCGTCGAGGAACTCGATGACGCAGAAGCCCTCGTCCATCGACTCGAAGAGCGCGCGGTAGCGACGCTCGTCGGCCAGGCGCGCCCGATCGTCGAGCACGCGCGTGGTGATGTCGTTGCAGTGGACCAGAACGCCGCGCACGACGCCGTCCTCGTCGCGGACCGGCGAGGCCAGAAGGTTGCACCACGCCTCCTGGCCCAACCGGATGAACGGTACGCCTTCCAGCACCACGCTTTCGCCCAGCCGCCCCCGCGCCAGCAGCTCGGCGCCCTGCGCGATCGGAAAGGCCTCGACGAAAGGGCGGCCAAGGGCGTCGGGCAGCCCCAGCATGGCGCGCGCGGCGTCATTGTGGAGGGTGGCGGCCGTCTCCCCCCAGGCCAGGAAGGTGGGGATCGGCGAGACCAGCATCATCCCGGCCGCGACCTTGAGCGCGGCGGGCCAGGCCGAGGGCGGCGGCAAGGCGGCGTCCGTCCAATCGCCCGCGGCGATGGCGGCGCCCATCCGTCCGCCTCGCGCCAGGAAGGCGCCGTCACTGGCGGAAAGGACGCTCACGCCAGCCGTGTCGTCATTGCCCCTTGTGACCATCGATCCGCGTTCGCCCCCGCCGCGAACTCGCGGTGAAGCTTGAACGACCTCGTTGAGAACTGGTTGCAGCTGGACAAGAAAAAAGCCGGCCCTTGCGAGCCGGCTTGATCCTTGGAAGCCCGGAGAGCGTCAGGCGGTGACGCTGGCGCCCGCGCCCGGCGAGAGGGGGACCAGAGACGGGGCGACGATCGTCTCCCGGGTCTCTTCCTCTTCCCGCTTGGGCGCCACGCCCTTCAGCACGCCGGCGATCTCCTCGCCCGAGAGGGTCTCGTACTCCAGCAGGGCCTTGCCCAGGGTGTGCAGGTCCTCGATCTTCTCGGTCAGGATGCGGCGAGCCTCGTCCAGGCCGTACTGCACCAGGCGCTTGACCTCGCTGTCGATCATGCGGGCGGTCTCTTCCGAGACGTTCTGGGTGCGGGCGACGGAGTGGCCCAGGAAGACCTCGTCCTGGTTGTCGCCATAGGCCACCGTGCCCAGCACGTCGGAATAACCCCAGCGGGTGACCATGTTGCGGGCCAGGTCCGTGGCGGCCTTGATGTCGCTGGACGCGCCGGAGGTGATGTTCTCCTTGCCGAAGATCAGCTCCTCGGCCACGCGGCCGCCCATCATGATGGCCAGGCGGCTGGTCATCTGCTGGTACTTCATCGAGTAGCGGTCGCCTTCCGGCAGCTGCATGACCATGCCCAGGGCCCGGCCGCGCGGCACGATGGTGGCCTTGTGCACGGGGTCGGCCAGCGGGACGTTCAGCGCCACGATGGCGTGGCCGCCCTCGTGATAGGCCGTCAGCTTCTTCTCTTCCTCGTTCATGGCCATCGAGCGGCGCTCGGCGCCCATCATGACCTTGTCCTTGGCCTGCTCGAAGTCGCTCATGGTGACCATGCGGCGGTTCTTGCGGGCGGCCATCAGGGCGGCTTCGTTGACCAGGTTGGCCAGGTCAGCGCCCGAGAAGCCCGGGGTGCCGCGCGCCAGCGTCTTGACGTCGACGTCGGCGGCCAGCGGCACGTTCTTCATGTGCACGCGGATGATCTTCTCGCGACCCGAGACGTCGGGGTTGGGCACCACGACCTGACGGTCGAAACGGCCCGGACGCAGCAGGGCCGGATCCAGGACGTCCGGACGGTTGGTGGCGGCGATCAGGATGATGCCTTCATTGGCCTCGAAGCCGTCCATCTCGACCAGCAGCTGGTTCAGAGTCTGCTCGCGCTCGTCGTTGCCGCCGCCCAGGCCGGCGCCGCGGTGGCGACCGACGGCGTCGATTTCGTCGATGAAGATGATGCAGGGGGCGTTCTTCTTGGCCTGCTCGAACATGTCGCGCACGCGGCTGGCGCCGACGCCGACGAACATCTCGACGAAGTCCGAACCCGAGATGGTGAAGAACGGCACGCCGGCTTCACCCGCGACCGCGCGGGCGATCAGGGTCTTACCCGTACCAGGAGGACCGACCAGCAGGGCGCCCTTCGGGATCTTGCCGCCCAGGCGCTGGAACTTGGCCGGATCCTTCAGGAAGTCGACGACCTCCTGCAGTTCTTCCTTGGCCTCGTCGACGCCCGCGACGTCCTCGAAGGTGATGCGGTTCTTGTTCTCGGTCAGCAGGCGGGCCTTGGACTTGCCGAAACCCATGGCGCCCTTCGCGCCGCCCTGCATCTGACGCATGAAGAACAGCCACACGCCCACGATCAGCAGGATCGGCAGCAGTTGGATCAGGATGGCCAGGAAGCTGATCGAGCCGCTCTTGAACTTCACGTCGGCGTTCTTGGCGACCATGCGGTTGACCAGCTCGTCGGAGTCGAGCGGGGCGTTAACGGTCAGCACCTTGCCGCTGGCGTCCTTGGCCTGGACGACCTGGCCGGAGATCTCGGCCGACTTGATCTGGCCGGCGTCCACCTGCTTGAGGAGCTGCGAATAGCTGATTTCGCCGCCGCCCTTCGTCCGCGCGTTCTGGCTGACGAAGAACACCCCCATCAGCGCCGCCACGATCACCAGCCAGATGGCTGCGTTCCGGAAATTCATTCGGTTCGTCTTCCCAACGATAGGTCTTCGCCCCTCAAGATAAGGGCTCGTGAGCGGTTGCGCCACGGACGTGACATCAGGTCACGCATTCTTGGTCGTAAAGGCCGACCGCGGCCTTCAAACGATCCAGAACGAGCAAACGCGCACGCCCTCCCCCTTCGGCTGCAAAATCCCGGCCGTCAAGCACGGGCGAACAGGGCGCCGCGCCTTGCCGCAGGATCAGTGGCGAGCTTGGCCGCACCGCCGCGGGCAGCGTCACCAGCCGCGCGCGCTGGTCAGGCGAGAGGCTAGAGGCCCGGCCCTTGAGCGCGACGACGGTCAAAGGCTCCACGCCCGCGGTGATTTCCCAACGGCCATCCCAGACGCCGGTCTCGCCCGGCGCCAGCGAAAGGGGCGCGAGGCCGCCACGCGCCGTCTCGCCGGCGTCGCGGCAGATGAGGGCCATCTCGCCGGCCTCGATCCGGGCGCCGGACAGCGTGGCCGTGAAGCCCTCGCCGCTCCGCAGACGCTGGAGCAGGCGCTCCAGCCGCTCGCCGCGCGGCGGCCGCTCGGTCCCGGCCGCGCACAACAGGGCGGCGGCGAGGTGCGCGGCCGCGATGTCGCGCGGCAACCGGACGGCGCCGGCCTCGTCGATGGAAAACAACGGCGGCCGCCGCTCGACGTCCGGCTCCGGCGCGACGATCTCGGCGCCGCTAGCCCGGGCGCGCGCCCGGGCGTAGCGGAGATCGACGTTGGCGGGGTCCTCCAGCCAAGTTTGGCCCTCGGCGGCCAGCGCCGCCCTGATCTCTCCGCGCGTCAGGAACAGCAGCGGTCGCAGCAGGAAGACGTCGCGCCCCTCCGGCCAGACCGGCGACGGCGACCACGCGCGCGGGTCGGGAACGGTGGAGCCCTCGGCCCGCATGGCCGCGCTCTCGGCAAGGTCGCTGGCGGTATGGCCGAGCAGCAGGACCTTGGCGCCGGCCTCGCGGGCGGCTTCGGCCAGCAGGGCGTGGCGCGCGCGACGGGCGGCGGCGGGAAGACCCGCGGCGGGTTTGGGCCCCGTCCAGGCCAGCGCGCGCGCCTCGGCGCCCAGCGCCCGGGCCTTCTCCACCGCCTGGGCGGTCCAGCGCGCGCTATCGGCCTGCAGTCGGTGATCGACGACCAGGGCCAGCACGGGCCGGCCGCTTGGCCGCGCCCAGTCCAGCGCCGCCTTCAGGAGAAACAGGGAGTCGCCGCCGCCGGAGAAGCCGACGGCGAGGGGGGCGGAGGAAGCCGCGTCGAGGCGGCGGTCGAGGACCGCGCGATGGCCCGTGTCTAAGAGCACTTCGCCGCGACGCGGGTCGAGGCCGCCCGCGAGGTCACTTGCGACGAGGCCTTGGGGTAACGCTTGGAGAGCTCGTCCAGGGTCCGGCAGGCTTCGGCCGTCTTCTTGAGGGCCACCATGGAGCGGGCGAGCTTCAAGGTCGCGTCCGGCCCCCAGGTGGTCTGCGGCCAGCCGCGGATCGCGCCGATATAGGCGGCGGCGGCGTCGGTATAGGCTTCGCGCACGAACAGGGTCTCGCCCAGCCAGTAGCGGGCTTCCGGCGTCTTGGCGTTGTCCGGATAGTTCGTGACGTAGGCCGAGAAGGCCTGCTCGGCGTTGGCGTAGTCGCCGTCCAGCAGCAGCTGGCGGGCTTGCTTGAACGCCACGGCCGGATCGGCCGGCGGCGGGGGCGGCGGCGGGACCGCGCCGTCGGCGGCCGGGGCGGCGCCGGCGGCCAGTTGACCGTTCGCGGCGGCGGCTTGCAGGTCGGCCAGGGTCTTCTCGATCGCGGCCAGGCGCTGCTCCAGAGCATCGGCGCGAGCCTTCTGGTCGGCGGCGGCCCTGTTGGCCTTGGTCAGTTCGAAGGTTACGGTCTCGTTCTGGCCGTTCAGCTTGGTCAGCGTCTGCTCCAGATCGGTGACCCGGTCGTTCAGGGCGGCGATCTGGGCGTCGGTCTCGGCCGGCTGGACCACGACGGGCTTACCGGTGTCGCGGCCCTGGAAGACGATCGCGCGCAGCTCGCGCACCACCTTCTCCATCCGCTCCACGCGCTTGGCCGAGCGGTCGTCCAGCGGATCGGCCGCCGGCAGCGGGGTCTGAGCCACCGCGACGGCGGAGGCCGAGGAAAGCAGAACGGCGAGCAAGGCGGATTTCAGCTTCATGACCGTGATGTACCGGGAGCTAGCGGACAAAACTAGGGCGGCATCTCGGTGAGACGCCGCCCCATTTTAGCTCAGCGCTTAGCGGGCGCCGTCCGTGATGGCCGTGTGGCCGTTACGGTTCTTGGCCCAGGCCTCTTCGGTCGAGCCGGCGTCGATCGGCTTTTCCTTGCCGAACGAGATCGTTTCGATCCGCGAGGCCGACACGCCCTGGGCGATCAGGAAGTCGCGCACGGCGTTGGCGCGGCGAGCACCCAGGGCCAGGTTGTACTCGCGAGTGCCGCGTTCGTCGGCGTTGCCTTCGATACGGACCTTCACCGAGGGGTAGCGGTTCAGCCACTGGGCCTGCCCGGCCAGGACCGGCTGGCCGTCGGCGCGGACCGAATATTCGTCGGTGTCGAAGTAGACGCGGTCGCCCACGTTGACGACGAAATCTTGAACCGAGCCCGGCAGCGGGCCTTGGGCGACCGGCGGGGCCGGCGGCGGGGTATAGGGCGCGGGCGCCGGAGCAGCCGGCGGCGCCTCAGGGGCCGGCGCGACAGGCTGAGGCTTCGGACGCGAAGCGCAGGCGGCAAGCGAGGCGGCGGCCACGCCGACGAGCGCCAGTCTAACGGCGCGCTGGGTGTCGAAGCTCATCCAGTTTCTCCTCAAGTCAACAAACTCTGGACCTGATCCATACCTGCGACATGCCTGGAATGGACCTGCTAAATGTCTGACCATACCTCACAATGATGTCAGAAGGCCGTCAGACGACGCCAAACTCTTCCGTAAGAGAACGCCCGGCGTCCAGCGTCGCCGAGTTAGAGCCCAGGGAACGCGCTCGCAAGGCTAAGGTTGCGTCATCTGGCGATTTGTCAGTCCAGAAGCGGCGACCAGGCCGGATCCGAACCCGAGCCGTTATAGGCGGCCGGCCGCAGGATCCGCCCGGTGATGTCCACCGTCCAGAGCTTGGGATTGCCGCCGCCGCCTTCGCGGAAGAACATCAGCACGCGACCGTTCGGCGCCCAGGTCGGACCTTCGTCGAGATAGCTGGTGGTCAGCAGGCGCTCGTCGCCGCCGTCGGGCCGCATCACGCCAATGTGGAACTGGCCGCCCGTCTGCTTGGTGAAGGCGATGAAGTCGCCGCGCGGGCTCCACACGGGTGTCGTGTAGCGGCCGCCGCCGAACGAGATGCGGCGCACGCCAGACCCGTCGGTGTTCATCACGTAGATCTGCGCTTGGCCGCCCCGGTCGGAATTGAACACGATCTTCGTCCCGTCCGGCGAGAACGAGGGCGAGGTGTCGATGGAGGGATCGGTCGTGATGCGCGTGGTCGAGCGGCTGCGCAGGTCCATCACGTAGATGTCGCTGTTGCCGTTCTTTTCGACCGAGAACGCCACCTTGCCGCCGTCGGGCGAGAAGCGCGGGGCGAACACCATGCCGGGGAACTTGCCGACCGTCTCCTGGCGGCTGGTCTCCAGGTTCAGCAGGTAGATCGAAGAGCCAGTCGGCCGCAGGGCCATATAGGTCAGCTCCTGGCTGGTGGAGCTGAAGCGCGGCGTCATGACGATGTACGAGCCGTCGGTCAGGTACTGCGGGTTGGCGCCGTCCTGGTCCATGATCGCCAGGCGCTTGATGCGGTTGAGCTTCGGGCCGCTCTCGGCGACGAAGGCCACGCGGGTGTCGAAATAGCCCTTCTCGCCGGTCAGCCGCTCATAGACGGCGTCGCTGATCTTGTGGGCCACGCGCCGCCAGTTGTCGGGCGTCGAAGAGAACTGCAGGCCCAGCAGCTGCTGCTGGCTGAACACGTCCCACAGGCGGAAGTCGACGCGCAGGCCGCCATCGGGGCCCACCGTGACCTGGCCGTTGATCAGCGCCTGGGCGCCGGTGGTCTGCCAGTCGGGGAAGCGCGGCTGGATGTTGACGTCGGACAGCTTGTCCGCAACGCCCGAGACGTTCAGCGGCTGGAACAGGCCCGAGCGCTCGAGATTGCCGCTGATGACCTGGGCGATCTCGGCGCCGCGCGTCGCGCCCGAGAAGGCCGGGATCGCGATCGGCATCGGCTTGACCGCGCCGGCGTTGATGTCGACCTCGATCTGCGCGGCGGCCGGCGTGACGAAGGCCGCGCCGCTCATCAGGGCGGCGACCATCAGCAACAGGGCTCTTAAGCGCATCGGGGTCTCCTTCTTCACGACCGTTCCCGGCATCAACGCGAACAGGCCTGTTTTGCGTTGAAGTTGAGGGCGATTTTCTGACCGTACAGGTCCGACGGCAGGTAAGCGAACGGCGAGGCGGCGAACAGCGCGCGGATGGCGCGGTCCGAGGCGGCCTTGACGACCGGATCAGGCGAGCTGGTGCCTGGCGACTCCGGCTGGCCGACGACGCGGCCGCCCGGCCCGATCACGAACACGACGCGGACATTGACGTTGGCGCCGCCCTCGACCTCGCAGTTGGGATTCCAGCGATCCTGGACCTCTCCCTGCAGGCGGCCCAGCGCCGAGGCCGAAAGACCGGTGGCCGCGCCCAGGGCGGGACGCGCCGAGACCGAGGTCTCCTGCCGCGCGGGCCCCTTGGCCGCGTTCGAGGTGGGCTTGCCGGTCGCCTTCTTGGTCTTGGCGATCGTCGCTTCGAGCGAGGCGAAGAAGTCGTTGTTGTCGGTCTTCTTCTGCTGGGTCGGCTTGGCCGGCGTCGGAGTCGGCGCGGGCTTGGGAACCGGCGTCGGCTTGGGCGGCGGCGCGGGGGCGGGCGTCGGGGTCGGCGCGGGCGTCGGGGCCGGCGGCTGCGGCGTCGCCTGCGGTTCGGGCTCCGGCGCCTGGGCGGTCTGCTCGACGGGCGCTTCCTCGGCCGGGCGGACGTTGGTCGGGCCGTTGGTGACGATGGTCACCGGCACCGACTCGCCGATGGTGATCGGCTTCGACGACTTCCACGGCAGGCCGAACGCGATCAGGGCCGCGACCGCGCCGTGCAGCGCGATCGAAGCCAGGAGGGCCGGAGAGACCCGTTGTTCGCGGCGGGCGATCATGGCGCCCCTATTGCGCCGGCCGCACGGCGCCCGCGTCCGCCGGCTGGGCGTCGCGCGGGGCCGAACCCGAAGAAGGGCCGCCCGTCTCGGTGATCAGGTTGATCTTGTTGAAGCCGGCGTTCGACAGCCCGGCCATGACCTGGGCGACGATCGAATAGGTCGCCCCGCCGTCGGCGCGGACGAAGATCGGCTTGTCGTAACCGTCGCCGGCGATGGCGCTGATGCGCGGCGCCAGGTTCTCGAACGGGATCTGCGTCTCGCCGACGAAGATCCCGCCGTCCTTGCGGATCGAGACGGTGATCGGCTCCTGCTGGTTCTGCAGCGCCGCGGCCTCGGTCTTGGGCAGCTCCAGCGGGACACCCGCGGTCAGCAGCGGCGCGCTGATCATGAAGATGATCAGCAGCACCAGCATGACGTCGACCAGCGGCGTGACGTTGATCTCGGACAGCGCCCCGCGCGTGCGGCGGCCGCGACGGCGGCGACCCCGGCCGCCTCCGGTGGCGAAGGCGTCGTTTGAGGACATCGCCATGGGCTTAGGCCCGCTCGGTCAGGCGACGCTGGATCGCGGTCGACAGGTCGTCGGCGAAGCCCTCCAGGCGGCCGGCGTACTTGCCCGCGTCGGTCGAGAACTTGTTGTAGGCGATATAGGCCGGGATGGCCGCGATCAGGCCGACGGCCGTGGCGAACAGAGCCTCGGCGATCGACGGGGCGACGACCGCCAGCGAGGTGTTCTTCGACAGGGCGATGTTCTGGAAGGCGTGCATGATGCCCCAGACCGTGCCGAACAGGCCGATGAACGGCGAGGCGGTGGCGACGATGGCCAGGCTGCCCAGGCCCTCTTCGACCTTGGCGGTCTCGCGGGCGATCATGGTGTCCAGGATCCGGTCGATGCGGGCGACCAGGAAGGCCGTCTGGTTCTCGGTCATGGCGCGGGTCTTGGCCTCGCGCCACTCCTTCAGCGCCGCCTGCAGCATACGCGGCAGGGCGTGGGGCGGATTAGCGCCGGCCTCGCCCGCCACATCCTCCAGCGAGCGTCCGCCGCTGACCTGCTCCTCGAAGCGGTCGGCCGCGCGGTTGAGGTTCGTAAAGCGGAACAGCTTGTCCAGGATCACGGCCCACGAGCCCAGCGAGGCCAGGATCAGGCCGATCATCACGCCTTTGACGACCCAGTCGGCCTGCATGAACAGGGCGAAGAACGAGAAATTGGGGGCGGCGGCCGAGGCGTCCATGCGGGGTATGGCTCCGTTGGGGCGTCTGATCAGGACAGGTGTGCGCCGTATGGCATGAAGCGGCGCTTGGGTGAAACTATGACGAGGGTCGATCGATCCGAAAAAATGGGGGCGGCGCTTTAAGCCTGGGCGGTCGGCGCCAGCCAGGGCGCAAGCTTGGCCGTCATCTCCGCCGTCGGCCGGCGCGGCCGCCCGGACAGGCTGATGCAGACGGCCACCGCCTTGGCCTCCAGGATCACCTCGTCGCCGCGCGTGATCTTCTGGCTGACGTGCAGCCGCACGCCCTCGATCCGTTCGTACAAGGTGCGCACCACCAGGGCGTCGTCGATCTTGGCCGCGCGCTTGAAATCCAGCTCCATGCGGATCACGGCGAAGCCGGTGTCCTGCTCGGCCAGCTCGCTGTGCGAGATGCCGACCGCCCGGAAGAAGTCGCTCCGCCCACGCTCGAGATAGCGCAGGTAGTTGGCGTGATAGACGATGCCGGTGAAGTCGGTGTCCTCGTAATAGATGCGCACGGGCAGCTGGTGCTCGCGGCCGTCGAAGACGCCGGCGGTCGGTTCGATCATGGCGCAGCGGGGTCCTGGTTGAAGGAATCTCCGAGCACTAAACCCAGGGACAGACCCCAGGCCAGGATCGGCGCGGCGCCGTAACCTAGAACGGGCGCGGGATAGTTTCCAAACAGGTTGCCGGCGATCCAGCCGGTCCACAGAGCCGCCAGCGCCAGCGCCTCGGCGCGACGTTCGGGCCGCGCCGAGGCGACGGCCAGGAACGGCGCGGGCAAGCTGATCATCAAGACTCCCGCCACGAAGCCCAGCACGGGATTGGCGGCCATCGTACTGACGAAAAGCCCCTCGACATAGGGCACGGCGGGCAGGGTGTCGGGCTCGACCCATGCGGCGTAGGCCAAGAGCGCAGCGACGATCACGCACGCCCAGGGCGTCAGCTGACGCGGGCGCTCCACCAGCGTCGCCGCCGCGAGCGCCAAGGCGAAGGCCAGCGAAGAGGCCGCGTCGTGCTGGTACAGCAGAAGAAGAGCGACCAGGCCCGCGATCGGCGCCACGCGACGATCGTCGAAGCCCTTGGCGAAGGCCCAGGCGGCGAACGGCAGGACGATAGAGGCGGTGTGCAGTTGGATCGGCCCCAGCGCCAGCCAACGCCTAGCGCCCTCCAGCGAGACGCCATTCATCAGCGTCAGGACCAGGGCCAAGCCGCAGGCGGCCGTCAGCACCCAAAGCCGCCAGCGAGTCCGTCGCCAGAAACGCCCGACCAGAAGGGCCAGACCCACAGCGAGCACGGCGGCAAGTCCTTGGACAATCACGGCGCTGCGCGGCGCGCCAGCCACGCTGACGGCGGCCAGGGATATCGCAAAGCTAACGGCGGCCAGACCCGCTGTGAACAATCGGATAGCGCGCAGGTCGCTAACCTTCATCGAACAGACCTCCCTGCGCCTGTCCCGGCGGGGCGGCGGGCGGGGTCAGGCCAAGGTGGAGGTAGGCCTTGCCGCAGGCCATGCGGCCGCGCGGCGTGCGCTGGATAAAGCCCTGCTGCATCAGATAGGGCTCGATCACGTCCTCGACCGCGTCGCGGGCCTCGGCGATGGCGTAGGCGATGGTCTCCACGCCCACCGGCCCGCCGCCATAGTGCTCGATCATGGCGCGCAGATAGCGCCGGTCCAGGCTGTCGAGGCCGCTCTCGTCGACCTCCAGGCGGGCGAGCGCTAGGCCCGCGGCCTTTCGGTCGATCACGGTCGCGCCGTCGGCGGTGGCGAAGTCGCGCACCCGGCGCAGCAGTCGGCCGGCGACGCGCGGGGTGCCCCGGGCCCGCTTGGCGATCTCGTCGGCGCCGTCGTCGGACAGCGGCGCGCCCATCTTGCGGGCGGCGTGCTGCAGCACGTGGCGCAGCTCGGCCGGGGTGTAGAACTCCAGGCGGATCGGAATGCCGAAGCGGTCACGCAGGGGGGTGGCCAGCATCCCCGCTCGCGTGGTCGCGGCCACCAGGGTGAAGGGCGCGAGATCGATGCGGATCGAGCGGGCCGAGGGCCCCTCCCCGATCACCAGATCCAGCACATGGTCCTCCATGGCCGGATAGAGGATCTCCTCGACGTTCGACGACAGCCGGTGGATCTCGTCGATGAACAGGACGTCGTTGGCTTCCAGATTGGTCAGGATCGCCGCCAAATCGCCGGGCTTGTTCAGCACCGGGCCCGAGGTGGCGCGGAAGTTCACGCCCAGCTCGCGGGCGACGATCTGAGCCAGGGTCGTCTTGCCCAGGCCCGGGGGGCCGAACAGCAGCACGTGGTCCAGGGCCTCGCCCCGTCCCTTGGCCGCTTCGATGAAGACACGGAGATTGCCCTTGGCCTGCTCCTGGCCGACGAACTCGGCCAGGGTCTGCGGCCGCAGGGCGCGATCGGCGGGCGCCAGGTCGCCGTGCTGGGGCTCACCGGAGATGACGCGGGTCATCGACTCGCCCCCTCCGCGCCTTCGGCGCTCCTCCCCCAGAGGGGGAAGAAGGATCTCGCGCCTTCCGCCCGCCTTTGGGGGCGGACGACCGCGAAGCGGTCAGGTGGGGGGAGCCGTTGAGCCAAACTCATCGCCCCAACTCCTGCAGGCCGGCCTTGATAAGCGCCTGAACTGTCGCCGCCTCGCCCAGGCGATCGGCGGCGGCCTCGACGACGCGGCGAGCGTTCACCTCGGCGACGCCCAGGCCCATCACAGGGCGGCGACGGCGTCGCCGGTCGGGGCGGGCTTGGCGGGCGCGGACGACGCGGCGCTGGCGGCGGGCGCGGTCATCAGCACCGGGCCATCGGTGATCGGCTTGTCCTTCAGCTCCGTGACGATGCGCAGGGCCAGCTTGGGTCCCACGCCGTTGGCGCGGCCGACGGCGGCCTTGTCCTCGCGCGCGACGGCCGAGGCCAGCTCGGCCGGCGACAGCACGTCCAGCACCGCCATGGCGGCCTTGGGCCCCACGCCCTGGATCGCCTGCAGCAGCACGAAGGCCTTGCGATCCTCGCGCGTGGCGAAGCCGTAGAGCCGCAGGCCCGCGCTCTCGCTCCACTGGCTTTCGATGTGCAGCAAGGTCTCCTCGCCTAGGGCCGGCAGGCGCTGGAGGGTGCGGTGACCGCAGCGGACGACATAGCCGACGCCCATGACGTCGATCAGGGCCTCTTCCTCGCCGACCTCGGCGACGGCGCCCCTGAGACGGCCGATCATGCGACCCTCCGGTGGGCGGCGCGCAGGTTGGCGTGGGTGATGGCGACGGCCAGGGCGTCGGCGCAGTCGGCCGTGGTCTTGCCGGCCGTCGGCAGCAGGCGCGCGATCATGAAGCCGATCTGAGCCTTGTCGGCCGCGCCGGTTCCGACCACCGCCTTCTTGACCAGGCGCGTCGAATACTCCGCGACCGGCAGCCCGGCGCGGGCCGGCGCGATCAGGGCCGCGGCGCGGGCGTGGCCCAGCTTCAGCGTCGACTGGGCGTTGGTGTTCAGGAACACCTCCTCGACCGCCGCCTCGTCGGGGCGGTGCTGCTCGATCACCGCGCAGATGCCTTCGAACAGGTGCAGCAGGCGCTGGGCGAAGTCGGCCTTTTCATCCGGCGCGATCACCCCGTGGGCGACGTGGCTCATCCGAGCGCCGTCGATGGTCAGCACGCCCCAGCCGGTGCGGCGCAGGCCTGGATCGAGGCCCAGAATTCGGATCGGGGAGCGATTCGCGTTCATCATGTGTTCTCGCACTTTCCTCGCTTCCGCCCCTGAGGAAAAGCCCCGTCTTCCCTAACGAGTCGTAAACGCCACGCGCTCTTGCGCCGGCAAGTCGCCGCCGGAATTTGATCCAAACCCTGGCGGGCTCGAAGGCGCTCCCTATCTAGCGGGCAGTCGTTAGGGAGACGCCGATGGTCAGTACGTCGGACGAAGGAATCCTGGCCGAGTACATGGTCAGCTACTGGTCGATGAAGCACGAGAAGATCGACCGTCCCACCAAGCTGCTGGAGACCCTCTACATCGCCGAGCGGTACCGGGCCGGCGAGAACCTGCAAGAGGCGCGCTCGGCTTATGACCACGCGATCTGGAACGGCGTGCCGGTCTCGGAGATGGACCAGCGCCTGGCCGATCTCGACCAATTCATGCGGGACCTCGTCCGGGAACGCGCGGCCCAGTGGGGCCAGCCGCACTAGGCGCGTCAGGCCGCCTCGACCGCCTTCGCGCCGAACAGCCCGCCGACGATCAACCGGCGGACGCCATCGACATCGAGACCGACGCAGACCTCTGCGTTCGGAGCCCCGTCGATTCGCTCGACACGGCCCAGGCGTACGCCATCGACCGCCACGCGCAGCCGGGCGGGCTCGAAGGTGAAGAGCTCCGGCGCGATCAGGCTGGCGGCGGTCACGGCGTCGTGGGGCCGACAGCCCTCGCCGCCCCAGACGCCCTTGTGGAAGGCGATATAGGGTCCCGCCGCCTTGGTCAGGCGCGCCGACAGCGGCGAGCCGCAGCAGTCGGCGCCGCGCGACAGGTCGGCGGCGGTCACCTGGACCAGGCGACTGACGTCCAGAGGCATGAGGCGCGGCGTCACTCCGGCCTCCAGCGTGCGCTGCAGGGCTTCGGGGTCGCTCCAGCTGTTGAAGTCGGCGCCGCCGGCCGCCTTGCCCTCGACGGCGAAAGCGCCCGCCATGATCGTCGGGCGCCAGTCGCGGAAGGCGGCGGGGTCCTCCAGAAGGCTCTTGGCGAGGTTGGTCAGGGGGCCAAGGAACAGGCCGGAGATCTTCCGCCGGGCGGCGAAGGCCAGGAAGTTGGCGGAGTGTCCCCCCTCGAGTTCCGGCAGCTTCCAGCGCTGGGAGAAGCCCGCGCCGTTCAGGCCATCGACACCGTGGGCGGGGCGCATCCGCTCGACCCGGCGCTTGGCCAGGCCCGAGCCGGCGCCGATATAGACCTCGGCCCCGCAGCCGGCCAGGCGCAGCACGCCCCGCGCGTTGGCCGCGGCCTGGTCGACATAGGTGTTGCCGAACACGGCCGAGACAGAGACCACTTCGACCGCCTCTCGGGCGCGCGCCAGCAGCGTCAGCGCCAAGGCGTCGTCCACGCCGCAATCTGTGTCGATGTGAACCTTCAGGACCATCGGATCACTCTAGCGGCGCCGGATCACCGGGAGAAGACGACGCAGCGGCTCAATCCTTGCGCGGCAGGATGTCGAACTCGACGACGCGGGGATCGGACCGCAGCCGGTCGGCGACCTCGCGCAGCCGCAGCGCGCCCTTGCCCGAGAAAGGGCCGGCCAGCTCGAACGCCGCGCCGCCGTCGCGCAGACGATGGTTCAGCCGGTGGCCCTTGAGGTCGTACTCGCCCAGCAGCCCGCGCAACTCTTCCTCGTCCAGCGGCGTCTCGCGGCGCGAGCGGACGACGATCTCGGCGTAGTTCTTCTGCGGCAGGCTGCGGTCCAGCCAGCGTGCGGCGCTGAGGGTCGCCACCGCCAGCACCGCGCCGAGGGTCGCCAGATCGTAGAGCCCGACGCCGAACAGCGTCCCGATCGCCGAAGTTATCCACAGGGAGGCGGCCGTGGTCAGACCGTGCACCGAGACGCCTTGCTGGAAGATCACCCCGCCGCACAGGAAACCGACCCCGGTCAGCACGCCGTGGGCCATGCGGACGGGATCGATGCGCAGCACCTCGGTCGAGGTCTCGGGCATCCACCGCACCTGATGCACGGCCGCCAGCATCAGCAGCGCCGAGGCCAGACTGACCAGCATATGGGTGCGCAGGCCCGCCGGCCGGGCGCGGTACTCGCGCTCGAACCCGATCACGGCGCCGGCGATCAGCGCGCCGAGGATGGGCAGGAAGTCTGAGGGGGACAGCCAGGCCATGTGGGCTGTAACGGGCGGCGCCGCTTCGCGATCCCTCTCCTCTTGGCGGAATCGCTGAACGAAAAACGCCGCGACGGGGGCAAGGCCCGTCGCGGCGTTCAAGATATTCCGACCCGTCCCGAAGGCGGAGAGGGCCGATCAGCCCAGCTTGGCCAGGTCTTCTTCGCTGATGTCTTCGTTCGAGTAGACGGCCTGGACGTCGTCGTCCTCGTCCAGCATGTCGAGCAGCTTCATCAGGGTGGCGACGCTGTCGCCGGTGACCGGCACCTGCATCTTGGGACGCCAGGCGATCTTGGTGTTGGCGGCCGCGCCGAACTTGGCTTCCAGGGCGGCGGCCACCTCGTTCAGGTCCTCGAAGGCGGTGTAGATCGTGTGGCCTTCGCCTTCCTCGTCCATGTCCGAGGTGACGTCGTCGGCGCCGGCCTCGATCGCCGCTTCCATCATCTCGTCTTCCGAGGCGGTCTTGGCCGGATAGCTGATCTGGCCGACGCGGTCGAAGTTGAAGGTCACCGAGCCGGTGGCCCCCATGTTGCCGCCCATCTTGGTGAAGTAGGAGCGGACATTGGCGGCGGCGCGGTTCTTGTTGTCGGTCATCACCTCGACGATGATCCCGACCCCGCCGGCGGCCACGCCCTCGTAGCGGATTTCCGTATAGTCGGCCGCGTCGCCCATCTGCGACTTCTTGATCGCGCGGTCGATGACGTCCTTGGGCAGGCTCTCGGCCTTGGCGTTGTTCACGGCCAGGCGCAGGCGCGGGTTCATGGCCGGATCAGGCAGGCCCGACTTGGCCGCGACGGTGATTTCCCGCGACAGCTTGGAGAACAGCTTGGACCGCGCGGCGTCGGCGCGACCCTTGCGGTGCATGATGTTCTTGAATTTCGAGTGGCCGGCCATTTGGAGGCTCTGCTTCTGGATACGATTGGAGGCGGGGCTTTTAGCCCCTGAGGCGGGGTTTTGTCACCCCGCCCGCCTAAAAGCCGGCCCGAAAGAGGCTAGGCGACTTCCAGATCGACCTGGACGTTGCCGCGCGTGGCCTTCGAGTAGGGGCAGACCTCATGGGCGGCGTGCAGCAGCTTTTCGGCGGTTTCGCGGTCAAGCTCGGGGGCGTTCAGCTTAAGACGCACGCCGACGTGGAAGCTGGTCTCGTCCTTGATCAAATCAACCTCGGCGTCGAGGCTGTGCTCGCCCAGCTTGACGCCCTGGTTGCGGGCGACGAGGCCTAGCGCGCCCAGGAAGCAGGCGCTGTAGCCGGCGGCGAACAGCTGCTCGGGATTGGTCCCGTTCCCATCGCCGCCCATCGACTTCGGGAAGGCCAGCTTGACGTCCAGATGACCGTCGTCGGACTTGGCCGTTCCGTTGCGGCCGCCGACGGCGTGGGCGTGGGCGGTGTAGATGGCGTCGGTCATGGGGAGGCTCCTGTTGGGGGAGCCGCATCTGAGACCGCTATCGTGACAGCCGCAAGCTGAGCCTGGCGCTAAAGCTCCGGGATGTGCGGGCTCAGACGCCCGCCCACTCGGATCGGCTCGACGCGCGTCGCCAGACCCGTGCGGTCGTCGGTCTCGACGAAGACGCCGCAGACCGTGGCCGGGCCGCTGGCGGGCTGGTAGCGGCCGCCGCTGATCTTGGTGGTGAAGCGCCGCAGGGGCTCTTCCTTCTGGTTGCCGATCACGCTGTCATAGTCGGCGCAGGCGCCGGCGTCGGTCTGGTAGGCGGTGCCGCCCGGCAGGACCTGGCAGTCGGCGGTCGGCACGTGGGTGTGGGTGCCCACCACCAGCGAGGCGCGGCCGTCGCAATAATGGCCCATGGCCATCTTCTCGGAGGTCGCCTCGCAATGCATGTCGACCACCACCGCGTCGGCCACCTGGGCCAGCGGAGCCTTGTCCAGCTCGCGGTCGACGGCGGCGAACGGGTCGTCCATGGCGTCCATGTGAACCCGGCCCAGCAGGTTGACGACGAAGATCGTCTTGCCCGAGTCCGTCTGGAACAGATGGCTGCCGCGCCCCGGCGCGTCCGACAGGATCGGATAGTTGGCCGGCCGGATCAGGCGCGGCTCGCGCACGATGTAGGTCAGGGCCTCGCGCTGGTCCCAGCTGTGATTGCCCAGCGTCAGGCAGTCCGCGCCGGCCTCGAACAGCTCACGCGCGGTGTTCTCGGTGATGCCGAAACCCGCCGCCGCGTTCTCGGCGTTGATGATCACGAACTCCAGGGAGAGCCGGCGGCGAAGGTCGGGCAGATGGTCGGCCAGGCCGTCGCGGCCCGACTTGCCGACGACATCGCCAAAAAAGGCGAAACGCATCGAAAGTCCCAAGAAACAGTATGGATCGAGCCGCCAGCGGCTCAGGGTTTGACGGCGATATACTCTTTTTCGGTGAGAATGGCGTCCAACCTTTGGTCATGCGGCTCGTGCGGCAGATTCTCCGTCTGCTGACCGCTGTAGGCGACACCCAGCACGAAGACCGGCTTTCGCGCGCGCAGGGCTTCCAAGGTCCGGTCGTAGTAGCCGCCGCCCTGCCCCAGCCTCACGCCGTCGCGCTGAAAGGCCAGAAGCGGCGCGATGACCAGGTCCGGCTCCAGCACCCGATGCCTGGCGCTGGGGGCGCGCAGGCCGATCTTGTCGTGGACAAGGAGCTCGCCCGGAGTCCAGGCGCGGAACACCATGCGGTGGGCGTCGGCGTCGACGACGGCCGGAAGCGCCAAGGTCCAGCCGGTCTCGCGCAACCAATCGCCCAGAAGCAGCGGCGACAGCTCCGACCCGAGACCGTGATACAGCGCGGCGACCTTGCCGGCCGGGTCAGGGAACAGCGCGGTCAGGGGCTCGCGCGCCACCTCGGCGATCATCCAATCGGCCTGGGGGTGCTCGCGGGCCAACTGCTTGCGCTGGTTGCGCAGGAAGACGCGCAGGGCCGTCTTGGCCGCGACGGGGTCGACGATGGTCATTCCTGGAAGCTGTCATCCCGGTCCGGCGGCCGCAAGGCCGCGCCGAACGAGGAGAAAGGTGGCGGCGCCGCGAAGAACCGTGAAGACGTTTCAATCCACTCGAACCTGTCAGTAACAGGTGGGCCCCGTGTTCCCGCAGCCACGGCCACGGGAGGGAACAGGTCCCGATAGAGAGATTAAGGTCCCTGGGAATAGAAATCTTCGACGAGAGCCACAGCAAGACCCGCCGAGGTCCAATATAGGGGCTCGGCCGCCCCGGCGATAGGGGCGGCGGTGTCGCGCGTGATCACAAGCCCAGGGACGCGCGCAGGAAGGCGTCGGCCTTGCTCAGCATCTGGGTCCGGGCCGCGTCGTCGGCCAGCTGGTGATCCAGGCCCTTGAACTCGATCAGTTCGACCGAGCGACCGGCCGCCTTCAGCCTGCGCTCCATGAGCCGGGACTCGCCGATGCCGACATTGGCGTCGAGATCGCCATGGAACATCAGCACCGGCGCCTTGATGGCCGCCGCGTTCTGGGCCGGCGAGCCTTCGGTCACATGGGGCCCCTTGCCGATGAAGGCGCTGACCTGCGGGTAGTCGACGAAGTCCAGGTGTTCGGACCGCAGTGTCTCCAGGTCGGTGACAGGAGCGATCGCGACCACGGCCTTGAAGAGGTCGGGATCCAAGACGGCCGACTGCAGGGCCGCGTAGCCGCCATAGGACCAGCCGACGATGGCCAGCTTGCCCGGCTTGGCGATCCCCTGCTGCTGCAACCAGCGACCGCCGTCATTGACGTCGCCGATCGCCGTGCGCCAGGACTGGAAGCCGTTCTTCTGGAACCAGTCCGCGCCATAGCCAGCCGAGCCGCGATAGTTGGGTTGCAGCACCGCATAGCCCTGATGGGCGAAGAACTGCGCCAGCCAGTCGAAGCCCCACTCGTCGCGCGCGCTGGGTCCGCCATGGGGCATGACGATCGCCGGCAGGTTCTTGCCGTCGCGGCCAGCCGGCAGGGTCAGGTAGGCCGGGATCTGGGTCCCGTCCGCGGCCGGATAGGTGACCGCCTTGACCGTCGCCAGCTTGAACGTCTGCAATGGCGGCCGCGCGGAGATCAGCTCCTCCATGCGCCGCGCCTTCTTGTCGAAGAGATAGTAGAGGCCGGGATCGCTATCGCCGCCGGCGAACAGCAGCAGCTTGGACTCGTCGGCCGAGGCGTCGATGAAGGTGACCAGCCGCCCGGGCAGAGCCTTGCCGAGCGCGACGCCCAGCTTGCGCAGCTCCGGATCGAAGAACTCGGTCTCCCGCCGATCGGTGACGAAGGACGCGCCGACGACGCGCTTCTGCCGGCCGATCCGCACCAGGCCCGTGACGTCCACGTCCGGCCGCGCCAGCACCAGCTCCCGTTTCAGCGTCTCGTCCAGCGCGACCTTGAAGAGCGCCCGGCGGCCATCTTGAGCGTCGAAGCCGTAGACGACATTCAGTTGGGGATCGACGGCGTACGGGTTGAAGCCGCTGTAGCCGCCGGCGGTGATCGTCAGCTGTCCAAGGGGCCGCCAGTCTCTCTGGTTCACGGCGCGGTAGAAGTACTGGATGTTGTCGTCGGCGTAGCCCGAAGACCGCTTCGGCCGGACGCCCATGATCCGTACGAGGCCATGGCCGTCGCCGATATATTCAATGGCGTTGAGGTTGGGCCGCTCGACCGGCTTGCGGGATAGGGTGAGCGTATCGACGCGGTCCACGCCCAGGCCGTCCTCCTCCTTGCCCAGGTGCGTACCCGTTGTCTTTTCAGGAATGTAGTCTCGCGTCATCAGAACGGCGCCGGGAGCGTCGTCGGTGACCCAATCGATGATGTCGCCGCCGTTCTGCGACATCCTCAAGGAGCGCTCGTTGGTCTGGGCGCTGAGAACCTTGACCGCGCTTCCGTCGCTGTTGAGGGCGATCAGGCGGGTGAAGCCCAGCCTTCCCTGGGCGCCCTTGACCACCACATAGAGCTGGCAAATCAGTCGCGTGTCCGTCGACCAGCTGCACTCGGTCAGGCGTTCGGGATCCCCGGTGGACGCCAAGATGGCCCGCGCCGCCGTCGCGCCGGTCAGGTCGAGGATCACCAGTTGGGCCCCGCGCCCCGCGGCCGGCGTGACCATTGCCGCCTGCTTGCCGTCCGGCGACAGGCTGATCTGCTGGACATACTCCCGCATGCCGAAGGCGGCCGCGGTCTCGTCCGCCGCCATGGCGCGTCCGCCGAGGCACAGGACCGCCAGCGCCAACGCTACACCCAGCTTCATGCGACCCTCGTTCCCCAACTCAAAGGGACGATAGGCGAACCTCGTCGCGCAGCACAACCTTAGCCATTGGAAACGCGAGCAGCTACTCCGCCGCGATCTTCTCGATCTTCTCGGCGGCGGCGTCGAGGGCGCGGATGGCGGCGATCTCGGCCTTGGTGCCTTCCTGCTGCATGCGGGCGATCTCGGCCTGAGCGTGGGCCAGGCGCAGCTTCATGTCCGACAATTCGTCGGCCAGCAGCAGGGCGCCCATCAGGAAGAGCCGGGTCTCGCCCAGCTGCCCCACGTCCGAGCTCACCTGCCGGACCTGGCGGTCGAACAGGCGGGCCAGCTCGGTCAGGTGCGGCTCCTGGCCGTCCTCGCAGCCGACGATATAGGGCCGGCCGTTCACCTGGATCGTCACCTGGGCCATGCGTCAGGCCTCCTCGGAGTCTTCGAACAGGTCGTCATCATCGTTCGGCGCATGCAGGTCGTTGGCCGCGCCGTCCTCGCCCAGCGCCGCGCGGATCTCGGCGATCGCGCGGCCCAGGGCCACCGAGGCCTGCTCGCCGGCTTCCTCCAGCGCCTTCTCCCGCTCGCGGGCGGCCTCCAGGTCGGCGACCAGCTGGGCCTTCTCGTCTTCCTCGAACAGTCCAGGCGCAACGGCGCCGCCGCCCGCGGCGGTCGCAGCGGCGAGCGCGCGCTTGGTCTCGGCGGCCTTGGCCGCCAGGCGTTGCTCGAGCTGGCTCACCGCGCGCTCCAGACGGCGCACGGCGAGGTCGAGGGCCGTACCGTCGGCCGGGATCATCGGCGGATTTCCATCATGCAACGCAACATACAGATCGATGCCCTCTAAGCCAGTCGCGCGGGGCGACAATTGGGCGATGCGAAGCCCATAGCAGCATTCGCCGCCTTTTGTCCGCGCTCCATGCGGGCGAAAGCTTGTTTCGCTGGGGACGGGCCAAGCTTGCGGCGCCCGCCGATTTTGGCCCCGAACGCGCCAAAACGCGGCCTCCCGGACTTGACTTCGCGCCCCCAGCCCGCAAAACGCGCAGCGAAAATAGGGAACGCCGAACGATCCCGCTCGGCGGCCAAATCGGAGAATGACCCATGGCTGTTCGCGTCGCCATCAACGGCTTCGGCCGCATCGGACGTCTGGTCCTGCGCTCCATCGCCGAGCATGGCCGTCGCGACATCGAGGTCGTCGCCATCAACGACCTGGGTCCGGTCGAGACCAACGCCCACCTGCTGCGCTACGACAGCGTCCACGGCCGCTTCCCGGGCGTCGTCACCTCGGGCGAGGACTGGATCGACGTCGGCCAGGGCAAGATCAAGGTCACGGCCATCCGTAACCCCGAAGAGCTGCCGCACAAGGACCTGGGCGTCGACATCGCCTTCGAGTGCACCGGCATCTTCACCGCCAAGGACAAGGCCAGCGCCCACCTGAAGGCCGGCGCCAAGCGCGTGCTCGTGTCCGCTCCCGCCGACGGCGCCGACAAGACCATCGTCTACAAGGTCAACCACCAGACCCTGACCGCCGACGACATCGTCGTCTCGAACGGCTCGTGCACCACCAACGCCCTGGCCCCGGTCGCCAAGGTCCTGCACGACCTGTTCGGCATCGAGCGTGGCTACATGACCACGATCCACAGCTACACCGGCGACCAGCCGACGCTGGACACCATGCACAAGGACCTCTACCGCGCCCGCGCCGCGGCCCTGAGCATGATCCCGACCTCGACCGGCGCCGCCAAGGCCCTGGGCCTGGTGCTCCCGGAGCTGAAGGGCAAGCTGGACGGCTCGTCGATCCGCGTCCCGACCCCGAACGTCTCGGTCATCGACCTGAAGGTCGTCGCCGCCCGCGAGACCTCGATCGATGAGATCAACAAGGCCCTGCAGGCCGCCGCCGACGGCCCGATGAAGGGCGTCCTGGCCACGACGACCGAGCCGCTGGTCTCGTCGGACCTGAACCACATCGCCGCCAGCTCGACCGCCGCCCTGCCCCAGACGCAGGTCATCGAGGGCAAGCTGGCCCGCGTGCTGTCGTGGTACGACAACGAGTGGGGCTTCGCGACCCGCATGAGCGACACCGCTCTCGAGATGGCGAAGTTCCTCTAAGGAACCGAAAGACTTAAGCCCCGCTCCGCAAGGAGCGGGGTTTTCCTTGCTCCATATTCAGGACGACCGATGACCTTCCGCACCCTCGACACCGCCGACCTGGCCGGCA
Source organism: Caulobacter segnis ATCC 21756 (assembly GCF_000092285.1). Classification (NCBI taxonomy): domain Bacteria; kingdom Pseudomonadati; phylum Pseudomonadota; class Alphaproteobacteria; order Caulobacterales; family Caulobacteraceae; genus Caulobacter; species Caulobacter segnis. Next base: position 696,491 of record NC_014100.1, on the reverse strand, counting down.
AGCGCGCCCTGGTCCGCGTGGACTTCAACCTGCCCGTCGACGGCGGCAAGATCAGCGACGACACCCGCCTGCGCGCGGCCCTGCCGACCATCGCCTACCTCTCCAAGCAAGGCGCCAAGGTGGTGCTGCTGGCCCACTTCGACCGCCCCAAGGGCAAGGTCGTGCCGGAGATGAGCCTGGCCTTCGTCGCCGAGCCGCTGTCCAAGCTGCTGGAGCAGCCGGTCGCCTTCGCCAGCGACTGCGTCGGCCCGGCGGCCGCCGAGGTCGTCAACGGCCTCGAGAACGGCGGCGTCGCGCTGCTGGAGAACGTCCGCTTCCACGCCGGCGAAGAAAAGAACGATCCCGAGTTCGCCAAGGCCCTGGCCGCCAACGGCGACGTCTATGTCAACGACGCCTTCAGCGCCGCCCACCGCGCCCACGCCTCGACCGAAGGCCTGGCCCGCCTGCTGCCGGCCTATCCGGGCCTGTCGATGCAGCGTGAGCTGGAAGCCCTGGACGCCGCGCTCGGCAAGCCCAAGAAGCCGGTGATCGGCATCGTCGGCGGCTCCAAGGTCTCGACCAAGCTCGACCTGCTGCGCAACCTGGTGACCAAGCTCGACTACCTGGCCATCGGCGGCGGCATGGCCAACACCTTCCTCTACGCGGCCAAGATCGATGTCGGCGCCTCGCTGTGCGAGACCGACATGGCCGACACGGCGCGTCAAATTATCGATCTGGCCGGCGGCGCCGGCTGCAAGATCCTGCTGCCGACCGACGTCGTGGTCGCCCACGAGGTCAAGCCCGGTGTCGCCTCCAGCGTCCGCAACGTCTACGAAGTCCAGCCCGAGGATCGCATCCTCGACGCCGGTCCCGAGACCGTCGCCACGCTCAACGCCACGATCGACCAGTGCGAAACCCTGATCTGGAACGGCCCTTTGGGCGTTTTCGAGGTGCCGCCGTTCGACAAAGCGACCGTTTCGGCGGCGAAACATGTCTCGGAACGGGCCAAATCGGGTAAACTCGTGGCCGTGGCCGGTGGCGGTGATACGGTGGCGGCCCTGAACCACGCTGGTGTCGCGGCCGACATGACGTTCGTCTCGACCGCCGGCGGCGCGTTCCTGGAATGGATGGAGGGCAAGACCCTTCCGGGCGTCGCCGCGCTCGAGGCCTAAAACGAAACTCTGCTGGCGCGGATCGTGCAGATCCGCGTTCAGCCTGTGCCAGACTGATTACCGAGCGCGTTTAACGAACGTGTGTGTGCGGTTTTTCACCGCCCTGACGCGCTTTAGACTGAAGAGAGACCGGGCAGAGAACGCACAAGCGTCACGGCCCCAACAACAAGAAACGAACCAACCCACTTCACGCTTGCAGGAGAGAATTACGTGGCTCGCATCACGTTGCGACAGTTGCTGGACCATGCCGCCGAGCATGAGTACGCGCTTCCGGCCTTCAACATCAACAACATGGAACAAGGCCTGGCGATCATGGAGGCGGCCGACGCCGTCAACTCGCCGGTCATCATCCAGGCCTCGCGCGGCGCGCGCAACTACGCCAGCGACATCGTGCTGGCCCGCCTGATCGACGGTCTCGTCGAGCTCTATCCCAACATCCCGGTCTGCATGCACCAGGACCACGGCAACGGCCCGGCGACCTGCGCCACGGCGATCCAGTACGGCTTCACCTCGGTGATGATGGACGGCTCGCTGATGGAGGACGCCAAGACCCCGGCGACCTACGAGTACAACGTCGACGTCACCCGTCGCGTCGTCCAGATGGCCCACGCCTGCGGCGTCTCGGTCGAGGGCGAACTGGGCGTGCTGGGCTCGCTGGAGACCGGCATGGGCGAGGCCGAGGACGGCCACGGCTTCGAGGGCAAGCTGTCGCATGACGAGCTGCTGACCGATCCCGACCAGGCGGTCGAATTCGTCCACGCCACCGGCGTCGACGCGCTCGCCATCGCCATGGGCACCAGCCACGGCGCCTACAAGTTCACGCGCAAGCCGGACGGCGACGTCCTGGCCATGAACGTGATCGAGGAGATCCACCAGCGCCTGCCCAACACGCACCTGGTCATGCACGGCTCCAGCTCGGTGCCGCAGGACCTGCAGGACATCATCAACCAGTACGGCGGCGAGATGCCCCAGACTTGGGGCGTGCCGGTCGAAGAGATCCAGCGCGGCATCAAGCACGGCGTGCGCAAGATCAACGTCGACACCGACAACCGCCTGGCCATCACCGGCGCGATCCGCAAGGTGCTGATGGAGAAGCCGTCGGAATTCGATCCGCGCGCTTATCTGAAGCCCGCCAAGGAAGCCATGCGCAAGGTCTGCGAAGCCCGCTTCACCGAGTTCGGCTCGGCCGGCTGGGCCGACAAGATCAAGCCGCTGTCGACCGCCGCCATGGCCAAGCGCTACGCCTCGGGCGAACTGCACGCCAAGTTCGGCGACCGCCAGACCAAAGCCGCCGCCGAGTAAGGCGACGCTGATTGTCGAGACGAAGGGCCTTCTGGAGCGATCCGGGAGGCCTTTTCATTATCGATCTACCAGCGCAGGACCCACCGCCCGAGCACGGCGCCCAGCGCCGCCAGCAGCAGGACGCCCAGGCTGTACCACAGCGCCACGAAGGTGAAGGTGTTCTCGGCGCAGTGCAGACCATAGACGGTCGCGGCGACGCCTCCCGCGAACAGGCCCGTGGCGAAGCCGGCGGCGACGGGTCGGGTCGGCGCCATGCTCCGCACGGCCAGCAGCCCCAGCGCCAGCATTGGCAGGCCCAGGACCAGGATGTTGCGGCTGCACGAGTGCCACGAGTGGCCGCGCAGCATGTGCAGGGCCGCCTGCACGTCGGGGCTGACCAGGGCCTGCCAGACTCCGGCCACGACGAAGACGGCCACCACGGCCCCGCCCAGCAGCCAGCCGCGTCGGCCCGATCCCTCCGGCCGCGCCAGGCGCTCGATCGCCAGATAGCCGGCCAGGCCCAGGACGGCGGTATAGGCCGCCTTCATCCAGAACATGCCGCCGCGCATGGCGGGCATCAGGTCATGGCGCGTGTGAAGCCAGGTGAGCACCAGGACGAGCGCCACCAGCGCGCCGGCGACCGCGACCACCGCGAGGCGACGCCGGGGCGTGCGGACCGGCGCGCCGTCGGCGGCCAAGGCGGCGATCAGGTCATCCGTCCGCACGGCGCATCCTTTCGGCCAGGGCTTTCAGCGCCCGGTGCAGCGCAACCTTGGCCGCGCCCTCGGAGATGCCGGCCCGCGCCCCGGCCTCGGCCAGGGACAGGCCCGTTAGCTTGACGTCGGAGACCAGAATCCGCTGCCGCTCGGGCAAGCTGGCCAGGGCGCGATCCAGCTCGATCCCCACAGAGGGTTCGGGCTCGTCGGCGGCCAGGAATTCGATGTGATCCTCGATGGGCAGGGTCTGGCGGATCTTCCGCCGGCGCCAGTGGTCGATCAGCTTGTAGCGCGCCACCGCGTGCGCCCAGGCGGTGAACGACTGGGACGAGTCCCAGGTCGACCGCTTCAGATGCACCGCCAGCAACGTCTCCTGCACCAGATCCTCCACATCGCCGGGCGCGCCGGCCATCCGACGCGCGAAATAGGCCCGAAGCCGGGTCCCAAGCAGGGCCAAACAGGCGCGATAGGCCGGGGCGTCGCCCTCCAGCCCGCGCAGCATCAGCGCCTTCAAACGGGTCTCGGTCTCCGTCACGCTCACCCCTATTCGCGCGCGAGTCGCCAATGGTTACACACCCTGCCGCGCGGCCGGAACCTGCCCCGGAAGATCGGTCGAAAATTTGTTCGCCGACCGCTGTAACCTCGAATGGTTCCGCTTCGTACTTGCCCATGACCGAGCGGCGACGAGCCGCCTCGGCGCGAAACGCCAAGGAGAACTTCCATGAACCGCACCGCTTCCGCCGCCCTGGCCGCCATCTTCGCCCTCAGCGCCGGCGTCTCGATGGCCGCCGCCGACGAACACATGGGCAAGGGCGACACCGAAAAGTGCTACGGCGTGGCCAAGGCCGGCCAGAACGACTGCAAGGCGGGCGCTGGCACCTCGTGCGCCGGCACCTCGAAGGTCGACTACCAGGGCGACGCCTGGAAGATGGTCAAGAAGGGCACCTGCGCCACGATCAAGACCCCCAAGGGCATGGGCTCGCTGACGCCGAAGGCCTGATCCGCCGTTCCCCGCCGACCTCCCCGGCGAACGCCGGGGCCCAGATCCCAAGACGCTGGAGCTGATTGGAATGGCTCAGAGCTTTTGGAGCCCGCTTCAGCGTCTTTCCATCTGGGTCCCGGCATTCGCCGGGAAATCGGGTTCTGAGAGAATGACAATGCCCCCCACCGCCGGCCTTGGCCTGAAACCCGAGCACTACGCCGACGCCCTCGCGGCGGAAGCTAAGGGCCTGTGGTTCGAGGTCCATCCCGAGAACTACATGTCGGCCGGCGGTCCGAGGCTGTCGGCGCTGGAGGCGATCCGCCAGCGCCGGCCGCTGTCGCTGCACGGCGTGGGCCTCTCGCTGGCCGCCGACGCCGATCCGGACGCCGAACACCTGGCCGCGTTGAAGCGCCTGGTCGATCGGTTCGAGCCGTTCGTCGTGTCCGAGCACCTGGCCTGGTCGACCCATCGCGGCGCGCACCAACCCGACCTGCTGCCCTTCCCGCGCACCCGGGCGGCGCTGACCCGCATCGCCGACAATATCGACCAGATGCAGACGGCGCTGGGTCGCCGCGTGCTGATCGAGAACCCGTCGCTGTACCTGCCACTCACGGGCAACGACCTGGACGAGGTCGACTTCCTGAAGGCGTTGGTCCAACGCACCGGCTGCGGCCTGCTGGTCGACGTCAACAACGTCTTCGTCAGCGCCAGCAACCTCGGCTACAGCGCCGAGTCCTATCTGGACGCTCTTCCCGCCGAGGCGATCGGCGAGATCCACCTGGCGGGTCACGGCCCCGACGCCGGCGGTTCCGGGCTACTGATTGACACCCACGGCGCGCCGGTGGCCGAGCCCGTGTGGACCCTCTACCGCCGCCTGATCCGCCGCGTCGGCCCGCGCCCGACGCTGATCGAGCGGGATGACGACATTCCCGCCTTCGCGACGCTGATGGCCGAGCGCGACCGCGCCGCCGCCGAGCTCTCCGCCCTGGAGATGGCGGATGCCTGAGCTGCTCGATTTCCAGGACGCCTTCGTCGCCGCGATCGGCGGCCAGCGCGCGGCCCTGTCGCCCTGGCTGGCGGATGAGGATCATCCGGGCCTGGCGGTCTATCGCAACACCATCGTCAAGGGCTGCGTCGACGCCCTGGCGGCCAACTTCCCGACGGTCCAGTCGATGGTCGGCGAGGACTGGTTCCGCGCCGTCGCCGCCCTGTTCGCCCGCGAAGCGCCGCCGGCCAGCGCCACCCTGCTGGACTATGGCGAGGCCTTCCCCGTCTGGCTGGAGCGCTTCCCGCCGGCCGCGGACCTACCGTATCTGGCGGGGGCCGCCCACCTCGACCGGCTCTGGACCGAGGCGCTGTTCGCCGCCGAGACCCGCGCACTGGACGTCGACGCGCTGTCGCGCCTCGCGCCCGAGGTTCTGGCCGAGACCCGTCTTAGCCTCCACCCCAGCGTCCGCTTCGCCGCCTTCGACGCGGGCCTGCCCAGCCTGTGGCGCGCGGCCCGCGACGGCGCCGAGGACCTGGAGCTTTCCGAGACGCCGGAGACCCTGCTGCTGGTCCGTCGTGGCGAGGTCGTCTCCAGCCGGGTGGTCGGCGCCGCCGAGACCGCGTTCTTGCGCGCCTGCCGCCAGGACCTCACCGCTGGCGAGGCCGCCGAAGCGGCCGCAACCGCCGATTCCAGTTCCTCGCTTCCTCCGCTTTTCGCCGCTTTGATCGCCGACGGCGTGTTCGCCGGCCCTCTCTAAAGGACACCGCCATGACCGCCTTTTCGACGGCGCTTCGCGCGCCGATGACCCTGCTCGCCCGTACCGTTGAAAAACTGCTGCCCGAGGATCTGCTGCTGCTTGTCGCACGCCTGGGCGTTGCGTCGGTCTTCTTCCTGTCGGGCCGCACCAAGGTCGACGGGATCCTGCACATCACCGACGGGACCTACGCCCTGTTCGAGAGCGAATATAACGTGCCGCTGCTGCCGCCCGAGATCGCCGCCCACGTGGCGACCTATTCGGAGCACCTGTTCTCGATCCTGCTGGTGCTGGGCCTGTTCACCCGCGTCTCGGCCCTGGCGTTCCTGGGCATGACGGCGGTGATCGAGATCTTCGTCTATCCGGACGCGTGGCCCACCCACCTGTCGTGGGCGGGCCTGCTGCTGCCGCTGATCGCGCGCGGCGGCGGGCGGTTCGGACTGGACCGTTTGCTGAAGATCCCTTGAGCCAAAAGGCCTAGTGGATCGTGGGCGCGCGCGGCACCGGCCTGCGCCACAGCTGGGAGCTCAGCGCGTTGGCCAAGCCCACCCAGCCGAGGTCCGGCGCCGTGCCGCCGCCGACCTTGCGCGCCTCGATCGCATAGGCCGCCGAGGCCGCCAGCGAGGCGGTCGCGGCGCTGAGCTGGCCGCCCAGGCGCTTGGCGCCCAGGCCCAGCCACAGGGCGTTGAAGCCCTGCACCAGGCTCCAGATCGTCAGGGCGCGGGGGTGCGGGCGGGGCTGGACGGGGCGTTCCAGGTGCGCAGACCCGAAAGGGTCATGGCGATGAACAGCGGCGGCAGCAGCAGGCTGGTCAGCGGCTTGGGCTGGTGGGCCACCGGCTCGTGCATTTCAGCGAACTCGACGGCGTACATCTCGTCGTCCAGCACCTTCTCGTGCCGCCGGCCCATCACCAGGGCCGCGACGATCGCACCGCCGGCCAGGGCCGCGCCTACGGCGATCTGACCGGCCGGATGGAAGTCCTTCCGATGCTCCAGTTCGAACGCCTCGCGGCCGGCCAGAGCGCGCTCGCGCGACTTTCCGTGGGCGATGTGCATGGCGGAACTCCCTATTGTACTCGCAAGGTCAAACAGCCCAGCTGGGCCTTGGTTCCAGGGCGGCCGGGCTCGCCTCATCATGGCGCGATCCTCGCGCGGCGCCACCCGAAAATGCCGCCGAAACGGCGCCGCGGGATCCGGTCGGAGAGACCCGAAGACTCCCTGCGTCAATTTGACGCAGGCCCGTTCGACACTCGCAAGAACCTTGCGCGGAAAGGGACTCCGGGCGGGCAAAGCACCCCAATATGGGTAGGCGCTTCGGCCGATTAAGACCGAGTTCACGCCTGATGTGGCGTTTCTAGCCTCCTGTTTTGGGGAGTAGGCGCTATGCGTCTGAAGTTGTCCGGGGCCATGAGCCTTTTCGGCGCGGCCTTGGCCGTTGGGCTTGTTCTGCTGACCGCTGGGTCGTGGAACGCGATCGCCAACCAGAGGATCGGGGGGCCGCTGTATCGGCAGATCGTCGCGGGCAAGGATCTGACCGCCGACATCCTGCCGCCGCCCATGTACGTCATCGAGGCCTATCTCGACGCGCAGACCGCCTATTTCACCCGCACGCCCGACTCCGCGCGCTGGGCCGCGGGCGAACTCAAGCGCTTGCGGAGCGAATATGACGCGCGCACGACCTACTGGCGCGCGTCCGACTTCGACCCGAAGGTCAAACAGATTTTGCTCGTGGACTCCGACGTCCAAGCCAAGCAGATGCTCGCCGCCGCCGACCGCCTCGTCGCCGCCGTCGAGGTGGGCGATCAGGCGACCGCCGACGCCGCCTACGCCGAACTCAAGATCGCCTACGCCGCCCACCGCGCCCAGGTCGACAAGGCCACGCCGGTGATCGCGTCCGACAACGCCGCCGTCGAGGCTTACGCGCATCGCAAGCAGCTGTGGGACGTGGGCCTGATGGCGGGCCTGACCCTGTTGCTGGGCGGCCTGATTTTCGGTGGGATCTGGGCCCTGCGCCGCGCCGTCGTGCGCCCGGTCGAAGCCATCACCGACTACATGGCCAAGCTGGCCAAGGGCGACTACGAGAACGAGGTCCCCTTCGCCAACCGCTCGGACGAGCTGGGAGACATGGCCAAGTCGATCGCCGTCTTCCGCGAGGCCGCGCTGGAACGCCGCGCGATGCGGGATCGCGAGGACCAGGCCCGCATGGACTCCGAACACAGCCGCGCCGCGGCCGAAGCCGAGCGACGCGCGGCCGAGGAAGCGCGTCGCGACGCCATGGACGGCCTCGCCCAAGGCCTCGCCAACCTGGCCAACGGCCAGATCGGCGTGCGTCTGAACAAGGCCTTCCACGCCGATTACGAACGCCTGCGCCACGACTTCAACGCCACGGCCGAGACCCTGAACGCCACGCTCGGCGACATCGGGACCTCGTCGCGCGGCGTCCATGTCGGCGCGGCCGAGATCGCCCAGGCCGCCGACGACCTGTCGCGCCGGACCGAGCAGCAGGCCGCCAGCCTGGAAGAGACCGCGGCGGCCCTCAACGAAATCACCGGCGCCGTGCGTCAGGCGGCCGACAGCGCCGGCCGCGCCAATGGCATGGTCGACGCCGCTCGCGAGGAAGCCCGCGCGACAGAGGTGTCGGTGCGCGACGCCGTCATCGCCGTGCGCGAGATCGAGACCGCCTCGTCACAGATCGGCCAGATCATCGGGGTGATCGACGAGATCGCCTTCCAGACCAATCTGCTGGCCCTGAACGCCGGCGTCGAAGCGGCCCGCGCCGGCGAAAGCGGCAAGGGCTTCGCCGTCGTTGCGCAGGAAGTCCGGGCCCTGGCTCAGCGCTCGGCCGACGCCGCCAAGGAAATCAAGGTTCTGATCGGCGCGGCAACCGACAAGGTCGAGGTCGGCGTCACCCTGGTCGACCGCACCGGCTCGGCTCTGGGCAGCATCATCCAGCGCGTCAGCGACATCTCCGAGCTGGTGGCCGAGATCGCCACGGCCGCGCAGGAACAGGCCCTGAGCCTCGGCCAGGTCAACAGCGCCGTGAATCAGATGGACCAGATGACCCAGCAGAACGCGGCGATGGTCGAGCAGACCACCGCTGCGGCGCACTCGCTGAAGGGCGAGGCCTCGCGCCTGGGCGAACTGGTCGAGAAGTTCGACGATCAGCCGACGCGACAGCGCGCCGCCTGACCGCCTTCGCGGCGGGCGCCGCGTGAGCTACGAGGGTCGCATGACGCTCGCCATCCGCCCCGCCCAGACGGCCGAACTCGACGCGATCCGCGCTCTTGAACGTGGCTCGTCCCGCCGTTTCATCGGCGTGATGGATGCGCTGGCCGGCGACGAGCCAACGCCCTGGGACGTGCTCACGGCCCGTGTCGCCGCGAATGGGCTGCTGGCGGCGACTCTCGATGAGGCGTTGGCGGCGTTCGTGATGTTCCGCCCGCTGGAGGACAGCCTCTACATCGAACAGATCGACGTGGATCCGCGGTTCGAGGGACGCCGGATCGGCGCGGCCCTGATCGACGCCGTGGCCCAGCGCGCAGCGGCGACGGGGCGGGCCCGCCTGACGCTCTCGACCTTCCGCGATGTGCCCTGGAACGCGCCGTACTACAGGCGGTTGGGATTTCTCGACATTCCCGACGACGCGCTCTCGGACGCCTTGCGCGCGGTGCGGCGAGAGCATGTGGCGCGCGGCCTCGACGAAGGCGCGCGCCTGTTCATGCAGCGGCCGATCTAGGCGCGGCTAGGACGGCAGCTCGCCCATGGCCGACTGCAGGTAGTTGGCTTCGCCCAGCGACTTGACCAGCGACAGCTGGGTCTCGAGGAAGTCGATGTGCTCCTCGGTGTCGCTGAGGATCTCACGCAGCAGCTCACGGCTGACATAGTCGCGGGCCTGTTCGCACTGGATGATGCCCGGGATCAGGGTCTCGCGACCGCCCAGCTCGACCTGGAGGTCGGAATTCAGGCACTCGGGCACGGTCTCGCCGATCTTCAGCTTGTGCAGGTCCTGGAGGTTCGGAAGACCTTCCAGGAACAGGATGCGGTTGATCAGCATGTCGGCGTGCTTCATCTCGCCGATCGACTCGTCATAGGTGATCTTGCCGAGGCGCTTGAAGCCCCAGTTGTCGTACATCCGCGCGTGCAGGAAGTACTGGTTGACCGCCGTCAGCTCGTTGGTGAGGACCGCGTTGAGCAGTCGGATAATGCCGGGATCGCCCTGCATGGCGGCCTCCTTCAGAGTCGTTGTCGGCCGGAACCTGGGGCAAGCCGTGGCGGCCTTCAACATGAATATGTGCGAGTGTTTCGCGCTCTCACGGAAATCCGTGCAAGTGCTTCGCGATCTCTGAATTTGCCGGAGTTTCGCCGTTACTCGGCGGCGTAGGCTAGCGCCTCGCGGTTTTCCTGGATCATCTGGCGCATCTCACAGACGCACTTGGCGCACTGGGCCTGGCAGCCGTGATGGCGGAAAATCTCCACCGGGCGCTGGGCGCCGGCGTCGATGGCGGCGCGCACCTGGCGCTCGCGGATGCCGTTACAATTGCAGACGTACAAGGAAGAACGCCCTACCGAATGAGTTTCATTCTCATCTAGCCCAATGCCGGGGCTTTTGCAACTGACTCTCATTGCGATGCGCCTGCGACATCTACTCCCCGGGCGCGATTTGGCCTAAAGCCACCCCATGACGCTCGACTGCCGCCTCTACCTGATCACCCCGCCCGCCCTGTCCGACCTGGCCGGTTTCGGCCGGACGCTGGCCCAGGCGCTCGAAGGCGGCGACGTGGCCGCCCTGCAGATCCGGCTGAAGGACGCGCCAGACGAGGTGGTGGCCGCCGCCGTCGACGTCCTGGCCCCGATCGCCCAAGCGCGCGACGTCGCCGTGATCCTGAACGACCGCCCGGATCTGGCCGCCCGCCTCGCCGTCGATGGCGTCCACATCGGCCAGTCCGACATGCCCTACAAGGACGCCCGCAAGCTGATGGGCCAGAGGATGATCGGGGTCACCTGCCACGACAGCCGGCACCTGGCCATGGAGGCGTCCGAGGCCGGCGCGGACTACGTCGCCTTCGGCGCCTTCTTCCCGACCACGACCAAGGACGCCCCGACCACCGCCGATCCCGAAATCCTGACGATCTGGCAGGAGACGATGGAGACGCCGTGCGTGGCGATCGGCGGGATCACCGCCGACAACGCAACCGGCCTGGCGGCGGCGGGCGCGGACTTCCTGGCCGTATCAGCCGGGGTCTGGGCCCATCCGGAAGGTCCCGCCGCCGCGGTCGCCGCCCTGAACGCCGCCATCGCCGACGGCCTCGCGGCGCGCCGGGAAGCCCGCCAGCAATCCCCTAAGTAAAACGAGGTCGCCAGGCCGCCTTGTGACGCGCCGCACACAGGCCTAGCGTCCTCTCCAGCGAACAAAGCCTGGGGAGGACGCTCGACATGAAGCGGCTCGTAGTGTGTTTGCTTAGCTTACCGGCTCTGGCCTTCTCGACGGCCTCGACCGCCGAGACCTGGAAACTGGCGCCGGGCGAAACCAAGACCTATTACGACGCGGACTTTTCCCGCGTGGATCAGGCCACAGGCCTGATCGTCACCCGCATCGCCGAGGGCAAGGGCGTCGGCCCCTATCGCGACTGGCCGGCCAGCAAGGGTCCGATCCTGTTGTTCGCGCTGGACTGCGCGGCGGACAAGTGGATGGACCTCGGCATGGACTTCGACGGAACCAAGGGTCTGCCCAAGGGCTGGCGCAAGGAAGCCAAGATCGAGGACATCTCCGGCGCGGTCGGCAAGGCCGGCAAGCTGTTGTGCGAGACCAAGGACAGCCTGCCGAAGGTGGAGCTGCCCTAGGCGACGGCATAAGTCTACAAACCGTGTCATCCCGGCCGTAGCGAAGCGAAGACGGGATGACACGGCGTTGATTATGCCCCGGTTAACCCCTTCGAATCCGCCCGCCTTGCCTTCGCGCCTGTGGACGACTAGGTTCCGCGCCCGTTCTTTCACACCGTCGACCTACCGCTCCGCCGCCGGACTTTCCGGCCGGCGTCGACGGCTTTCATTGAGGATAGTCCGCCCGTGGCCACGCCTTCCGCCCTTCTGAACGTCATGATCGACGCGGCCCGGAAGGCCGCCCGTGGCCTGGCCCGCGACTTCGGCGAAGTCACCGAACTGCAGGTCTCCAAGAAGGGCGCGGCGGACTTCGTCACCAACGCCGACCTCAAGGCCGAGCAGACCCTGTTCGAGATCCTGACCAAGGCCCGCCCGGGCTACAGCTTCCTGGGCGAAGAGCGCGGCATGATCGAGGGCACCGACAAGACCCACACCTGGATCGTCGACCCGCTGGACGGCACCACCAACTTCATGCACGCCATCCCGCACTTCGCGGTCAACATCGCCCTGCAGCGCGAGGGCGAAGGCATCGTCGCCGGCGTGACCTATAACCCGATCAGCAACGACCTCTTCTGGGTCGAGAAGGGCAAGGGCGCGTTCCTCGGCGCCGAGAAGCGTCTGCGCGTCGCCGCCCGCCGCCACCTGGATGAGAGCGTCCTGGCCACGGGCGTTCCGTTCGCCGGCAAGCCCGGCCACGGCCAGTTCCTGAAGGAGCTGCACCAGGTCAGCCAGAAGGTCGCCGGCGTGCGCCGCTTCGGCTCGGCCGCCCTGGATCTCGCCTGGGTCGCCGCCGGCCGCTTCGACGCCTACTGGGAGCGCAACCTCAATCCGTGGGATGTCGCGGCCGGGATCCTGATGATCCAGGAATCGGGCGGCAAGATCTCCACGATCGACGAGAGCGATCTCGACCTCGTGTCCGGCAAGTCGATCCTGGCCTCGAACCAGGACCTGCACCCGCAGATCCTGGAACGCCTGCGGGCGGCTTAGAGTCCGACTCAGCGCCCCCTCCACCGCTTCGCGGTCCCCCTCCCCCGTTTTACGGGGGAGGATGATAACGCTCCCTCCTCACCCGCATCGCGGGGGAGGTGGCGCGGCGCGAATACGCGCCGTGACGGAGGGGGCGTTCCCCCTAGCCAAACCGTCACATCCGCGCGCTAAATCGCGCCCCATGACCCTGCTGACCCGTCGCGCCCTGACCACCGCCGCCCTCGCCGGCACGTTCCTTCCGGGCTTCGCCCGCGCCCAGAGCCGCAAGCCGATCGTCATCGGCCACCGCGGCTGCAGCGGCGAGCGCCCCGAGCACACAGTCCTGGCCTATGAGCGCGCCATCGAGCAGGGCGCGGACTTCATCGAGCCGGACCTGGTCCCCACCAAGGACGGCCACCTCGTCGCGCGCCACGAGAACGAGATCGGCGGCACGACCGACGTCGCCAGCCGCCCCGAGTTCGCCGCCCGCAAGGCCACCAAGACCATCGACGGCCAGTCGGTCACCGGCTGGTTCACCGAGGACTTCACCCTCGCCGAGCTGAAGACCCTGCGCGCCCGCGAACGCCTGCCGCAGTTGCGCCCCGCCAACACCGCCTATGACGGCCAGGCCCAGTTGCTGACCTTCGAGGAAGTGGTCGCCATCGCCCGCGCCGGCAGCCAGCGCACCGGCCGGACGATCGGCGTCTATCCCGAGCTGAAGCACCCGACCTATTTCGCCTCGATCGGCCTGCCCACCGAGGACCGCCTCGTCGCCAAGCTGAAGGCGCTGGACCTGAACTCGGCCACCGCGCCGGTGTTCGTGCAGTGCTTCGAAGTCGGGCCTCTCAAGCGCCTGCGGGCCAAGACCCCCGCGCGCCTGGTGTTCCTGGTCGCCGGCGAAGGCGGGCCCGCCGACCTGCCGACCGTCAAGTACGCCGACCTCGTCACCGCCCAGGGCCTGAAGGACGTGGCCGTCTACGCCGACGGCCTGGGCCCGGAAAAGACCATGGTCGTCCCGCAGGACGCCAACGCCCTGCTGCCGGCCACCGACCTCGTCAAGAACGCCCACGCCGCGGGCCTCGTCGTCCACCCCTGGACGGTGCGCGCCGAGAACTACTTCCTGCCCGCGACCTTGCGGAAAGGCGATCCCAAGGACCCGGCCTTCCTGGCCCAGCACGGCGACGCCATCGCGGTGCTGAAGGCGCTGTACGCGGCGGGCGTCGACGGGGTGTTCAGCGACTTCCCCGCCCTGGCGGTCGCCGCGCGAGGCTAGAACGGCCGAGCTTGCCGAACCGGGGCGGAACGGTGCAGCGTGCCGCCTTCGATCGTTCGGGTGAGTATCATGACGTTCCGCCACGCCGCCGCGTCCCTCGCGGCCATCGCCACGCTGTCACTCGGCGCCATCTCGCCCGCCCTCGCCTCGCCCGGCTCCGAACTGCTGGACAAGATCGCCGTCGACTTCGTGCGCCTGACCCTAGAGGCCGGAGAGCGCGAACCCGGCTATGTCGACGCCTACTATGGTCCCCGCGAATATCAGACCGCCGCCAAGCTGGCGCCGCGCCCGGTCTCGGTGCTGCGCAAGGAAGCCGATCGCCTGCAGGACCTGCTGGCGCATGCGCCGGACAAGCAGCTCACCGCCGACCAGCGCCGCCGCAAGCTGTTCCTGAAAGGTCAGGTCAAGGCGGCGCAGACGCGGCTGGCCATGCTGGCCGGCGACAAGTTCAGCTTCCAGGACGAGGCCCAGGGCCTGTTCGGCGTCCGTCCCGCGATCAAGCCGCTGAACACCTACGATCCGATCCTGGCGCGCCTCGACAAGCTGGTCCCCGGCAAGGGTGATCTGGCCGCCCGCGTTGACGCGTTCCAGGCCAATTACGTGATCCCGACCGACCGCCTCGAGCCGGTGATGAAGGCCGGCATCGCCGCCTGCAAGGCCAAGACCGAAGAGCACATCAAGCTGCCCGAGGGCGAGCGCTTCGACCTGTCGTTCGTCACCAAGAAGCCCTGGAGCGGCTACAACTGGTACCAGGGCGGCGCCCACAGCCTGATCGAGATCAACACCGACCTGCCGATCTACATCAGCCGCGCCTTGGACCTGGGCTGCCACGAGGGCTATCCGGGCCACCACGTGCTGAACGCCCTGCTGGAAGAGAAGCTGACCAAGGGCAAGGGCTGGGTGGAGTTCAGCGTCTATCCGCTGTTCTCGCCGCAGTCGCTGATCGCCGAGGGCAGCGCCAACTACGGCATCGCCCTGGCCTTCCCCGGCAAGACCAAGACCGACTTCGAGCGCGACAAGCTCTATCCGCTGGCGGGCCTGGATCCCAAGACGGCGGCGGCCTATGGCGCGCTGATGGACGCCAAGGCCGCCCTGGCCCAGAGCGAGATCACCATCGCGGCGGCCTATCTGGACGGCAAGATGACCAAGCCGCAGGCCGTGAAGGCCCTGGCCAAGTACGGACTGACGTCCGTGGCCCGCGCCGAGAAGCGCCTGTCGTTCATCGAGGCCTACCGCGCCTACATCATCAACTACAGCCTGGGTCAGGACCTGGTCCGCGCCCACGTCGAACGCACGGGCAAGAGCGAGTCCGCGCGCTGGGCGGCCATGGAACGCGTGATCAGCGAGCCGACGACGCCCGCGGATTTGGCGAAGTAGAGCGCCAGGGCCGAGAGCGGCGTTTTTGGCGTAGGCCGAGCTGAATCCCGGCGCATGCTGAGGCCCTCCCCATGGAGGACTTCACATGCCCAAGGCGTTTCAAGTCTCCCTCGCTCCGCGTCAGCTTACCCAGACCATCAATCCGTGGAGCTGGACGTTCGGCGACTTCAGCCTGTTCAGCATCAATCTCGGCCAGTCCGCCGCGCCCGGCGTCGAGAGCCGCGTGCTCGCCGAGGTCGGCAGCTACGGCCGCCAGATCGGCCGCATCAGCGACGCGCTCAAGGTCCTGCTGGACTGGGCGGAGGCCCAGCCGAATGGGCTGTCCGGAAACGATCCGGCGATCAGGGCCCTGCGTCTTCAGATCGAGCACGTCGACGTGATCAAGCGCGAAGAAGGGACGTGACGGCTACGCCGCCTCGACCCCGAACTGCAGTCGGGCCAGGCGGGCGTAGAGGCCGCCCTTGGCGAAAAGCTCGGCGTGCGTGCCCTGCTCGACCACGCGCCCCTCCTCCATGACCACGATCCGGTCAGCCTTGAGCACCGTGGCCAGGCGGTGGGCGATGACGAGCGTCGTGCGACCTTCCATGGCGGCGGTCAGGGCCTGTTGCACCAGGCGCTCGCTCTCGGCGTCGAGGGCGCTGGTGGCCTCGTCCAGCAGCAGGATCGGCGCCTCGCGGGCCAGGGCGCGGGCGATGGCCAGGCGCTGGCGCTGGCCGCCCGACAGGGTCTTGGCGCGTTCGCCCACAGGGGTGTCGAAGCCTTGCGGCAGGGCCGACAGGAAGCCCGCGGCCTGGGCGGCCTCGGCGGCGGCCTTCAGCTCGGCGTCGGAGGCGTCCGCGCGGCCAAAGCGGATGTTGTCGAGGGCCGAACCCGAGAACAGCGGCGAGTCCTGGGCGACCAGGGCCATGCGGGCCCGGACCTCGGCGGGGTCGGCGTCGCGCAGGTTCACGCCGTCCAGGCGGATATCTCCAGACTGGGGGTCGTAGAACCTCAAAAGGAGCCGCAGGACGGTGCTCTTGCCGGCGCCCGAGGGGCCGACCAGGGCGACGGTCTCGCCGGCCTTCACCGCAAGATCAAAGCCGTTCAGCGCCGGAAGGTCCGGGCGGCCCGGATAGGCGAAGGTCACGTTCTCGAAGGCGATCTCGCCACGCGCGGGCGTCGGCAGCGGCTTGGGAACGGCGGGGGCCGCGATGCTCGGGCGCGCATTCAGCAGGTCGGAGATACGGTCCATGGCGCCCGAGGCCTTCTGGACGTCGCCCCACACCTCGCCGAGGGCGCCGATCGAGCCGGCCGCCATCACCGCCAGCATGGCGAACTGGGCCAGGGTGCCGCCGGTCATTTCGCCCGACAGCACCAGGCGCGCGCCGGTCCACAGCAGCAGGGTGATGCCGCCGAACGCCAGGATGATGACCATGGCGGTCATGGTGGCGCGGGTGGTGATCCGCTTGACGGAGGCCTTGTAGGCAGCCTCCACCGCGCCGGCGAAGCGGGCCGACGACGCCTTCTCGCGGCCGAAGGCCTGCACCGTCTCCAGGGCGTCCAGGCTCTCGCCCGCATAGCCGACGGCGTCGGCGAAGCGATCCTGGGCCGTGACGGTCAGCTTGCGGACCCGCCGACCGACCAGGAACATCGGCGCCAGGATCACCGGCACCATCGCCACGATGAAGCCCGCCAGCTTGGGCGAGACCACCGCCATGTAGCCAAGCCCGCCCACGAGGCTGAGGATATTGCGCAGCGCGATCGAGGCCGAGGCGCCGACCAGTTGCTCAATCAGGGCGACGTCGGTCGTCAGCCGCGACAGAACCTCGCCGGTGCGGGTCTTGAGGAAATATTCCTGGTCCAGCGTCAGGGTGTGGCCATAGAGCGCGCGGCGTACGTCCGCCACCACCCGCTCGCCCAGTCGCGTGATGAAAAAGAATCGCAGCGCCGTCGCCACCGCCAGCACCATGGCCACAGCGCCCAGGCCGACAAAGGCGCTGTTGATCTCGGAGCCCTGCCCCTTGGCGAATCCGTGATCGATGACCTCCTTGAAGGCCGCGGTGAGGCCCAGGGTCGCGCCGGTCGAAAACAGCAGGAAGAAGGCCGCGGCCAGGCCGTCGCCCTTGTGGGCGGCCACGAACGGCAGCAGGTGGGCCAGCGGACGGATGTCCTTGCGGCGCGGCCGCCGGGCCTTGGCCTCGGCCATGCCCTGGACCAATTCCGCCCCCGCGCCGGGGCGGCCTTCGGCCTTTTGGTCGCCGGCGGTCACGTCGGTCATCAACTGTCCCTTGCCAAAATCGCGCGCGTTCTTTATAGCCGCGCGTCTTCGAGGGCCACCCCGCGCGTGCGCGGTTTGGCGCTTACCCCATTCTCACTCGCCGGCTTAGTCGGTCTGGATCGCCGCCATGAAACAAGACATTCACCCCGACTACCACTTCATCACCGTCACCCTGACCGACGGTTCGAGCTACAAGACCCGCTCGACCTACGGCAAGGAAGGCGCGACGCTCGCGCTCGACATCGATCCGCGCACCCATCCGGCGTGGACGGGCGGCAACGCCCAGCTGATGGACCGTGGCGGCCGCGTCTCGCGCTTCAACGCCAAGTTCGCCGGCTTCACCGGCAAGAAGTAAGAAGCTTCGCGCTTCTCGCCGTAAGGGCGACGGAAAGCCGGCTCCGCGCATCGCGGGCCGGCTTTTTCTGTGTCTGGGGCCAGAGAGTGCGCTCCCTCCGGCCCTCCGGGCCACCTCCCCCGTGTTCCGGGGGATGATGAGGAAGCTCCCTCCTCACCCGTAAAACGGGGGAGGTGGATCGGCGCGGATACGCGACGAGACGGAGGGGCGTCCCCCTCAGTCCCCCTGCACCTCGTACGGATCATCCCCGCGATCGCGCATCAGGTCGGTCGCCGTGAAGTCCAGTGCGTCTTCGGCGTCGTCGAAGCACAGCTCCGAGACCGTCTGGTCGCGCACCGAGATCCCCGCCTTGTGGGTGCTTTCCGGATCGCCGGTGACCAGCGGGTGCCATTGCGGCAGGTCTTTGCCCTCGTGCAGGCGCCGGTAGGCGCAGGAGCGCGGCATCCACTCCAGGTCCTCGATATTGTAGGGCGTCAGCTTGATGCAGTCCGGCACCGTCTTCTTGCGGTTCGGATAGTCCTTGCAGCGGCACAGGTGCTCGTCGAACAGCTGGCAGTGCACGCGGGTCGGGACGATCTCGCCGGTGTCCTCGTCCTCGAAGCGGACCAGGCAGCACAGGCCGCAGCCGTCGCACAGGCTCTCCCATTCGGGAACGGTCATCTCGGCGAGCGTCTTGGTCCGCCAGAAAGGTTTGCTTGAACTCATGGGCTCGTCCTAAACCCGAATGCCCCGGCGACCAAACAGAGCCTGACCTTAACCGTGACCGACTCGACGCCGCCGACCGACGAGACCCCGCCGCCAGAGGCTCCCGCCGCCGCGCCGCAGCCCGCGGAGCAGCCGCTGCGCCTCGACCCGCGGCCGGCCAGGGCGCGCGGCGCCTGGCGCGTCTGGGCCTGGGTGCTGGGCGGACTGCTCGCCGCGATCGTGGCCGTCGCGCTGGCCGCCGCCGGCGGCGCCTATGTCGTCTGGAACAAGTACCTGAAGGATACGCCGCAGCTGCCGCCACGCGAGGCGCTGTTCGCCCTGAACCGCGCGCCCGCCATCCGCTTCGAGGACCGCTACGGCCAGGTGATCGCCACGCGCGGCCCGCGCTATGGCCGGCGGGTCACGGTCGACGAGCTGCCGCCCTACGTCGCCCAGGCCTTCCTGGCGGCCGAGGACCGCCGCTTCTACCAGCATGGTCCGATCGACGTGCAAGGCGTCTTCCGGGCCGCCTGGATCAACTGGCGGGCCGGCCGCACGGTGCAGGGCGCCTCGACCCTGACCCAGCAGCTGGCCAAGGGCCTGTTCCTCAGCCCCGACCGGGTCATCAAGCGCAAGCTGCAGGAGATGCTGCTGGCCTACCGGCTGGAGCAGGTGCTGACCAAGGACGAGATTCTCGAGATCTACCTGAACCGCATCTATTTCGGCGGGGGCGCCTATGGCCTCGATGGGGCGGCCCAGACCTATTTCGGCAAGTCCGCCAGCCAGCTGACCCTGTCGGAGGCGGCCCTGCTGGCCAGCCTGCCCAAGGCGCCCACGCGCCTGGCCCTGAACCGCGACATGGAGCGCGCCCTGGCCCGCTCGCGGCTGATCCTGGCCAATATGCGCGCCAAGGGCTGGATCACGGCCCGAGAGGAACGCGAGGCGCTGGAGGATCGGCCCTTCCTCTCGTCGGTGGGTCAGGACGAGGGCGACTTCGGCTGGGTGCTGGACTACGCCACCGCCGAGGCGGTCAAGGTCGCCGGGCCCAACGCGCCGGACCTGGTTGTGCGCCTGACGATCGACCCGCTGCTGCAGCGCGAGGCCGCCGAGACCATCCGGCAAACCATCGCGGTCGACGGCCCGGTCTCCGGCGTCTCGCAGGCCGCGCTGCTGTCGCTGTCGTCCGACGGCGCCATCCGGGCGATGATCGGCGGGACCGACTATGTCGAAAGCCCCTTCAACCGCGCCGTCCAGGCGCGGCGCCAGCCCGGCTCGACCTTCAAGCCGTTCGTCTACGCCGCCGCCGTCGAGCACGGCGTGCTGCCGACCGACATCCGCGTCGACGAGCCCGTCAAGTTCGGCGACTGGGCGCCGGAGAACTATGGCGGCGGCTATCGCGGCCCGATGACCGTCGAGCAGGCGCTGATGACGTCGACCAACACCATCGCCGCCCAACTCGGAAGCGAGGTCGGCGGCGCGGCGATCGGCGAGCTCGCCCGCCGGTTCGGGATCAGCAGCCTGCCCGAGACGCCGGACCTGTCGGTGGCGCTCGGCTCCTACGAGGTGAACCTGCTGCAGCTGACCGCCGGCTTCCAGGTCTTCCAGCTGGGCGGGATCCGGCTGGAGCCGTACCTGATCGAGTCGATCGGCACCCAGGGCGGCCAGGAGATCTGGGCCCACCCGCCGCCGGCCGCAGAGCGCCGCGTCTATGACCAGGGCCACGCCAGCATCATGGTGCGGATGATGGAGAAGGTGGTCACCGAGGGCACGGCCCGCCGCGCCGAGTTCGGCCGTCCCGCCGCGGGCAAGACCGGCACCAGCCAGAACTGGCGCGACGCCTGGTTTGTCGGCTTCACGCCGGACTATGTGACCGGCGTCTGGGTCGGCAACGACGACGAGCGGCCGATGAACAAGGTGGTGGGCGGCGACATCCCGGCCGCCGTCTGGCGCCGCTTCATGGTCGCGGCCCACGCCTCCCTGGCCGTCAGCGACTTTCCGTGGCTGCTGGATGATCCCGTGGCCGAGACCAAGCCGGACCCGCGCAACGGCTTCTACGAGACCCTCGCGGCGGAGTTCGCCCGGACGGCGTCGGAACGCGAGGACGCCGGGGCGCCGGCGACCGAGGAGCCGGTGAACTAACCCCTACCGATAAGCCGTCATCGAGGTCGGCCGGTCGGCCGCCCGCGTCGCCCAGGTCTTGTTCGGGGTCGCGCTCATCGTGAACACCAGCTCGCCGCCGGCGACGATCTCCTCATGCTTCAGGAAGGCGCGGGTCAGCGTTTGGCCGTTCAGGGTGACCTTGGCGACGTAGGGCGCGGCGTCGGACATCCCCACCGCGCGCACTGTGAAGCGCTTGCCGTTCGGCAGGTTCAGCGCGGCCTTGTCCACGAACGGGCGACCGATCGCGTATTCGTTCGAGGCCGGCGTGACGGGATAGAAGCCGAGGCTCGTGAACATCAGCCAGGCCGACATCTGGCCCAGGTCGTCATTGCCCGACAGGCCCTCCGGGGTGGGCTTGTACTGGCTGTTCACGATCTGGGTCAGCCGCGCCTGCGTCCGCCACGGCGCGCCGGCGTAGTTGTACATGTAGGCGACGTGGTGGCTGGGCTCGTTGCCATGAATGTACTGGCCGATCAGGCCGGCGATGTCCTCGGCGTGGGAGTAGTCGACCTTGGAGTTGTCGAAGTCGAACATGGCGTCCAGCTTCTTCACGGTCGCCGCGTCGCCGCCCAGCGTCTTGACCACCCCGCCCAGGTCCTGCGGCGCGAACCACGAGTATTGCCAGGCGTTGCCCTCGGTGTAGTCCGAGCCGTAGTTGATGGCGGTCGGGTTGAACGGCTCGCGGTAGGTCCCGTCGCTCTTGCGGGCGCGCAGGAAGCCGGTCTTCGTATCGAAGCTGTTGCGCCAGTAGGCGGCGCGCTTCTCGAAGGTCGCGGCGGTGTCCGCCTGGCCCATGTCGCGGGCCATGCGGGCGATGGTCCAGTCGTCATAGGCGTACTCGACTGTCTTGGAGGCCGCCTCCGGCTCCTTGTCGATCGGGACGTAGCCCAGCTTCATGTAGTCGCCCAGGCCGCCGTAAGGGGCGTAGGTGGCGCTCTTGACCATGGCGTCGAGGGCGGCCTTGCCGTCGTAGCCGCGGATCCCCTTCATCCAGGCGTCGGCGATGACCGGAACGGCGTGATAGCCGATCATCGTCCAGGTCTCCTGGCCGTGGAACTGCCAGACCGGCAGGATCTGGTAGGGGCTCTGGCGCTGCGAGGCGATCAGCGAATTGACCACGTCGTTGGTGTAGTCGGCGGGCTGCACCAGGGTCAGCAGCGGATGCTCGGCCCGGAAGGTGTCCCACAGCGAGAAGGTCGAGTGGAAGGTGAAGGGGCGGCCGTCCAGCTTGCCCTCGTGCACCTGGTCGTCTGGCCCGCGATAGCGGCCGTCGGCGTCGGCGAAGACGCTGGGGGCCAGCAGGGTGTGATAGAGCGCCGTGTAGAGCGTTTTCCGCATCGGGGCCGGAGCCTCGATGTCGACGGCCGCCAGGGCCTTCTCCCAGGCCGCCTTGGCGCGGGCGCGCTGGGCGTCGAAGTCGAAGCCGGGTTCGTCGCTGGCGAGGTTGGCGATCGCCCCGTCCTCGCTGACCGAGGACAGCGCCACCTTGACCGTCAGCGGCCCGTCGAGCTGGCCGAAGTCGAAGACGCCGACTAGCGCCCGGCCCTGGATTTGAGCGCGGTCGTTGGGCGTCCGGCCCGGCTGGGCGAAGCCCTTGTAGGGCACGTCCGTCTCGCGGTTGTGGAAGGCCTGGCCGACCAGCGGCTTGTCGAAGCGAATGGCGAAGAACAGCTTGCGCCCCGGGGCCCAGCCGCGCGTCTCACGATAGCCGGTGATCGTCCCGTCCGGCGCCACGCGCAGGCGCGACCACAAGACCTTGCCCGGATAGTTGTAGATCGAGCTGCGCAGGTCGATCAGCACCTGGGCGCGCTGGCCCTTGGGGAATGCATAGCGGTGCAGGCCCGTGCGCAGGCCGGCGGTCAGCTCGGCGCGCACCTGGCTGTCGCTGAGCGTCACGGCATAGTAGCCCGGCTGGGCGACCTCGCTGTCGTGGCTGTAACGCGAGCGGTAGCCGGATCCCGGCTTGTCCGCCTCGCCCGGCTCCAGCTTGGCCTCGCCGACGACCGGCGTCAGCAGGATGTCGCCGAGGTCGGAGTGGCCCGCGCCCGAGAAGTGGGTGTGCGAGAAGCCCAGGATGGTCGGATCGCCGAAGCGGTAACCTGCGGCGCGGGCGTAGCTTTGCCTGAACGGCAGGATGTCGGTGTCGGGGCTCAGTTGCACCATGCCGAACGGAACCACCGCGCCCGGGAAGGTGTGGCCGTCCCCGCCCGTGCCAATGAAGGGGTCGACGGCCTCATAGGCGCTGGAGGTCTGAGCCAGGGTCGGCGTCGCCGCCAGGATCGAGAGGCTGGCGAGCAGGGCGAGGCGCAGACGCATTCGGAAACTCCGCAACTTGAGCGGAGGCACCCTATCGGCTAGGCGCCGCCTTTCAAGGCCCGGTCCACCGCGGCCAGGGCGTGCAGGGTGGTGGTGTCGAAGACGGGGACAGGACTGTCGGCCTGGCCGATCAGCAGCATGATCTCGGTGCAGCCCAGGATGATCGCCTCGGCGCCGCGCGCTACGAGCCGTTCGATCACCGCCCTGTAGACCTCACGCGAGGCGTCGAGCACTCGGCCCGCCACCAGCTCCTCGTAGATGATCCGATGGACAGCCGCGCGATCCTCGGCCTCGGGCGTGAGCACCGTCAGGCCGTGCTGCGTCTCCAGGCGGCCGCGATAGAAGTCGTGCTCCATGGTGAAGGCGGTGCCCAGCAGGCCGACCGTCGACAGGCCAGCGGCCTTGATCGCCTCTCCCGTCGGGTCGGCGATGTGCAGCAGCGGGATGCGGACCGCGGCCTCGATGGTCTCGGCCTCGCGGTGCATGGTGTTGGTGCAGAGGACCAGGAAGTCGGCCCCTCCCGCCTCCAGCGCGCGGGCCGCGTCGGCCAGCCTCCGCGACAGCTCGGGCCATTGGCCGGCGTGCTGCAGGCGCTCGATCTCGGCGAAGTCGAACGACCACATCAAGGTCCGCGCGGACGCGACGCCGCCCAGCCGATCGCGCACGGCCTCGTTGACCAGCCGATAATACTGGGCCGAGCTTTCCCAGCTCATGCCCCCGATCAGTCCGATCAAGGCTTGTTCGGTCATGGCGAGCTCCGCGCTGTCGACGCGACGCCCTCTAGCAGGCCAGGGCGCGTTAAAGAACCTCCCGGCGCGCCAAGTGGGCGATAGCGACGATCAGGGCCAGCAAGCCCAGCCCTCCGCCCAACGCCAGGGCCGTCTCGACGCGCCACGGCTGGCTCGCCAGCATGTTGACCGGCATCTGCCAGGGGAAGAACACGCCCTGCTTGGCGCTGGTCGCCACCACCGAGAAGAAGGTCCCGCCGATCCCCAGGGCCAGGGCCGGGACGAAGCTGGCGAACCGCAACGCCATCCACAGCTGGATGGCGATCATCAGCAGGGCGGCGGCCACGACCTTGGCGTTCAGCACCAGCGCCTTGGAGACATCGAGCGGCCCCACAGGCGCCACGGCCGGCTTAAGCGCCGAAGCGGCGGAGACGGCGCCCCAGGTGATCACCTGGTTCAGCAGCGTCATGACCACGACCAGGGCCACGACGCAAATCGCCTTGGCCGCGTAGAGCTTCCAGCGCGCCACCGGCAGGGCGCGCAGGTGATCCCAGGCGCGCGGGCCGTGCTCCATCTGGGCGACGAGAGCCGTCAGGGCCGTGACGCTCATGGGCAGCATGAAGAAGGCCCAGACCCCCGTCGACATTTGCAGCCACTTCTCCCACGGCATGGGATGCTGGGCCCGCAGCAGGCTGAAGAACGCGATGATCCCGATCAGGGACGGCGCGGCCACGGCCAGTACGGCGGCCAGGGATCGGTTCAGTTTGCGCAGTTCTACGGACAGGACGGCGATCATCAGGCGGCCTCGGCGAGGGACGAACGGAAACCGGCGACGCGGCGATAGATGTCCTCCAGGGACTGTTCGCGCGGACCGATGGCGAAGACGGACGCGCCGCTCTCGACGAGCAGTCGGGTGATGACGGCGGCGGCCTGATCAGGGTCCTCTCCCGACTTGAGCGCGACGGTCAGTCCCGCCTCGGCGGCGACGGGCGAGCGGCCCTGGGCCAGCAGGAGGCTCACCGCCCGCGTATCATCCCCGGTTCGCAGCACGAGCTCCGGCGCCAGATCGGCCTTCAGCCGCGCCAGTTCGCCCTCCAGCACCAGGCGGCCGTCATCGACCACGCCCACGTGGGTGGCGGTCTGCTCGATCTCGCCCAGAAGGTGGCTGGACAGCAGCACCGTCGCGCCCGTCCGCTCGGGCAGGCTCCTCAGGAAGCGGCGCATGTCGGCGATGCCGTCCGGGTCGAGGCCGTTGGTCGGCTCGTCCAGCAACAGCACGGGCGGCGCGCCTAGCATGGCGCGGGCAAGGCCCAAGCGCTGGCGCATGCCCAGGGAGTAGCCGGCCACCTTGCGATGGGCGTCGCGGCGCATCTCGACCACCTCCAGGACCCGCTCGATCTCCGCCGCGCCCAGGCCCAGCAGGGTCGCCGTCAGCGCCAGGTTCTCGCGCCCGGTGAGGTTGCCGTAGAAGCCGTGCGCCTCCAGCAACGCCCCGACCTGCCGCGCCGCCGCCATCCGCTGGCGGGCGACGTCCAGGCCGCGGACACGGACGCGCCCCGCGGTCGGCCGCAGCAGGCCCAGGACCATCTTCAGCGTCGTCGTCTTGCCCGCGCCGTTGCGTCCCAGGAAACCGTAGACGGCCCTTTCAGGCACGGTCATCGACAAGTCGTCGACCGCCAGACGCGCGCCGAAGCGTCGGGTAAGGCCCTCGGTCTCGATGGCGGCGGTCATGGGCGGCGCTCACGAAATTTAAGTCTAAGATAAAGTTGCAGACGGCGGATCTTTAAGTCAAGATTAAAGAAAGGACAGGATCCAACCGCGCGAGCCGCCATGAGCCAGACCGAAACCCTCGCCTTCCGCCGCATGTGCCGCCAGTTCCGCTGGCTGGCGATCTTCATGGTGCTCAGCGTCGGCGCCCTGGCCGCGGCGATGGCTTGGGTCTTCCCGCCGCTCTATGCGCTGGTGCATCGGGAGCCCCTCCGCGCCGATCAGATGCTGGGCGCGACGATCTGGAACCTGCCGATCGCCTGTTACCTGTTCGCGGTCTGGACAATCGGCCAGACGCTCGGAGAGCTGGCGAACGGTCGGCTCATTCAAGCCGCCCTGCCGCCCGCGTTGAGACGCGTCGGGATCGCCCTCGGCGTGGGCGGCCTCATCAGTGTGTTCGGGGTCACCAACCTGATGCGGCTGGTCGGCCAGACCAAGGGCGGCTATCTGCACTTCGACGTGGCCGGCATGACATTGGGCATGATCGGCGGCGCGGTCTTCCTGCTGGGCCGCGTGATGGACCAAGCCCTGGCCGCTCAAGCCGAACTCGACGAGATGATCTGATGCCCGTCCGCGTCACCCTCGACGCCCTCATCATCGCCAAGGGCCTCAAGGCGCGCGACCTGGCGGCGGAGGTCGGCCTCAGCGAGACCCAGCTGTCGCTGTTTCGCTCGGGCAAGGTGAAGGGCATCCGCTTCCGCACCTTGGCGCGCCTGTGCGCGGCTTTGGACTGCAAGCCGGGCGACCTGCTGGACTACGCCTTCGACGCCGAGGATCTGAACGCGCCCGACGAAGCCGACTGACGCCAGTCCGAGGCGGTCTGGCCCCACATCTGAGTCGGCCCGGCCGCGTCCATCGGCGGCGGCAGGGTGACCATCTCGACCAGACGAGAGCCCAGGCGCTGAGCCACGGCCTGAGACGGCAGGTTGTCGGGATGGATCATGTGGCCGACGAAATCCCATCCCAGCGTCTCGAAGACGAAGTCCAGGCAGGCGCTCGCCGCCTCGGTGGCGTAGCCCCGCCCCCAGGCCTCGCGATGGAAGAGCCAGCCGACTTCCGGCGCGGGCCAGCCTTCAGGACGCCAGGGACCGACACGGCCCAACCAGCGGCCGGTGGCCTTATCGATCGCCGAGAACTGGCCAAAGCCCAGTAGCGACCACATCCCGACCACCTGGGCCAGGGCGCGCCAGGCGATGCTCCGGGGCATCGCGCCGCCGAGATAGCGCATGCACTCGGAATCCATGTGGAACGCCGCCCAGCCGGCGTCGAAATCCGCCTGAACCGGCGCCCGCAGAATGAGACGTTCGGTTTCGATCGTCAGCGTCATACCCGTTTCCCTTGCGTAGGCCTTGCCGGACCGGCGTTCGCCCGGTCTAAGCTGCCTTAGGCTCCACCTTGAGTTCATCATGGGCGGTTTTGATTATCTACGGCTGATCGCCGCGACGCTGGTGGTCGCCCACCACGCCCGCGTCCTCGACGGGCGACCGCCGATCATGATCGGACCAAGCCTGGATCTCGGCGCGCTCGGCGTCGGTCTCTTCTTCGCGATCAGCGGCTATCTGGTGACAGGGAGCCTGAAGCAGACGCCGCGCGTGGGGACGTTCGTCGCCAAGCGCGCCCTGCGCATCTTCCCCGGCCTGCTGGCGGCGCTGCTGGTCACCGCCTTCATCATCGGCCCCATGAGCACGACGTTGAGCACGAGCGCCTACCTGGCCGATCCGGACGTCTACGGCTACATGCTGAAGAACCTGACGCTCTATGCGGTCGCCTACGACCTGCCTGGCGTGTTCCTGACCGTTCCCGTGGCGGGCGTCGTCAACGGATCGCTGTGGACGCTGCGGCTGGAGTTCACCGCCTATCTGGCGCTGGCGGCGCTCGGAGCGGCCCGCCAGGCGACGCCGAGGACTCTGACGGTCCTGGCGCTCGTGGCGGCGGCGGGCTCGACCGTGGTCCACGTCGCCGGCCTCGACGCTCGCGACGACCTCTTCCGCATCGCCTATCTGGCCGGGGTCAACGGGTTCCTGTTCCTGAGCGGCGCGGCCCTGAAGGCCAGCGGGCGACAGCCGCCGCTCTGGCTGGCCGGCGCCGCCGTGATCCTGCTGGCGACGCCCGTGTGGTTTCTGGGCCTGCCGCTGATCGTGCTGCGCCTGGGGGCGGTGGACACGCCGCGCCTGCCCGTCGACCTGTCCTACGGGCTCTACATCTACAGCTTCCCGCTACAGCAGATGCTGGCCGAACGGAGCCAGCTGAGCCTGGCGAAGTCGCTGGCCCTGACCCTGCCCTTCGCCCTGGCGTCCTGGCTTCTGGTCGAGAAGCCGGCGCTGCGGCTCAAGGCGCGACTGCCGCGCGCCCCGGCCAAGCCGATCCTCAGTCCCGCAGCGGCCGCAGTCGATTGACGTGGCCCATCTTGCGGCCGGAGCGAGCCTCGCCCTTGCCGTAGAGGTGGACGCGGGTCTCCGGCTCGGCGGCCAACTTCCTCCAGGCGTCGACATCGGCGCCCAGCAGGTTGGTCATCTCGACGTGATGGTGCGGCTGGGTGGGCCCCAGCGGCCAGCCGGCGACGGCGCGGATATGCTGCTCGAACTGGTCGACCTCGCAGCCGTCCTGGGTCCAGTGGCCGGTATTGTGGACGCGCGGGGCGAACTCGTTGACCAGCAGCTTGCCGCCCGCCAGCTCGAACAGCTCCACTCCGATCACGCCGACATAGTCGAGCGCGGTCAGGATCTTGGCGGCGATGGCCTCGGCCTGGTCGCGCGTCGCCGGGGTGATCTTGGCCGGGGCGACGGTGCGGCGCAGGACGCCGCCTTCGTGATGGTTCTCGCTGACCGGATAGCAGGCGATCTCGCCGTCGCGGCCGCGCGCGGCGATGACCGACAACTCGCGACCGAAGTCGGCGGGCGCTTCCAGGATCGCGGCCTGGCGGCCGATGCGGTCGAAGGCGGCCTCGGCCTCGCCGGCCCTCTGGATCCAGGCCTGGCCCTTGCCGTCATAGCCCTCGCGACGGGTCTTCAGCAGCGACGGCGCGCCGATGCGGGCCACCGCCTCGGCGAGGCTCTCGCTGTCGTGGACAGGCGCGAAGGCCACGGTCGGCACGCCGATCTCGGCCAGAAAGCTCTTCTCGGCCACGCGGTCCTGGGCGGCGGCCAGGGCCTTGGCGCCCGGCGAGACGACCGCGCCTAAGGCGGCCAGCTCGGCCACGGTGCCGGCGGGAACGTTCTCGAACTCGTAGGTGACGACGTCGCATGCCTCGGCCAGACGCTTCAGGGCCCAGCGGTCGTCATAGGTCGCAACGATCTGGCGAGCGGCGACGCGGCCTGCGGGGGACGCCTCTTCAGGGTCCTGGATCACCACGTCGAAGCCGAGGCGCGCGGCGGCCAAGGCCAGCATGCGGCCCAGTTGTCCGCCGCCCAGGATGCCGATGGTCGAACCGGGGACCAGGGGAAACTCAGCCATCTGTCTCTCAGTCCTCGACGCTTTCGGCGACGCTGTCGGTCTGGGCGGCGCGGAAGGCCGCCAGGCGCTGGGCCAGGGCCGCGTCCGACAGGGCCAGGATCTGGGCGGCCAGCAGGCCGGCGTTCTTGGCGCCCGCCTCGCCGATGGCCAGGGTGGCCACGGGGATCCCGCCGGGCATCTGAACGATCGAGAGCAGCGAATCGAGGCCCGACAGCGCCTTGGACTGCACCGGCACGCCGAGGACCGGGAGATTGGTCATCGAGGCGGCCATGCCCGGCAGGTGCGCCGCGCCGCCGGCGCCGGCGATGATCACCTTGTAGCCGGCCTTCTCCGCACCCGTGGCGAAGTCGAACAGGCGCTGGGGCGTGCGGTGGGCCGAGACCACCTTGGCCTCCCAGGCGACGCCCAGGCTGTCGAGCGCATCGGCGGCGCCCTTCATGGTCGGCCAGTCCGAACGGCTGCCCATGATGATGGCGACAGGCGGGGTGGTCGAAGACATCGGCGTCATCCCGTTGATGAAAGCCGCCCCGTATGCGCGTCCGGCCCTTCCGCGCAAGCCTAAAACGTCACCAAACGCCCGAAACAAGAGCGTGGAAAGCCACGCGCCCGCGACATCTCCCCGCCGCGATTGCGCCCGACGCGGTTACCGTTAACCATATTCAAGCTGTGCCATTTCGATTCGCGTAGGGTCATGAAGATCACCGGCGCCCGCACCGAGCCCTTCGCCGCCATCCGCAAGCGCGCCCTGGTGCGGGCGGGCGCCCAGGTCGCGGTCCGCGAGGTCTCCGCACCCGACAGCGCCGCGTTCCTGGGCCTGACCGAGGTCGATCTGACGCCCAAGGTGATCGAGGCCCTCCAGACGCTGATGACCGAGATCGAGGACCTCCGGAACGAGGTCTCGGCGCTGAAGCTGCGGCTGAACGAGGCGCAGAACCTGGCGGACATGGACGCCCTGACCCCGGTGCTGAACCGTCGCGCCTTCCTGCGGGAGATGAAGCGGGTCGCCGCCTTCGCCCAGCGCTACGGCTCGCCGGCCAGCGTGGTGTTCTTCGATCTGGACGGCTTCAAGTGGGTCAACGACCGCTTCGGCCACGCCGCCGGCGATCAGGCGCTGAAGGCCGTGGCCAAGCGCCTTCAGAACAACGTCCGTGAAAGCGACATCGTCGGCCGCATGGGCGGAGACGAGTTCGCCGTGCTCCTGGCCCAGGCCGACCGGGAGACCGCCCTCACCAAGGCCCGCGCCTTGGCCGACGCGGTGATGGGCGCGCCTGTTGAGTTCGGCGAGTGGTCCGCGCCGCTGCATATCTCCTACGGCGTGCGCGAGATCGAGCCCGGCGCCGACCCGGAGGCCGCGCTCGCCGAGGCCGACGCGGCCATGTTCATGCGCAAGCGCAAAGCCGTGGCTTAAGCGCCTTTTTGGACCACGAAAGGCGCGGACAACCGAAGATCGTGCGACCTTATCGCGCGGCGACCGCGTCTCGTTCGCAGTCTATGCTTTTCAGGTTCTGTTAAGCATGGCGGCGCGGGACGGATGCAGAAAATTCTGATCGCCGAGGACGATCCCGTCCTGTCGATGATCTACGAGATCACCCTGACCGAGGCTGGGTTCGAGGTCTTGCTGTGCCATGACGGCCAAGAGGCCTTCGAGGCGCTGGCCGGATTCGCGCCCGATCTCGTCATCACCGACCACTCGATGCCGCGCATGAGCGGCGGCGATCTGATCAGCGCCGTGCGCCGGACCTGTCCCCAAACCGCGACCCTGATGGCGTCCGGCGTAGACACGCACCTGCTGCGCGCCGACCAGCACGCCGACGCCCGCCTGGAAAAGCCGATCACGCCTGGACGGTTGCTGGATATGGTCCGCGCGATGGAGGCCGCGCAGGGTCAGGGCCATTAGGCCTTCTCATGCGGTCCGCTCGGCGGACGCCGGGTCCAGATCGGATGCGCGAACGGAGGATGTTCGACGGGCGCTCTAGCGCGACCGCCCAAGACGCCCACGACGGCTCGGGGCCCGGCCATCGCCGGAAAGCTCGGTGTCGGGCTAAGCGATGATGTCCGGCGTCAGCAGATCTTCCAGGCGGATGATCTCGTCCTTCAGAACCAGCTTCTTCTTCTTCAGGCGCGCGATCTGCAGCATGTCGGGCTGGTAGCGCTCTTCCAAAGCCTGGATGGCGTCGTCGAGATCCTTGTGCTCCTCGCGCAGTTCGGCGAGGCGGCGTTCGATCGCGATGTCGGTGTCGTCCGACGGATCGTCGTCGTTCATGGACATGATCTCAGATGGGCCCGTTGGAGAGATAGATGGGAAAGGCTGACGACCGGTAAAGGCGCTTAGCCGGACTGATTTTCAAGGGCCTTGGCGAGACGCTCGAGAGCGGCCCGACGAGGGGGGTCGCCGGACGCCTCGGCGGCGGCCACGAGCCCCTCGATAAGGGAGGCCGGCGCGCCGGCGGGCCCCGTCATGGCCTCCAGACTCTCCAGCAGCACCCGTTCGCCCTGCAGCTCCACGGCCTTGACCGCGTCGCGCAGCGCCTCCTTGGCGCCCTCGTCGACCGGCGGACGCGGTGGCTTCAAGGCCCGCCGCACGCCACGCAGGGGCGCGCCGACCTCGGCGTCCCAGGCGCGCATCAGCCGCGCGGCCTCTTTCAGGTCCGCCGAGCGTCCCTCGCCCGCCGCCCAGGCGGCCCAAAGCAGGTAAGGGACGTTCTGTCCGTGGCCGTCCTGCAGGTTCAGGCACGCCTCCGCGACAGGTTGTCGCGCATAGACGTCCAAGGCCCAGTCCCAGATGCGCATCGCCGTTAACCCTCACCCTTGCCGGTGATGGTCTCCAGGTCCTCGCCCCAGCGCTTCACCGGCCGCCAGGAGAGATCGAAGAGGTCCAGCGCGCGGCCGACCGACTGATCGACCATCTCGGCGATCGAGGCGGGCTTGGCGTAGAAGGCCGGCAGCGGCGGGGCGATCACCGCGCCCATCTCGGCCAGCTTGGTCATGGTGCGCAAATGGCCCAGGTGCAGCGGCGTCTCGCGGATCATCAGGACGAGCGTCCGGCGCTCCTTCAGCGTCACGTCGGCGGCGCGGGTCAGCAGCGAAGACGTTACGCCCGTGGCGATCTCGCTCATCGTGCGCACCGAGCACGGCGCGATGATCATCCCCAGCGTGCGGAACGAGCCAGAGGCGATCGAGGCCCCGACATCGGCGGCGCGATGCACGACGTCGGCCTTGGCGTTGACCTCGGAGACGGTCAGCCCTGCCTCCTGGGCGAGCGTCAACGCCGCGGATTTAGACAACACCAGGTGGCTCTCGACGCCCAGCTCGCGCAGCGCATCCAGCGTCCGCAGGCCGTAGACCACACCCGAGGCGCCCGTGATCCCGACCGCCAACCTTTGCCGATCAACGGTCTTTGAAACGTCGGTCATGGTGAATGTTCGTCCGTCATGGGAGCAAAAACGGGCCCGTCAAGCGCCGCCGATTGCAATCATATGTGATCTGACAGCGTCGCGCAGCGGGTGTTCACTTTCCTCTCCAACAGCAAGGAGCCGAGAGCCATGGCCATCGAATCCCGTATCCGCGAGCTTGGGTCCCGTCACGAGAACCTCGAGCGCAAGATCCAGGAGGAGACCAGTCGACCCGCTTGCGATGGAACGATGCTCCGAGAGCTGAAGCGGCAGAAGCTTCGGCTGAAGGAAGAGATCGAGGGCCTTAGGGCGCGAATGCACTAGCTGCTAGTTGGCAGCCGAAAAACGAGAGGCCCCGCTCCGGCAAGGAGCGGGGCCTTTGTTTTTCGGCCGCGACCTCCCCCCGGGCTCGAGCCGGGAGAGGGACCGGGCCGGTCCTAGTCTTCGTCTTCCTCGTCGACGTAGGCCGTCGACTGGCCGAACACGTCCTCAGCCTTGATCTCGCCGCGCTTGGCTCGGAAGTCTTCTTCCTCTTCCTCGACCTCGGGCTCGAACTGGCCGGCTTCCGAGGCGGGGCGCAGGGTCGGGTCTTCCGGCAGGATGCCCTTCTTCAGGTCGTCCTTGGCCTTCTTCTCGGCCGCCTTCTTGACCAGCGCGTCCAGCTCCAGCTGGCCGACGAGGCCCAGGGTCACCGGGTCGACCGGCTTGATGTTGGCGGCGTTCCAGTGCGTGCGGGCGCGGACCTGCTCGATGGTGGCCTTGGTGGTGCCGAGGATCTTGGAGATCTGGGCGTCGGTCACTTCCGGGTGGTGGCGCAGGAACCAGGCGATGGCGTCCGGGCGGTCCTGACGACGCGACACCGGAGTGTAGCGCGGGGCCTTCTTCTGCGGCTTCAGCAGTTCGGCGTGGCGGCTGACCTGGGCCTTCATCCGGTAGTCCGGATTGGCCTGGGCGCGGTCCAGCTCCTCGCGGGTCAGCTGGCCGTTGCCGATCGGGTCGGCGCCGCGGATGTCGCGCGCCACTTCACCGTCGGCGATGCCGCGCACTTCCAGCGGGTGCAAACCGCAGAAATCGGCGATCTGCTCGAAGCTGAGCGAGGTGTTGTCCACCAACCAGACGGCGGTCGCCTTGGGCATCAGGATGTCGGACATGCGGTCCTCCAGAAATGACGGCGCCCGGCCTTTCGGCCGGGCGGGATGTTGTAAACGCTATAATGCGGTTCTGGAAAAAAGGGAACGGGGATCACAAAGCCCCCGACGCCCAGAAGCAACGCCCGCTAGTCGACCGTCAGCACCACCTTGCCCACGTGCTCGCCAGCCTCCAGGTGCGCGTGGGCCTTGGCGGCCAGGGCCAGGGGGAAGGTCGCGTCGACGATCGGTTTCAGCTTGCCCGCCGCCACCCAGGGCCAGGCGACGCGCTCGACCTCGGCGGCCAGGCGCGCCTTCTCATCCGCTGGGCGAGGACGCAGGGTCGAGCCCGTGATCACCGCCCGCTTCTGCATGATCTTCATCACCGGGACCTCCAGCGTCGAGCCGCCCAGGCTGGCGATGTAGACGATGCGACCGCCGGTGTTCAGGGCGTCGAGGTTCTTCTCGAAATAGCTGGCCCCGACCATGTCGAGGATCACGTCCGCGCCGCCGGCGGCCTTCACGACCTCGGCGAAGTCCTCGGTCTTGGCGTCGATGGCGATGTCGGCGCCCAGCTCGAGAGCCTTGGCCTTCTTGTCGGCGCCGCGCCCCGTGGCGATGACCTTGGCGCCAGCCGCCTTGGCCATGGCGATCGCGGTCGTCCCAATTCCGGACGTCCCACCATGAACCAGCAGGGTCTCGCCGGCCTTCAGGGCGCCGTGCTCGAACACGTTGGCGAAAACCGTGAACACCGTCTCGGGCAGGGCCGCGGCGTGGATCAGATCAAGATCGCCCGGGATCGGCAGGGCGTGGCGCGCGTCAACGACAGCGTACTCGGCGTAGCCGCCGCCGCCCAGCAGGGCGCAAACCTTGTCGCCGACCTTCCAGCGCCCCGCGCCGACAACCACTTCCCCCGCGACCTCGAGGCCGAGGGTCTCGGGCGCCCCGGGCGGCGGTGGATAGAAGCCCATGCGCTGCAACAGATCCGGACGGTTCACCCCGGCGGCGGCGACCTTGATGAGGATCTGGCCCGGTCCCGGTTCGGGACGGTTGGCGGTCACCGCCTTCAGAGCCTCGGCGGCTCCCTTGCCGCCCTCGATCGCGATCGCGGTCATCGTCTCGCCCATGGCGGCTCCCTTCGTGTGACTTGCCTTGCGGCTTAGGTAGGCGTCAGATGACGGCCGGAAAAGGGAGAATGCCGATGTTCGAGGATGCTGCGGAACCGCGCGCCTTCAGCGGACGCGCTCTGATCGAGGCCACGCACGAGGACCTTGAGATCTACGGCGTCGCGGAACTGGAAGAGCGCATCGCCGCGCTCCAGGCCGAAATCGAGCGCACCAAGACCCAGCTGGCCAAGAAGAAAGCGGGCCGCGACGCGGCCAATGCGCTGTTTGGTCGCCTCGACTAACGGTTCCTTTAAGGTTTCGGTGAGGTTACTGGCGTCTTAAGGCGTTCCATTCCGCCCTCGGACGTAGTTTAGATGTGGTCGGTTCGAGAGGGCGGGTCGCGAAACGGGACATCGGCGTCTGGCACGAGGGTTGCAGTTCCCTCGGTCTGAGCGAGATCTCCTCGCGGCCTTTCGAAGGGGCATTGAGTAGCTATGACCGAAGTCAACGCGTTGGCCGATACGCCTTGGCGCGCCGGAGTCATCCAGGACTTCGCCCGATCGGAACTGTTCGACCGCACGTTCGAGGAAGGCATGCAGCTGGTCGAGGAGACCGCCGCCTATCTCGACGGCGCCGGCCGGCATGACAGCAAGATCCTTTCGCGCAACGCCGCCCTCAGCTACGCCAGCGAAAGCATGCGCCTGACGACGCGCCTGATGCAGGTGGCCTCGTGGCTGCTGGTCCAGCGCGCCGTCCGCGAAGGCGAGATGCCGCCGGAAGCCGCCTGCGCCGAGAACTATCGCATGGCCGAGGAAGCGATCGGCGATCCCGCGCCGATCGAGGAACTGCCGTTCGGCCTGACGAACCTCCTGCATCGCTCGGAGCGCCTATACGAACGCGTCCGGCACCTGGACCGCCGCATGTACGTGGAATCACCCAGCGAGGAGGCCCCGCGTCCGGTGCAGGCCCAGTTCGACCGGCTGACGGCGGCGTTCGGCGGGTAAGGCCCGCCTCAGCGCCCGCCGTACCGCATCTTCGCCAGCGCCTCGACCATCTCGCTGGCCAGGTCCATCGGCTTCAGACCCGCCTTCCACTTCTCGAAGGCCATGACGTTGTCGATCCGGGCGTCCAGGTGCGACAGCGCCGAATCGCGGCCCGAGGCCATGTCGACGGCCAGGGTCGACACAAGAATCCCCGACAGGATCGCCCGCTTCGAATAGTGGTTCTCGTCGGTCGCGGCGTCCCCGGCCCAGCGCCAGATCCCGTCGGCCGATTCCCAGGTCAGCCGCGCGGCCAGCGGCAGGTTGGTCGGGAAGGCCAAGAACACGGCCAGGGGCCGCAGGACGTCGCCGTTCTCTTGCGCCGCGTCGAGGCGCGCGATCACGCCCTCGCGAATCCGCTGACGAATCTTCAGGCTGGCCAGATCGAAGCCGCGCAGGCGCTGGAGCGCCGCCGCGTCATGGCGTCGCGACAGCAGCGCGGCGAGGTCCCGCGGCCCTTCCGGCAACAGAAGCTGCCCCTCGGCCTGCGAAAGGCCCGCCGCGGCCAGGGCCTGGCCGACAAGTCCGGCGTTCCAGCCGGCGGTCGGCGCCAGGCGCAAGGCCTCGTCCAGAACGCGTTGCTCGGCGGAGTCGGCCCAATTGGCGCCCGCCTGACCCGAAGCTTGACCGGATGTCTCGACATTTTCGCTCATGAATCCGAGTCTACACCGGTGTTTAAGCCGCGTCGCGCATGGACAGGACGCGCGCGCTCTGCTATCAGCCCCGCCTCATCGCCTGGGAGCACCCCTTCCAGGTTACCCGGTTTTGTTCGCCCGCCCGGCCCCTCAAGAGGGACTTGGGAATATTGGTCGGGCTGTCGAATGGAGAGATACCCCTGGTCCAGATTTTCGTCCGCGACAACAACGTCGATCAGGCCCTGAAGGCCCTCAAGAAGAAGATGCAGCGCGAGGGCTCGTTCCGCGAAATGAAGCGGCACGTGCACTACGAAAAGCCGTCGGAAAAGCGCGCTCGCCAAAAGGCCGAAGCCGTCCGTCGCGCTCGCAAGCTGGCCCGCAAGCGCGCTCAGCGCGAAGGCCTGCTGCCGATGCCGAAGAAGGCGGGCGGTCGCTAAGACCCCTTCCCTTCGCATCGCCGAAGATTTCGAAGGCCGCGCGGCGATCCGCGCGGCCTTCGTCGTTTCTGGAGTGTCGCCGCCTTAGCGCCCCGTCCCGCCCCGCTTGCGGGGAGGTGGCTCGGCGCGCGGGGACGAGACGGAGGGGGCGCTCTTGACGCGTCAGCCCTTCGCCCGCGCCTCGGCCACGAAGGCGACCGCGCGGACGATGTGGTCGGCGAAGCGCCGGCCGATCAGCAGGGTGTGGCTGGCGCCCTCGACGTGATCCACCAGCCCGTGCTCGGAACGGCGGGCGGGGGCCTCCTGCATCGCCTTGCGCGCCTCGCGGCCGGCGACCGGACCGGCGGTGACCACCGCCACCGGCCATTTGGGGTCGAAGGGCGGCTGCTGGCCGGCCTGGGCCGAGGCCTCCGCCCACAGGCTGACCTCCTCGGCCGAGGTGCGGTTGTGCCGGCCATTGGCGAAGGCCCACCCTTTCTCGGCCTTGGCGGCCGGCGGCAGGTCGATCTTGTCGCCCAGGCGCGTATGGACCAGCGGCTTGTAGAGCCCGATGGAGGCCCCTCGGGCCGCCCATTTCGAGATGCTGGCGAAGGTCTTGATGAAGCCCTGCATCTGGGGGTTCTGGGCGGCCTCGGGTCCGGCGGCGTCGGCCAGGACCAGACCCGCCACCTTGTCGGGATTGCGTCCGGCGAACTGGCGAAGACGCAGGCCCGCCATCGAATGGCCGACAAGAATGTAGGGCCCAGGCTCGCCAGAAGCGGCGATCAGCTTCTCGAAATCCGAGACGATGGCCAAGCCGTCGCGCGGCGAGGGCCCGCGCGGCGAATAGCCCATGCCGGCGCGGTCATAGGCGCACGAGCGCCAACCAGCGGCGGTCAGCGCCTCCTGCACCGCGCCCCAGTCGGCGGCCAGGCCGAAGGCCCCGGCCTCCAGCCAGACGACGGGGCGATCGCTCTTGGGTCCCTCGCAGACCAGCCGCAGCGTCCGCCCCGGCTCGATCTCGACCATCTGCCCCCTGGGCTTGGGCGCGCCGGCGGCGCTCATCAGCCCTCCGACCGCGATGTAGGAAACAAGCAGGAGCGCGAAGCCCGCGACGCCACGGCCGAGAAACTGGATCATGGCGTTCAATGTAGTAGCGGTTTGTGACGCGTCGAGGCGCGATCGGCCGGGTTCGGAGCTTTATCCCTCGGAAACGGCGATCCGCGTGCGCACGCGGCCGCTCTTGGTGCGGGTGACGGGCGCGCCCTTCACGCCATCGGGCCACTTGGAAACCACCGCCAGGCGCACCTTCTTCGATACGCGCCCCGCGGCGCGGATCGGCAGGTCGTCGGCTTCGGCGAAGCTGCGGCCCATGAAAAAGGCGGGATTCAGCGGCTTGTCGCCCTTGCGGATTTCGAAGTGCAGATGCGAGCCGGTCGAGCGACCCGAATTGCCGACGAAGGCGACGGTCGCTCCGCGACGAACGTAGGCGCCCTGCTTGACGCCTCGGGCGGGCGCCTTGAGGTGAGCGTAGAGCGTGGTCATGCCGCCCTTGTGCATGACCTCGACGAAGCGGCCGTAGGTGGGGCTCACGCCGGTCCGCTTGACCACGCCGTCGGCCGAGGCCTTGACCGGCGCGCCCGCGGGGGCGGCGATGTCGACACCCTGGTGCAGGCGGCCATTCTCTTCCCAAGGCAGCTGACGCAGACCGAACGGCGAGTCGATCGTTCGGCCGGGCAAGGGCGCGTCGAAGACGAAGGCGGGCGGCGGCGGTTCGGGGGTCTCGAGTTCGGTCGGGGGCGGCGAGGCCTCCTCGACGACCGTCGCGACGGCGGGCGGCTTGGCGATCCAGGCGCCCAGGGCCGAAACGCCGTTCAAGGCGCCGACCGTGGCCGCCATGCCCAGCGCCACAAGAAAAGCCATACGCAGCTGCGGAGCAGGAATGGCCAAGCTTCTTGAAATCAAACCACTACCTCTCGGAACATCCGGTCAATCGAGAGGACCGCGCCAAGGCGGCTCAACTCACATACTTGACCTTTCGGGATCATGAACGGCGGGCTCTATGACTTGCCGATTTGGCCAAAACAGGGCGCAGCTTAACCATTCGTTTGCAATAATCTGGGTTTTGCGCCCCCACTTACTGTAGCCCTCGCCGCTCCACTTGATCGTGGCGAGCGAAAGCTTGCAACGCGCGCCCAACGCGAGACGCATCCAGAAACGGATGTCAGCGGCAGGAACATTACAAGCAAGTAATCATGAATGTTCCGTCATTCTCTTAATTACACGTCATGACGCAGTCGTAACGGGACTTTCCGGCTTCGAAAAAATACACAGTATTCATCGGCGCGAAAAACAGCGCCATTCAGAGGGATACTTCAAATGCGCAAGTTCATCATGAGCTTCACCACCGTCGCCAGCCTGAGCCTGGCCGCCGTTCCGGTCCTGGGTCTGACGCAAGCGGCCAACGCCGCCGAACCCGTCGTCCGCGTCAGCTACAGCGACCTGAACCTCTCGAACCCCGCCCAGGCCGCTGTCTTCAAGGTTCGCATCGAGACCGCCGGCGAAACGCTCTGCCGCGCCAAGCTGCGCAGCGGCGACCTGGACATGCCGTTCCGCGGCTGCGTGGCCGAAGTGCACCGCGAGGTCGAACGCCAACTGCCGAAGGCCCAGCGCCAGGCCCTGGCCAGCGCCGCCCGCGCTCAAGCGATCGAGGTCGCTGCGCAGTGATCGTGGGTCGTTTCCAAGGCGAGCGCCCCTAAACCAGCGGCGCTCGCTCGATCCGACAACGAAAAAGGCCCCGGCGTCACCGCTGGGGCCTTTCGCGGTTCTGGGCGCCGTGACGAGCGCCTAGAGCCCCTTCACGATGCCTTCGACCATCTTCTTGGCGTCGGCGAACAGCATCATGGTGTTGTCCTTGAAGAACAGCTCGTTCTCCACGCCGGCATAGCCCGAGGACATGCCGCGCTTCACGAAGAGGACGGTGCGGGCCTTCTCGACGTCCAGGATCGGCATGCCGAAGATCGGGCTCTGCGGATCGGTCTTGGCCGCCGGGTTGGTGACGTCGTTGGCGCCGATCACGAAGGCCACGTCGGCCGTCGAGAACTCGCTGTTGATGTCCTCCAGCTCGAAGACCTCGTCATAGGGGACGTTGGCCTCGGCCAGCAGCACGTTCATGTGGCCCGGCATCCGGCCGGCGACGGGGTGGATGGCGTACTTCACCTCGACGCCCTCCTCCTTCAGCTTGTCGGCCATCTCGCGCAGGGCGTGCTGGGCCTGGGACACGGCCATGCCGTAGCCCGGGACGATGATCACCTTGCTGGCGTTCTTCATGATGAAGGCCGCGTCGTCGGCCGAGCCCTGCTTGACCGGACGGGTCTCGACCTTGCCGCCAGGACCAGCGGCCGCGGCGTCGGCGCCGAAGCCGCCGAGGATCACCGAGACGAAGCTGCGGTTCATGCCCTTGCACATGATGTAGGACAGGATCGCGCCCGACGAGCCGACGAGGGCGCCGGTGATGATCAGGGTGGTGTTCTCGAGCGTGAAGCCCAGCGCCGCCGCCGCCCAGCCGGAATAGCTGTTCAGCATCGACACCACGACCGGCATGTCCGCGCCGCCGATCGGGATGATCAGGGTGACGCCGATCAGGAGGCTCAGAGCGAAGATGCCCCAGAAGGCCCAGATGGCCGAGCCGCCGCTCACCACCAGCACCACCACCAGGGCGACGATGGCCGCGGCGATCACGACGTTCAGCAGGTGGCGGGCCGGCAGCAGGATCGGCGCGCCACCCATGTTGCCGTTCAGCTTGGCGAAGGCGATGACCGAGCCCGTGAAGGTGATGGCGCCGATGGCCAGGCCCAGCGACAGCTCGATCAGGCTGTTGAGGTGGATCGCGCCGTCCTCGCCCACGATACCGTAGGCGGCCGGCGTGTAGATGGCGGCCACGGCCACTAGGCAGGCGGCCATGCCGACCAGCGAGTGGAAGGCGGCGACCAGTTGCGGCATCGAGGTCATGGCGACCTTGCGGGCGATGATCGCCCCGACCGCGCCCCCGACGGCGACGCCGCCCAGGATCAGGCCCAGGGTCACCACGTCGAGCGCGCCCTGGCTCCACAGGGTGGCCAGGGTGGTGCCGACGGCGATGGCCATGCCGATCATGCCGTTACGGTTGCCCGTCTGGCTCGTCACCGGACTGGAGAGGCCGCGGAGCGCGAGGATGAACAGCACCCCCGAGACGATGTAGAGAATGGCGGCGAGATTGGCGTTCATGATCTTGTTCTCCCCCTAGTCCCGCTCACTTCTTCTCTTTCTTCTTGTACATCGCCAGCATGCGCTGGGTGACCAAGAAGCCGCCGAAGATGTTGACCGCCGCGAAGGCCGCGGCGATCGCGCCGGCCCCCTTGGAGATCCAGGTCGAGCCCGTGACGGCTTCACCGGCCGCGCCATGCGCCGCGGCGGCCAGCAGGGCGCCGACGATGATCACCGACGAGATGGCGTTGGTCACGGCCATCAGCGGCGTGTGCAGCGCGGGCGTCACGCTCCAGACCACGTAGTAGCCGACGAAGATGGCGAGCACGAAGATCGCCAGACGGAACACGGTGGGGTCGACGGCTTCCATGAGGGGCCTCCCTTTCGATGTTGGAGTTAGGCGGTCTTCAGGTTCGGATGGACGATCGCGCCACCTAGGGTGACGACGGCGGCCTTGAGGATCTCGTCCTCGAAGTCGGGGGCGAAGACGCCTTCCTTGTTCGTGAACAGGGCCGACAGGGCCACCAGGTTGCGCGCGTAGAGCGCGCTGGCGTCGGT
The DNA here is from genome assembly GCF_000092285.1 of Caulobacter segnis ATCC 21756. Lineage (NCBI taxonomy): Bacteria > Pseudomonadati > Pseudomonadota > Alphaproteobacteria > Caulobacterales > Caulobacteraceae > Caulobacter > Caulobacter segnis. Next base: position 654,885 of record NC_014100.1, on the reverse strand, counting down.
GGCGATACGGCCGGGCAGGTTGGCATGGCCGAGGATCTTCACGCCGTTCGGCGTCAGGACCGTCTCGTTCAGCTTGGCCCCTTCGACATTGCCGCCCTGCTCGATGGCCAGATCGACCAGGATCGAGCCCGCGCGCATCGAGGCCACCTGGGCCGCGCTGACCAGCTTCGGCGCGGGGCGGCCCGGGATCAGGGCCGTGGTGATGACGATGTCCTGCTTGGCGATGTGGCTGGAGACCAGCTCGGCCTGCTTGGCCTGGTACTCCTTGGACATCTCCTTGGCGTAGCCGCCGGCGGTCTGGGCGTTCTTGAACTCCTCGTCCTCGACGGCCAGGAACTTGGCGCCCAGGCTCTCGACCTGTTCCTTGGTGGCAGGGCGCACGTCGGTGGCGGTCACGACCGCGCCGAGGCGACGGGCGGTGGCGATGGCCTGCAGGCCGGCGACGCCCACGCCCATGATGAACACCTTGGCCGCGGCGACGGTGCCGGCGGCGGTCATCATCATCGGCAGGGCCTTGCCGTAGGCTTCGGCGCCCTCGATCACGGCGCGATAGCCGGCGAGGTTGGCCTGGCTGGAGAGCATGTCCATCACCTGGGCGCGGGTGATGCGCGGGATGAACTCCATGGCGATCGCGGTCGCGCCGGCCTTGGCCAGGGCGTCCAGCGTCTCCTTGTCCTGGTAGGGATTGAGCGCGGCGGCGACGATCGCGCCGCTCTTCAGGGCCGCGATCTCGGCGGCTTCCGGCGCGCGGACCTTGAACAGGACGTCGGCGTCCTTGATCGCGTCCTTGGCGGTCTTGGCGATCTTGGCGCCCGCCGCCTCGTAGTCGGCGTCCGGATAGGACGCGGCCGTCCCGGCGCCCGCCTGCACGACCACCGAGAAGCCGGCCGCGCCGAGCTTCTTGACGGTTTCAGGCGTGGCCGCGACCCGCGTCTCGTTCGCGCGGGTTTCTTTCGTGACGGCGATGACGGCCATCGGCATACCCCTCCCCAGAGCGCTGTTTCCTCACCAGGATGAGGCGCTCTGTAGGGGATAGTCTTGCCTCTTGTCGAGGCGTGACGTGCAGGTCAGGGAAAAAATATGCCGATGTCTACCGGTGTCAGTGGGCCGGAGCGGGCTTTTCGCGAAGCAGCACAATACCCAGGGCCAGCAGCACGACGGCGGCGATAGCGCTACCAATGAAACCGGCCGGCGTGCAGAACAGCAGGGTGATGAACAGCAGCAGGACCGCGACGGCCAGCGAACCCCACTTCGTCATCTTGCCGAAAGCGTCGTAGGTCGCTGCTTGCTCAGAGATGTCCATTTCACCGCGGTGATAGTCGCCGGCCATGTGTCGTCCTCAGTGGAAAAGAATTACGCCTTCGCCCGATACAACGCGGGCCGCCGGGGCTCAAGCGTCCGAATTGCCCCAGGTCTCCGCGGCAAAGCGCGCGCGCACGGCTTGGACGGCCTGATCGACGGTGATGTCGCCGATTCGCCCTTCCCCGCCGTCGAGGCGCGTAAGCCAGCGCGAATAGGCCGGCACGGGCGCGGTGCCCATCAGGCCGACACACGGCGTCCCCACGGCGGCGGCGACGTTGAGCGCGCCCGAGTCGTTGCCGAGGAATCCCGCCGACAGGGCGATCAGGGCGGCTGACTGGTCGAGCGGCAGGTCGCAGGCGACGATGTTGTTCGGCAGGTCGCCGATCGCCGCCCGGGCGATCTCCGCCTCGTGCGGCCCACCGACCCAGAACACGGTCCCGAACAGGTCGGCGACCTGGCGCGCGGTCTCGGCGAAGCGCTCGGCCGGCCAGGTGCGCGCCGGCTCGCTGGCCCCGATCCCCAGGCACAGCCAAGGACCCGGATGGCCGGCGTAGCGCGCTTTCACGGCCTCGACGGCCTGCGGGTCCAGCTTGAGCGCGGGCTCCCGGCTTGCGACCGCCAGGCCATGCGCGGCCTCGAAGGCGGCGAGCTTGTCGATCCGGTGCGCCGGACGCATGGACTTGGGCAGGTAGGGCCCCTTGCTCAGGAACCGCTCCTGTCCGTGCCCCAGGCCAAAGCCTCGGCGCTCGGGCACGCCAGCCAGGAAGGCGGCGATGGCCGGTCGATCGATCTTCTCCAGGATCCAGACCGCGCGCGGCGTCTCGGCCTTGCACAGACGGAAGAAGTCGAGCGTCTCGCGGACACCCTTGAGCTTGTCCTTGTAGTGCGGCGCGTACAGCACCCGGGCGACGGACGGCTCGACCTTCAGCACCTCGGCCGCTCGGCTCGACGGCCGCGCCACCAGCACGACCTGGCCCTCCGGCGTCGTCGCCGCGATGGCGCGGATGGTCGGCAGATGCCACATCAGGTCGCCGATCCCACGATCGGGCGCATAGATAAGAACAGGACCGGTCATGGCCGTCAGGCCCAGGCCGCCAGCAGTCCGCGAAGCCCGGCCACGAAGGCCAGGGGCTGGTCGATCATCACGTGGTGGTCGGCGTCGGGAATGGGCAAGAGCAACACGTCCTCGGGCATTTGCGCGAGCATATAGTCCAAGGTCTCGACGTGCATCAGGTTCGAGCGCTCGCCCCACATCAAGGCGGCCGGACAGGCGATCTCGGGCAACAGCGCCCCAAGATCGGGCATGCGGAAATTGTGCCAGAGGTCCGGATCGAACTTCCAGGTCCAGCCGTCCTCGACCGCCTTCAGAGACCGGCGCGCGATGAAATCGGCGATGTAGAGGTTTTCGCAGGGCTGCGGCGGCGCCAGTCGGAACCGCGTCAGGGCTTCCTCAAGGGTTGGATAGGCGCGCATGCCCTGGCCGGAGCGGGGCGGCGGACCCTTCCAGCGTTTGTGCGGCGGCTGGATGCTGCTGTCGACCATGATCGCCCCGCGCAGGCGCTCGGGATGGCGCGCGGCGCAGTAGAGGGTTGGAAAGCCGCCGAACGAGTGGCCGACCACGATCGGCTTGACCCCGCCCGCCTCTAGACCGGCCGCCTCGACGGCGGCGAAGATTTCCGACGCGAACAGCTCGGCGCTGTAGGCCTCGCGCCAGTCGCTGCCGCCCATGCCCGACCACGAGATCGCCGCCACCCGCCAGTCTTTCGCGAAGAACGGGGCGATGAAGCTCCACCAGTCGGCGTGGGCGCCGTTGCCGTGCAGGAACAGCAAGCCCGGCTTGCCGACCTCGCCCCAGGTCAGCAGCTCGATGGTCGCGCCTTCCACGGAAATCGTCGATCGCTCCGGAGACTGGGCGATAGCGGCGTCGAACCAGGCCGGCGCGGGCGGGGCCTTTCCGTGAAACGGCGCCAGCAGCGAGGCGGGCGCGGCCTGATCGTCGGCCATCGCTTACGCCTCTTCCTTGTAGGCCAGCTCGCCCGGACGCGGCTTGCGCGGGCTCAGCGCCTTGAAGATGCCGGTGCCGGTGATCAGGGTGCGCTCGCCGCACCAGATGCGGCCGCGCACGGTGAAGACCAGGTCCTCCTCGGCGATCAGCTCGCCCTCGCCCTCCACCCAGTCACCCAGCTTGGCGCCGGAGAGGAAGTCGCACATCAGCCGGACCGTCACCCAGCTGTAGGACTTTTGCAGCGAGATGATCCGCCCCCAGGCCATGTCGGCGAAGCTCATCAGCATGCCGCCGTGGCAGTTGCCCAGGCCGTTGGTGTGATGCTCCTCGACCCGGAAGGCCAACCGCGCCTCGCCCGGCCCTTCGCGTTGCTCGAACAACGGCCCGATCTGCCGGCCGAAGCCGCGGGACCAGTTCAGCTGGGAAAAGCCTTCGGGGATCGCCGCGGTCTGGGCGTCTGTCAGGTCGTCGGACATATGGTCAGGCTAACGATCGTTTGAAAAAAGGGGAAGCCTTCCGTAAGGACGGCAAACCGGCCGGCGTCTAACCTCTTCGAAACGGGGGGCCCATGAGCCGGGACATCGACAAGGACTTCGCCGACTGGCTGGCGCCGCATCTGTCGATGCTGTACCGGACGGCGCGCGCCTTCGCCGATCCCGCCGATCACAGCGACCTGCTGCAGGAGATGATCCTGGCGCTGTGGAAGGCCCGGCCAAGGTTCCGCGCCGAGAGCGCGACAGGCACCTTCGCCCACCGCGTGGCGCACAACGCCGCCCTCACCTGGCGACGGGGCGAGGCGCGCCGGCGGCTGCGCGGCGTCGCGATCGAGGCCGAGCTCGTCAAGCGCGAGGCCGGGACCGATCCGCAGGGCGAACTGCTGGAACGGCTCTACGCCGCCATCCGCCAGCTGCCGCCGGTGGACCGATCCCTGATCCTGCTGTCGCTGGACGGCCTCTCCTACGCCGAGATCGCCCGCCTGCACGGCCTGTCGGAAACCAATGTCGGGGCGCGGCTGACGCGCATCCGCCAACGCGTCGCCAGCCTCGTGGAGGAGGCCGATCATGGAGTTTGAACGTCTCGAAGCCGCCTGGCGGTCGCCCGCCAACACGCCCGACGACAAGGCCCGGGCCTATCTGATGGAGATCCTGATGCGCACTCTGAAAGCTCGCCGCCGGGGCGAGACCCTGCTGTTCGCCGTCCCCGCCACCGCCATGACGATCTTCACCGTCATCATGGTCCGAACGATCGCGGCGGGCCGCATGGACGTGGCCCGCGAATGGGGCGCCCTGGCGATGATGGCGGTGTGCTGGCTGGTGTTGCTGGGCGTGTTCGTCGCGGGCGTGCTGCTGCGCCATCGCCGCGAGCCCGGAGAGTCAGCGGTCCTCGACACGCTCAAGGCCATGCTGGCCTCCAACCGCCGCGCGCGGACCAACATGAAGATCTTCTGGATGATGCTGCCGGTGTTCCTGGTTCCGATGGTGATCGGGGTCGGCCAGCTTCAAGAGGTGGGCAAGGCGACGGAGCGCAACAGCTGGCAGATGCTGCTGGTGTTCGGCGTGGCCCTGATCGCCAGCGTCGGCTGGAACGCCGCCCGCTACCACTGGGTGATGAAGCCCGAGCAACGGCGGCTGGAGGCGTTGCTGGAGGAATATGAGGGCTAGACGCCCACCGCCGCCAGCGCCCTGGCCTGCCGCTCGGCCACGGCCTCTTCCGAGAAGCCTTCGAGCGACGCCTCGAACAGCGCCTTCCAATTGTGCCGCGCGCCCAGGTGCAGGAAGGCCGCGCCCAGGCCGATGGCGGCGCGGTCCATGAACACGAACTCGCGCGGGATGGTCACGCCGCCGACCGCCTTCAGGGCCTGGCGCACCTTGAAGGCCTCGCGGCGGCCATACTCGCCAGGTGGGACATCGTCGGCGACCGTGCGGACACGATCGTCCAGCAGCGGCCCATAGATGAAGCGAGCCCAGACATTGAGCGTGTCGACCAGTTCGTCCGTCAGCCCCGTAAAGCCCCAGGTGCGATAGGCCTCGATCTGCTCGGCGCGGTCGTCGTTCGACAGGGCCCGATAGAGCCGCACCACCCCGGCCACGAACTTAGGCGGGAAGATGCGGATGCAGCCGAAGTCCAGCAGGTTCAGGTGCGACGCGCCCTCTCCGGCGAAGGTGTAGTTTCCGAGATGCGGGTCGCCGTGGATGATGCCCAGGTGGGTCATCGGGCTCCACCAGGCCTCGAACAGCAGGGCGGCGATGTGGTCGCGGACCTCCTGCGGCGCGGTCTTGAAGGCCAGCAGCCCCTGACCGTCCAGCCAGGTCATCGACAGCAGGCGCCCGGTGGACAGCTCCGGCACGGGGGTGGGCGTACGGATCGTCTCGCGGCCCGCGAAGAAGTTTGCGTAGAGAGCCATCAGCTTGGCCTCACGGCCGTAGTCCAGCTCCTCGCGCAGACGATCGCCGATCTCGACGATCATCTCCGACGGATCGATCGAGCCGTCCATCCGCTTGAAGAGGTTGATCAGCGCGCGCAGCTGGCCGAGGTCGCTTTCGACCGCGCTCTGCATGTCCGGATATTGCAGCTTCACGGCCAGGGCCCGGCCGTCGTGGGTCGTGGCGCGGTGCACCTGCCCCAGCGAGGCGGCCGCGGCGGCCTCGTGCTCGAAGCTGGCGAACTTGGTCTGCCAGTCCGCGCCCAGCTCGGCCGCCATCCGCCGCCGCACGAACGGCCAGCCCATGGCCGGCGCGTTGGTCTGCAGCTCGGCCAGCTCCTTGGCGAACTCGGGCGGCAAGAGGTCCGGCACCGTGGCGAACATCTGCGCCGCCTTCATCAGCGGCCCCTTGAGGCCGCCCAGCGCCGCCTTCAGCGCCTTGGCGTTGCGGGCGTCGGCCTCGTCGCCGCCGAACATCCGGTTGGCGCCATACGACACCGCCGCGCCCGACAAGCCCGCGCCCACCTTGGCGAAGCGCGAGAGCCGGCCGGAAAGCCGGTCGCGTTCGGGGTCGCGGATGTCGTCGGCCATCAGGTCACCAAAGCCTCGAATTCGTCGACCAGCCGTTCCAGCTGGGCGCAGCCGGCGGCCCAGAACGCCTTGTCGCGAGGGTTCAGACCGAACGGCTTCAAGGCCTCTACATAGGTACGCGTGCCCCCCGCGGCGAGCAGCTCCTCGTAGAGCGGCGCGAACGCCGCCGGATCTTCGCGACGCTTCTCCATCAGTCCGCGCACCAGCAGATCCCCGAACGCATAGGCGTAGACGTAGAAGGGCGCGTGGCAGAAGTGGCTGACATAGGCCCAGTAGTGCTCATAGCCGTCGTTCAGCTTCACGGCGGGCCCAAGGCTTTCGCCCATCACGTCCAGCCACAGGACCCCGATCTGGTCAGGCGACAGCTCGCCCTCCAGCCGCGCCTCATGGAAGCGGCGCTCAAAGCGGTGGAAGGCGATCTGGCGGACGACGGTGTTGAGCCCGTCCTCGATCTTGCCGGCCAGCAGGCCCTTGCGGTCCTCGGGCGAAGTCTCGGCCAGCAGGCGGTCGAAAACCAGGCCCTCGCCGAAGATCGACGCCGTCTCGGCCAGGGTCAGGGGCGTATCGGCCAGCAGGGTGCCGAGCGGCTGGCACAGGGTCTGGTGGACCGCGTGGCCCAGCTCATGCGCCAGGGTCAGCACGTCCCGCCGCTCGCCCATGTAGTTCATGAACACGAACGGGTGGCGATCGGCGGTGACCGGGTGGGCGAAGGCGCCCGACTGCTTGCCCGGACGCGGCCTTGCATCAATCCAGGGTCGGTCGAAGAACACGCGGGCCGCGTCAGCGAACTTCGGCGCCAGATCCTGGAAGCTCTCCAGCACCATGCCCTTGGCCTCGTCCCAGGCGTAGGCGCGCGGAGCGGCGGCGGTCAGGGGCGCGTTGCGGTCCCAGTAGTCCAGCGTCTTCAGGCCCATGACCTTGGCCTTCAGGGCGTAGTAGCGGTGCGACAGGCGCGGATAGGCCTCGACCACCGCCTGCTCCAGAGCGTCCACCGCCTCGCCGTCGACCTCGTTGGCCAGGTGGCGCGACTGGGCGGGCGTCTCGTAGCGCCGCCAGCGATCCTCGACCTGCTTTTCGAAGGCCAGGGTGTTCAGCGCCAGGGCCTGGGTGGAAGCGCGGTCTTCCAGCGCCTTGGCCAGGCCGTCGGCGGCGGCCTTACGGCGCGCGACATCGGGGTCGGACAGGCGGTTCAGCGCCTCGGACAAGGTCAGGCTCTCGTCGCCGACGCTGGCGGTGAGCTTGGCCAGGGTCTCGTCCCACAGGCGCACCCAGTTGGCGACGGCCGGGGCCTTGTCGACGATGAAGCGCTCCAGCTCCGGCGACAGCTCGTGCGGCCGCGACAGGCGCACGCGGCGCAGCCACGGCGCCCAGCGGGCGGCCTCGGGATGGGCGTCCAGCGCCTTGGCGATCTCGCCGTCCTCTAGCTGGTTCAGCTCCAGCGTGAAGAACAGGCTCTCGGCGGCGATCTGAGAGGAGCGAGCCCGCAGGTCGGCCTCGAACTTGGCCCAGGCCGGATCGTCCCGCGCCACGGAAGCCGCAAGGGCGGCGTAGGCGCCGACGCCCCACAGGCCGTTGGTCGCCTGCTCATAGAGCGTGATCCCGCGATCCAGCAGGACGCCCAGGCGCTGGGGCTCCTTGCGGGCCTCCAGGAACATGCCCTCCAGCGACGCCAGCTCGTCATTGGCGGCCCTGGCGGCGGAGAGGTCGGTCTCGATGCGCGGATCGTCGCGGCCGACATAAAGGTCGGCCAGGTTCCATTCGGGCGGAGCGTCGGGCTTGAAGGGCGCGTTCATGGCTCAGCAGATAGGCCTCCGCCCCCCGCCCGCGCAATGCGTCAAACGTGCGGATGGCGTTTCTTGACGGCGGTCGGCGCCACGGTCTTCCAAGCTCCGCGCAGCAGGCCCTCCAGCTCGTCGGCCTCGATCGCCTCGAGGCGCACCAGCACGGCGGGATAGTTCCGGTAGTGGTCGTCGGTGAAGAAGCGGTCGGGCGCGGCCTCCAGCAGCATGGCCTTGGTCTCCTTGGCGCAGCGGACGGCCAGAACCCCGGGAACGAGCACGCGCGCGGCCTTGGGGGCGGGACGCGCCACATAGCCCCAGGCCAGGCCCTTGCCCCCGACCTCGAAACCGACCTGTCCCGTCTCGCCGGTTCCGCCGGCGACCTCCGGCAGGGCCATCGCGAGCTTGGCCGCGGCTTCCATGTCCATCACGCACGCTCCCCGCGTAAGACCCTGTTAAGCCTAAACCTTAAGGTTCGCGACACCTCTCCGAAAGCCGGTGTTTACCCCGTGAGTGTATCACTCTGAACCAACAAGAGCCTCGCTCCACGTGGGCGTGGCCGGTTCTGGTGGATGTGCCCAATGACCAAGACGGTGCTGGTCGTCGATGACGACCCGACCCAACGTCGATTGATTCAGGCGGTGCTCGAGCGCGACGGTTTCGCGGTCTCGCACGCCGACAGCGGCGACGCGGCGATCGCGCACCTGACCTCGGGCGCGCCCGCCGACGTGGTGCTGCTGGACCTGGTCATGCCCGGCCTTTCGGGCCAGGACGCGCTGAAGGAAATGCGCGCCCGCGGCTTTTCCCAACCCGTCATCGTTCTGACCGCCAGCGGCGGCGTCGACACCGTGGTCAAGGCCATGCAGGCCGGGGCCAGCGACTTCTTCATCAAGCCGGCCAGCCCGGAGCGCATCACCGTCTCGATCCGCAACGTCCTGTCGATGGGCGACCTGAAGGGCGAGGTCGAGCGGCTGACCAAGCGCGCGGTCGGCAAGACCACCTTCTCGGACCTGATCGGCGCCTCGCCGGCCATGAGCCTGGTCAAGCGCATGGGCGAACGCGCGGCCAAGAGCGCCATCCCCGTTCTGATCACCGGCGAAAGCGGCGTCGGCAAGGAGCTGATCGCTCGCGCGGTGCACGGCTCGTCCGACCGCGCCGGCAAGCCGTTCGTGGCCGTCAACTGCGGCGCCATCCCCGAGAACCTCGTGGAGTCGATCCTGTTCGGCCACGAGAAGGGCAGCTTCACCGGCGCCACCGACAAGCACCTGGGCAAGTTCAAGGAAGCCGACGGCGGCACCCTGTTCCTCGACGAAGTCGGCGAACTTCCGCTGGACGTGCAGGTCAAGCTGCTGCGCGCCCTGCAGGAAGGCGAGATCGACCCGATCGGCTCCAAGCGCTCGCTCAAGGTCGACGTCCGGATCGTCTCGGCGACCAACCGCGACCTGGCCCAGGCCGTTTCGGCCGGCCGTTTCCGCGAAGACCTCTACTACCGCCTGAACGTCTTCCCGATCGAGGCCCCGTCCCTGCGCGAGCGGCGCGAGGACATCCCCGCCCTGGTCGAGGCCTTCATCCGTCGCTTCAACGTCGAGGAAGGCAAGCGCGTCATCGGCGCCGCCCCCGAGACGATGCGACTGCTGGCCGCCTTCGACTGGCCGGGCAACGTCCGCCAGCTGGAGAACGCGGTCTATCGCGCCATCGTCCTCTCCGACGCGCCCTATCTGCAGCCCTACGACTTCCCGGCCATTTCGGGCCAGGCCGCGCCGGCGGAGCCCGCCGCGCCGACCCCGACCGCCGCCGCCATGCTGCAAGCCGCGCACGCCGCCATGGCCGCGCCCGCGGCCGACGCGCCGGTCCGCATCCTGGACGAACGGGGCCACCTGAGAACCCTGGAAGAGATCGAACGCGACCTGATCCAGCACGCCATCGACGTCTATGCCGGCCACATGAGCGAGGTGGCTCGCCGCCTCGGCATTGGCCGCTCGACCCTCTATCGCAAGGTTCGCGAGCAGGGCATCGAGGTCGACCTGAAGGAAGCCGGCTGAGCCATGCGCCCCACCGACACCGAACAAGCGCCGCAAGGCCGCGCGCCCGCGCCGCTGATGATCTTCCGCCCCGTCTCCCGGGAACAGCGGCTGAAAAGCCTGCTGAAGCCAGCGCGGCCGGCGGGCAAGCTCCCGCGCCGCTGAGGCGGGCCATTCGTTCCGATCTTTCCGGCGAGTGCCGGACCAGATCTTATGGCGCCGAAGCGACGTAAAAAAGCGCCCGTGATCCTGCCGGGACACGGGCGTTCTCGCATCGGGGCCCCGGCGTTCGCCGGGGAGGTCAGCCTATGTGTCGCTTCCCAGGAGGCGCTCTGAGTCGCCCTAGTGCCCCGCCGCCACGCTGAGGCGTTCTTCTTCCTCGGCTTCGGCGCTAGACGCTTCGGCGTGGGTCAGGTCCAGGCGGATCCAGCCAGGACCCGAGCGACGCGTCAGGCCCTCGGACGCCATCGCTTCCAGCTCCCGTCCAACCGCCGTCGGCGTCACCGGACGGCTCCAACGATGGTCCAGCTGGCGAGCGATCTCGGATTCGGTGAGGCCGGGCGACTGGCCCAGGGCCATCAGGATCATGTCGCGGGTGGTGCGGCCGCGGCGACCCCGACGGCTGGGCTGCGGCGCGGCGAAGGCCGCCGGCTCACCCGACGACAACCGCTCGGCCATGCCGGCCTGCTTCAGGGCGTCGAGCGCCAGCACGATGGCGCGCAGTTCGCTCTCGAACGGCGCCTGGGCGCGTCGCTGCGCCTCGATCATACGGTTCTCGAGCTCCGACTTGCGGCGCATCAGCATCTGATAGGTGGTCGCCATGGTCCCTAATCCGCTGAATGGCAGGGTTCGCTCGGCGCCGTGCCGGGCCCGCGGACCCGTGCGCATCGAGGGCGGGCCGCCGTGAGCGCACGACCCGGAACCCCACGTCCATTAAGACTTTAACCCATTACAATCGTTTGTATTTTCGGCCCGTATGATTACCAAGGCCTTAACGATAAAGGGCGAACAGGGGTTTTTGGTAAGCCTTCGGGACATTATCCCGAGTAGATTCGGAAAAATCATCACCCGCTATGCGGGTTATGGCCAAGCTCCGCGGGATGTCGATCACTCATCCGCGTCCGAAGGCGCGGTCTCGCGTCGGGCGGCGCGTCCGAAGCCACCGCCCCGACGCATCGGCTTGCGGCCGCCCTTGCCGCCCTCCTTCTCCTGGGAGCTGTCGCCCTTGGCCTTGGCGACGATTTCCCTGAGCTTGATGGCCTGGTTGCCCGACAGGGCCTGGCCCCGCGCGCCTTTTTCGGGATCGGCGAACGCGCGACCGTAGGTCTCGACGCGCTCGGCGACACTGGTCAGGAACTCGCCCTCCCATTCGGAGAGCTCGACGCCCGACTTCTCGGCCGCGCGGCGGGCGCGCTTCAAGGCGTTCAGCGCCGCCCGCTTGGCTTGCTCTTTCGGATTGGGCGGCTTGGCGCGCATGTCGAGAGACTAGTCCCGCCCCGCGCGCCGACACACCCGAAAAACGAGCGACTTAGATCTCGCCGATGGCCGACAGATAGAGGTCGAGGATCGCGTCCTCTTCCTGGCGCTTGGCGCGGTCCTGCTTGCGCAGGCGGACGACCTTCTTGAGGATCTTGACGTCGAAGCCGTTGCCCTTGGCCTCGGCGTAGACTTCCTTCATCTGCTCCATGATCTCGGTCTTTTCGACCTCGAGGCGCTCGACGCGCTCGATGATCGACTTCAGCTGGGTCTGGGCGGTGGAGTTCAGGACGTCGGCGTGGGGAATGGCGTCGTCGGCCATGGGGCGTCTCGCGGAAAGGCTGGAAATCGGAGGCGCGGAACCTAGTTCGAAGCCGCGCCGCTGGGAAGCGCGATTCAGCGGCCGTCCACACGTCCTCGCGCGATCTCGGCCAGGGCCGCCAGGTCGAGGCCCTGGTCCTCTCCGTCGAGCAGCACTTCCAGGCTCGCCTCGGCCAGGTCGGCCAGTGGCATCGACAGCCCCTTGGCCTCGGCGGCGTCCAGCACGAGGCGCACATCCTTGAGGCCCAGTTCCGCGGCGAAGCCCGGCGGGGTGTAGCGGCGCTCGGCGATCATGCCGCCATAGATCTTGTAGATCGGCGCGGCGAACAGGGTGCTGCTCAGCATATCCAGCAGTTCGGGCGCTGGGACGCCATAGGCCTCGCCCAACGCCACCGCTTCGCCCATCGACTCGATGGCCGAGACGATCATGAAGTTGCCGGCCAGCTTCAGGGCGCTGGCGCGGACCGGGTCCTCGCCGAGCGGCCAGACCTTGGCGGCCAGCATCTTGAGCACCGGCATGGCGGTCGCGACGGCGTCGGGCGCCCCGGCGGCCAGCACGTTGAGCCCGCCGGCCTGGGCGACGGGCGGGCGACCGAACACCGGAGAGGCGACATAGCCCAGGCCCAACTCGGCGTGCAGCGCGGCCAGCTCGCCGGCCAGGGCGGTCGAGATCGTGGCGAGATTGACGTGGACCACGCCCTTGGGCGCGCGGGCCAGAGCGCCGCTGTCGACCAGAACCTCGCGCATCGCCTGATCGTGAGCCAGCATCGACAGCACGATGTCGGCCTTGAGGGCCTCGTCGACGTCGGCGGCGGGAATCGCGCCCTCGGCGGCCAGCTCGTCGACCATGGCGCGCGAGCGGTTCCAGACCGTCACGGTCACGCCCTTGCCCAGCAGATTGCGGACCATGGCCGCGCCCATGGCGCCGAGGCCGATCATCGAGACGTTCATGGAGAGGCTCCGCATCGCTACATCGCGCCCCAGATAGGCGTCTTCTTCCCAACACGCCACGGCGCGGCGGGAAACCGTCTTCAGATCAGGCCGTGCGCCTCGACCGCGCCGCGCAGCCGCGCCGGGTCGGTGAAGTGGTGGGTGTGGAAGCCCAAGGCGTCGGCGGCGGCGATATTGGCGGCGCTGTCGTCGATGAACAGCAGGTCGCCGGCCGACAGACCCGTCCGCGCCAGTACGATCTCGTAGATCCGCCGATCGGGCTTGATGACCTTCTCGTCGCCCGAGACGATCGCGTCGCGGAACAGGCCAAAGTGATCCGGAGAAATAGCCTGCACGGCGGGCCACTTGCTCTGAGGCATGTTGGTCAGGGCGAACTGGGGAACATCGCGGGCGGCCAAGGCCTCGATCACGACGGCGGTCTCAGGAACCGGTCCCGACAGCATCTCGTCGAAGCGTTCGTCCCAGGCGCGGATCTCGGCGGCGTGCTCGGGAAAGCGCGCGATCAGCGGCGCGGCGTTCTCGGCGAAGTCGACGCCGCGGTCATGGGCGACGTGCCAATCGAGGGTGCAGACATGCGAAAGGAACCGGTCGAGATCGGCCGGTTCCTTGAAGATCTTCGCGTAGAGTGCGCGGGGATCCCAGCGCACGATGACATTGCCCACATCCCAGAGAACGGCTCTGGGACGCACGGCAGCCGTCATCAGCCCTGCTTGGCCTTGAAGCGCGGGTCGGTCTTGTTGATGATGTAGATGACGCCCTTGCGGCGGACCATCTTGCAGTCGCGGTGGCGACCCTTCAGCGACTTCAGCGAGCTGCGAACCTTCATGACCGTCTCTGTACTCAGCGGAGAGGTTCGGGCGCGCCAAGAGAGCGGCCGGAACATCCGGGTGTTTCGGAGGCGGTGCGTATAAGTGCGACGGGCTCTTGAGTCAATGCGTTCCAAGGCTCTGACGCGCGTTTGAGGGAACTTACCCCAGCCCGCGCGCTTGTGATTGAACCCACTGTCCGAACGCCGGTAGCTTCCCCGCATGGCTCTTGATCGTCGCGTCTTTCTCGTCCTGTTGCTCGCCGGCTGCGCGGAGACCGCTCCGCACCCGCAGATGACCCACCCGCCGGCGCCCAAACCCGCGTCGCAACCGCAAACACCCCAGACGCCGTCGACGACACCCGCCATCCCGCAGACGCAGGTCGACGCGGAGACCCAGGCCTTCGACGCCTGGCTGGCGGACTTCCGTCCCCGCGCCATCGCGGCCGGTGTCTCGCCGCAGGTCTTCGATCGCGAGCTCTCCGGCGTCACACCCAATCCCAGAGTCATCAGTCTGGACAGCCGGCAGCCGGAGTTCTCCAAGCCCGTGGGCGCCTATATCGCCGGCGTGATCAGCGACGACCGCATCGCGATCGGCCGCGCCAAGCGCGAGCAACTGGCCTTTCTGCCGCAGATCGAGGCGCGCTATGGCGTCCCGCGCGACATCTTGCTGGCCGTCTGGGCCATGGAGTCGGCGTTCGGCAAGCTGCAGGGCGATTTCGACGTCGTCCGCTCGATGGCCAGCCTCGCCGCCGACGGGCGCCGCCGCGCATGGGCCGAGGGCGAACTGATCGCCGCCCTGAAGATCATCGAGTCGGGCGAGGACACCCGCGAGCAGCTGAAGGGCTCGTGGGCCGGGGCCATGGGCCAGACCCAGTTCCTCCCTTCCAGCTACCGCGCCACGGCGGTCGATTTCGACGGCGACGGCCGGCGCGACATCTGGGGCTCGGACGCCGATTCTCTGGCCTCGGCCGCCAACCTGCTGGTCAAGGGCGGGTGGAAGCCGGGCGTCGGCTGGGCCAAGGAAGTGATCCTGCCGGCCGGCTTCGACTATTCGCTGGCGGAAGGCCCGCGCGAGATTCCGGCCTGGTGGGAAGAGAAGGGCGTGCGGCGCGCCGACGGCCTGCCCTGGACCGCCGCAGACGCCGCTCAGCCGGCGGGCCTCATCCTGCCGGCGGGGGCGGCCGGCCCCGCTTTCCTGGCGCTGCCGAACCACTTCGCCATCCGGACCTACAACAACTCGACATCCTACGCGCTGGGCATCGGCCTGCTGGCGGACCGCTTCGGCGGCGGCGGACCGCTGGTCACGCCCTGGCCGCAGGAAACGGCGCTGTCGCTGTCGGATCGGATGGCCGCCCAGATCGCCCTCGCCCGCGTCGGCTTCAATCCCGGCCCCGCCGACGGCGTGATCGGCGCCAACACCCGCAAGGCCCTGCGCGCCTGGCAGCAGAGCCAGCAACTGCCCGCCGACGGCTATCTGTCCAGCGACATGGTCGCCCGCCTGAAGGCCCAGGCCGGGATCACGCCGTAGCGATCTCCATCCAGATCGAACGGCTTTCGCCGGGCTGCAGAACCACCATGCCCGTGTCGCCCTCGCCGAAGGGATTGGGCCGGCTGGCGCACGGCTCGACGCACAGGAAGTCCTCGCCCGGCGGCACATAGACGTGCAACCAGCGGCACTCGGGCGAGGCGGTGATCACCGTGTCCGGCCGACCCGGCGCGCGAAGCACCGCTCGCTGGTCCCAGCCGGTGTAGCAATGGTCGATCAGCCCATGGCCCTCGACGGGCGCGCCGGCGGCCCAGTCGGCCTCCCACGCCCCCGGATGATGGATGGTCGGCAGGACATCGGTGTCGATCAGCCACACGCCGTCATTGGCCGCCGTGAGCGTCTCGCCCTGACGGCGCGGGAAATAAGGATGGAAGCCCAGGCCCGCCGGCATCGGCGCGTCGCTCGTGTTGGTCACCGTCAGCTCGAGGCGAAAGCCGGCCTCGCGGACCTGAAGGCGCTGCTCGGCGCGATAGGACCAGGGCCAAGCGTCCGGCGCGTGCTGGTAGGACAACAGCGCCTCGCCGTCGGCGGCCTTCTCGACCGTCCAGGCTGAACGCCAGCCCTGGCCATGCAAGGGGTGCGGATGGCCGGGGAGGTTCGGCGGCAGCACGACCTCGCGCCCTTCGAAGACGAACTGGCCGTGGGGAATGCGATTGCAGAAGGGGACCAGCGGGAAGCTCGCCGTCATCAAGGCGTCGTCCGTGTCCGCCGCGGCGGGCCGCAGCACGTCCCGGCCGTCGACGGTAAAGCGCGCCACCGCGCCTCCGACCTCAGGCGCGAACGTCAGGCGGGCTTGGCCCTTGTCGATGGCGATCATGCGGAGGCTCCCGAAAAAGACGGCGCATCGGTAGGATCATTCGTCTCGTGGGCCAAGCCCGATGGGAGCGCTAGCGGCTCCGCGACGGGCGCCTGGTTCGCTATGGCTAGGCAAGCTGCGCGACATTTCGCCACATGATCGGAGCGCCATATCCCAACGATTTGCGCCCTTCTTGCGAACCATTCGCGCTAAGGTGCGGGTGAGGCAGGCTTTTCGCGATAAGGCTCGGAGATGGCGCGTCTCTCGGAGGTGGAGAGAACTTCGACACCGGTGTCGGAACGCCGCAACAAACGATCGTCTTTCGGCCCAAAAGATGGATATTGCTGCGCCTATCGGGGGGACGGTGGTGTGTCGATGCGGGTGATCTTTTGAGCGCAACAGGCTCGGACAAGACCGTGCTGTTGAGCCTGTATGAGGAAAAGCGGGCCAATCTGGTGCGCTTCTTCGCCGCGCGCCTGAACTCGCGCGCTGAGGCCGAGGATCTGGTTCAGGATCTTTATCTGCGGCTGACGGCGATGGAGGCCGACGCGACGGTGGAGAACCCGTCGGCCCTGCTTCATCGCATCGGTTCGAACCTCATGCTGGATCGTCTGCGTAGTCAGAAGCGCTCCGGCGTGCGCGACCATGACTGGCGCGAGGCCAACACCACCGTTCTGGCGGGCCACGAGGTGGCGGACGAGCCGTCGGCCGACCAGGTCGTTGACGCCCGCCAGCGGCTCAAGGCCCTGGTCGAGGCCGTCGACGACCTCCCCGAAAAGACCCGCCATGCCTTTCAACTGCACAAGCTTGAGGGCCTCAGCCACGCCGAGACAGCGCGTCGCATGGGCATCAGCACCAGCACGGTGGAAAAGCACATAAGCTCGGCCCTAAAGACCCTGACGAGGCGACTGCGTTGATCTATGCATCTGACAATGGAGGGCGAGGCATGGTGGCGACGTCTCTCCCGTGGGGGATGATGGATCCTCGTCGGAGCAACGCCGGATGAGCCGGTCAGCGCAGCACCTGCAAGAGGCGGCCGATTGGCTGACCCGCCTGCAGCGGCCGGAGGTCGACGAGACCGACTGGCTGGCGTTCGACGCCTGGCTCTCCGAGCCGGGCGCGCAGGAGGCGTATGACGCCATCCAGGCCGTCGACGAGGAGATCTTCCAGCGAGGTTCGGCGATCCGAGGGGAACTAGCCGAGCCCAGGCGCGTCGCGGCGAAGCGGGCGTTCTCGATCGACTGGCGTTGGCTGGGCGGTCTGGGCGCGGCCGCCGCCGCGGCCGCCGTCGCGATCACCGTCGCGCCCTGGGGCGAACTGCTGCCACAGCCGGATACGCTCTACGCCACCGCCAAGGGCGAAAGCCGCGCCCTGCAGCTGGCCGACGGCACCCACATCGACCTGAACACCGACTCCCACCTCTCCGTCCGCCTGGAGAAGGACGCGCGTCGCGTCACGGTCCATGAAGGCCAAGCCCTGTTCGACGTGGCGCACGACAGCGCCCGCCCGTTCCTGATCACCGCCGGTGACGAGACGGTGCGCGTCGTCGGCACCCGGTTCGACGTTCGTCGCCGCGACGGCCAGCTCAGCGTCACCGTGCTGCGCGGTCTGGTCGAGGTCTCCACCGACGGTAATGACACGCCGATCCAACTGCGCCCTGGCCAGATGCTGGAGCATGTCGAAGGCGCCTCCGGGGTCTCGGTGCGGTCCGTGGCGGCCGAAGACCAAGTGGGTTGGCGCTCGGGCCGACTGATCTATCGCGACCAGCCCTTGGGCCGGATCGTCAGCGACATGAACCATTATTTCGACCGCCCTATTCGCCTTGAAGGCGAAAACACGGCGACACTTCGGTTTTCCGGCGTATTGATCGTGGATGGCCAGGATGCGATGGTTCGCCGCCTGACCAGCCTGATGCCTATTTCGGCGACGCCGACCGATGATGCCATTGTCCTGCGCGGAAGGTCCGCTTCGAACTGACGCGCATAGGCGGACCCGACCCTGAGGCGGGCCCCTCTCCTTTTCGCCGCCAGTATTCTGGGACTTGGCCTTGGCGGACGCGGTGAGGCCGCCGCCGTCGATGCGCGCGTGCGGCTGGATATCCGCAAGGCCACCGCCTCGGAAACCCTGATCGAGCTCGGCGTGCGGATGGGCGTGAGCGTCGGCGGCGTCGACGCCTGTAGCGGATCGGGAGCGCCCCTCGTCGGCGCTTTCACGCTGCGGGAGGCCCTCGACCGCGCCATTGCGGGACGAGGCTGCGCCTACGCCTTCGTCGATTCCCGTACGATCCGCTTCTCGCCGGTCAGGCCCGCGCCCAGGCCGCAGATCGTCGCCCGACCGGTCACGCCGGCCGTGGTCGAACCCGTCGCGCCGCTCGCCCCGCTGATCGTCACCGCCGGCAAACGCCCCGCGCGGCTGGGCAGCCTTCCCGGCGGCGTCAGCGTCATCGGCTCGCCTCAGTTGCAGGACACCGGCGTCGGCGAGACCGCCTCGGTGTCGCGCCAGACGGCCGGCTTCATCACCACCAACCTGGGCGCGGCGCGCAACAAGATCCTGCTGCGCGGCCTCTCCGACGGCACCTTCACCGGGCGCACCCAATCGACAGTGGGCACCTATCTCGACGATCTGCCGGTCAACTATAACGCCCCCGATCCGGACTTGCGGCTGATCGACGTCGATCGCGTGGAGGTGCTGCGCGGCCCGCAGGGCGCCCTCTACGGCGGCGGCTCGCTGAGCGGCATCTACCGCATCGTCACGCGCCCTCCTGAACTCGGCGTCTATGCGGCGTCGGCCGGGACCACCTTCGCCGACACGGAGTCCGGGTCCAACAGCTATCGCTTCGAGGGCCTGGTCAACGTACCGACCAGCGCCCAATCGGCCTTGCGAGCCATGATCTATCATGACGTCGACGGCGGCTATCTGGACGATGTGAACCTGCGCCTGTCGAACGTGGACAGAACCACGCGCCGCGGCGGCCGCGTGGCCTGGCGCGCCGAGCGCGGCGAGTGGGAGGTCCGGCTGGGCGCCGCCGGTCAGAGCGTCTCGTCCAAGGACACCCAGTACGTCACCCTGGCTCCCGGCGGTCCGCGCCGGGCCAACCAGGTGCGCGAGAATCATCGCAACCGGCTGGGGCAGACCTCTCTGAAGGTCAGCGGCGCGGGCGACTGGGGTCGCTTCGAGTCGGTGACCGGCTATGTCACCCACAAGTTCGCCAGCCGCTACGACGCCACCCTGGCCCTCACCCAATTCGCCGAAGAGGGCCTCGAGCTTGGCCTGTACGACGAAAGTTCGCGGGTGCGGATGGCCATCGAGGACGCGCTCTACACCGGTCCCGAGCGGGGCCGGCTGCGCTGGATGGTGGGCGCGTTCGCCGCCAGCAGCATCGAGGAAGGCGACGCCGAACTCCGCGTCCGGACCTCAAACGCCACGCGCACGATCTACAACGAGGACCGCAAGGACCTGCTGAACGAATACGCGGTCTATGGCGAGGCCAGCTACGATCTCGGCGGCGGCTGGAAGGCCGCCGTGGGCGGCCGCAGCTTCAAGACCTCCGTCCATACCCGCTCCTACGTGCTGGCGCCGTCGCCGGGCGTCTCGCGGGATCTCGACCGCAAGGCCTCGTTCAGCGGCTTCTCGCCGAAGATCTCATTGCAAAGAGACCTGTCCGGCGGCGGCATGATCTACGTGCTGACCTCGGAAGGGTATCGCGCCGGCGGTTTCAACTCGGGCGGCCTGGTGACCCCGTCGGAAACCCGCCGAACGTTCCGGCCCGATCACCTGCGCAACTACGAGCTCGGCGCCACCCTGACGCCGTTCAACGCTCGCCTGAACCTGCGCACGGCCCTGTTCTATGTCGATTGGCGCGACATCCAGACCGACCAGTATTTCTCTTCGGGCCTGTCCTACACCGCCAATATCGGTGACGGTCGCAACCGCGGCGTCGAGATCGAGGCCGCCTGGCGAGCGACCGGCCGCCTGACCGTGTCCGGCAACGCCCTGTTCAACGAGCCCAAGCTGACGCGCATCGCGCCGGGTTTCGGCATCGGGGCGACGGCCAGCCTGCCCGGCGTGCCCGACGTCTCGTTCGGCAGCCTGATCACCTATCATCGTCCGCTGACGGCCAACGCCTCGATGATGCTGACGGCCGAGACCGGCTATATCGGCCGATCGCGCCTGACCTTCGACCCGCGCTACTCGCCGTCCATGGGCGGCTACTACACTGGCAAGCTGTCAGCCCAGGTGATGACCGACCGCTGGCGGGCGGCGATGTTCGTCAGCAATCCCTGGAACAGCTCCAGCGACACCTTCGCCTACGGCAATCCGTTCAGCTTCGGCCAGGTGCGCCAGGTGACGCCTCAACGCCCGCGGACCTGGAGTCTGGCCCTCTCGGCCAATTTCTAGACGCGGTCGTCGCAAGGCCTACATATTTCTTGCCAGTTTATCGGAGGGGCGAGCCTGACGGCGGCGTCATCTTCTGTGAGAGCGGCCGCGGGGGCTCGGAACGCTCGATCAGGGATTTCGAGTGATGGCCAAGCTTTCCGCGTTGCTCTGCGTGCACAACGAGGAGCAGCGTCTGCCCGCCTGCCTGGCGGCCCTGGCGTTCTGCGACGAGATCGTCGTCGTCGCCGATCGCTGCAACGACGGCACCGAGGCCATCGCGCGCCAATACGGCGCCCGCGTCATTTCAGGCATCTTCCCGATCGAGGGCGCGCGCAAGCACGCCGGCCTGGCGCGCTGCACAGGCGACTGGGTGCTGGAGCTGGACGCCGACGAAGGGGTGACCTCCGCCTTCGCTGAGGAAGTGCGCGAAACCATCGGCCGCGCCGGCGCGGCCGACTGGTATCAAGTGCCGATCGACAACTACATCGGCGACCAGTTGGTTCGTCACGGTTGGGGCGGTTCGTTCGGCACGTCCTCGGCGGCGCGCCTGTTCCGCTTGGGCGTCAAGTCGTGGAAGTCCGAGCGCGTGCACCCCGGCGCCAAGCTCGATGGCGTCTATGGCGGCCGCCTGACCCAGCCCCTGCGTCACATGGTCGACGAGGACATTGGCGACATGTTCGCCCGCCTGTCCCGCTACACGGCCTTGCGCGCTCAGGACCTGGCCGACAGCGGCAAGATCAAGAGCGTCGCGGACGACGCGTTCCGCGGCGTCCGCCGGTTCCTCAAGTGCTACATCTCACGCAAGGGCTATCGGGAAGGCGACCTCGGCTTCCTGATCTCGCTGATGGCGGGCCTCTATCCGATCCTGTCGAACCTGCGCGCCCGCGAGATCCTGCGTAGCCGGGCCCGGGATGTCGCCGACCTGCCGTCGTCGGCTCCGCTGCCCCTGCGTCGCGTTGAGGCGGCGAGCCAGTAAGCCGCCCATGCGGAGTTCAGCGCCCCTCGTCTTTCGTCTGATCCTGGGCCGAGAGCTGCGCCTCTGGGCGAGGGCCGGCCGCGCGCCCCTGCTGTGGTGGCGCGACGATGACGCGCGCGCGCCGACCGAAGCGCTCGATCGACTGCTGGAGCTGTCGCGACGCCACAACGCCCCGCTGACCTTGGCCGCGATCGCCGGGCCGCACCTCCCCGCGCTGGTCCGACGGGTCGAGGCCGCGCCGGCGGTGGAGATCGCCATCCACGGGTTCAACCACATCAACCGCCAGCCGCCGGGGCGAGGCTTCGGCGAGATCGTCGCCGAAGACAGCCTCGAGTGGGTCGGCGCTCAGTTGCGCGCTACGGTGATGGCGTTCCATCGGGCGGGCGCCCGACCGACGTTGTTCGTGCCGCCCTGGAACAATCTCGCGCCGCAACTTCTGGAGGCGGTCGGCGGCTCGGCCATCACCGCTATTTCGGCCTTCGACGAGAACCGCCAGTCGGGCCAGGGCGCGATGCGCCTGGACGCTCACCTCGACGTGCTGCGCTGGAAGGGAGGCGGCCGGTTCAGGGGGCGCTGGCGCTTCCTGTCACGGATGCGCCGCCTGATGGCCAAGCGCCGGCTTTCGGGTCGGTGGGACGAGCCCATGGGCGTCCTGACCCATCATCTGGATCACGATGCGGCGACCTGGGCGTTCTTGGATGAGTTCCTGGCGGCCTTCCCGATCCACGCGCGAGCGGATCTGATGCTGGCCGCTCCGCCGGAACGAGAAGCGCTCAGCGCCTGAGGCGGGGGCCTAGGCCAGTTCCGGCCGGTCGCGGAGACACTCGCCGATCGCGCGGGCGCACCCGGGCAGGCCGAGCGCTCCCACGAACGACATGGCTACGGCGCAAACCAGCATGATGGGTTGGAAGATGCGCATCGGGAATCTCCACACGGCGTTCGTCGGTGGCACTGTGCCGGAACAGTAAGACGGAACCTTGACGATTGTTCCGCGCCCGAACGGAAAAATTCAGAGGGCGTCCTTTTCGCCACGCGCGACGCCCAGCCCATAGGCCCGCCGCGTCGCTTCGATGCGGTCAAGCTTGGCGTTCAGCGGCCCCCAGTCGTCGGCCTGATCGATTGGCGCCCAGAGGGCTTCGACCTCGTCGATGATCAGCTCTTCCGGCTCCGGCTTCTGGAACACGGCGTCGGCCAGGCGCTCGGGCCTGTCCGGCGCGTAGTCGGCCAGGCGCGCGCGGAAGGCTCGGAACGCCTCGCCGTCATAGAGTCCGGCTCTCGGGCCGGAGAGCGCACGCGCCTCGGACGCCTCGCCGCCGAACCAGTCGAAGAAGAACGGCTCCCAACGCAGCGCCTCGCCGCCCTCGGCCAGGGCGCGGAAAGCCGCGTTGACGAGCTCGACGTCATGGTCGGGACCGCGGCCCTCCAGTCCAAGCCGATCCAGGATCGCCTCGCGCAGCGCCGTCCGATAGGCGTCCGAGAAACCGTTCAGCGCCGCCAGCAGTCCGGCCTGCTCACCCACCAGCGTCAGGCAGGCGGCAAGCTGTTGCAGGTTCCAGAACACCGCCTCCGGCTGGCGTCCGAAACTGTAGAGGCCCGACTGGTCGAAATAGGCGGCGACGAAGTTCGGGTCGTTACGCGGCAGGAAGCGCCAAGGGCCGTAATCGAAGCTCTCGCCGGTGACGACCATGTTGTCGGTGTTCAGCACGCCATGCACGAAGCCCGCCGCCATCCAGCGCGCCAGCAGACGCGCGCTGGCGGCGACCACGGCCTCCAGCAGCGCCGCCGGACGATCGGGCGCGTCGCCCAGATGCGGGTGGTAGGTCTCGACGACATGGTCGATCAGGACCGAGATCAGGTCGCGGCGATCGAAATAGGCCAGCCGCTGGAACGTGCCGAATCGGATGTGACTATGGGACAGCCGGGTCAGCACGGCCGAGCGCGTGGGGCTGGGCTCGTCGCCACGGGTCAGGGCCTCGCCGGTCTCGACCAGCGAGAACGCTCGGGAGGTGGGCGCGCCCAGCGCCTCCAGCAGGCCGGCCGCCAGGACCTCGCGCACCCCGCCCTTCAGGGTCAGTCGGCCGTCGCCCGATCGCGACCACGGCGTCCGCCCCGAACCTTTGGTGGCCAGGTCGAGCAGACGATCCGTCCCGGCCTCGCGCAGCTGCGCGAACAGGAACCCTCGACCATCGCCGAGATCGGGGTTGTAAACGCGGAACTGATGGCCGTGATAACGCATGGCCAAAGGCGTTGGCTGATTGTCCGGCAGCGGCGCGAAGCGGCCGAAATTACGGACCCAGGCTGCGTCGGTCAGTCCGTCGAGCCCCACGCTGGCCGCCGCGCGGTCGTTCCGATAGCGGAGGACCGTCTGCGGGAAGTCCGCCGCCTCGACAGGATCGGCGAAATCGGCGCCCAGGGACTGGAAACGGGGGTCGGGACGGTAGGCTGACGACAGGGACATGCTCGCCAAATGAGGCCGACACAGCCGGCGCGCAACCCTTCTTCGAAAGTACATGACGCTCGACGAACGTTGTCACATCCCAGCAACAGAAGGCGCTAGGCCTTTTTGTCACAAGGGATTTTGCTTGCCGAACACAACGACGGCGCCTAACCCTTGGCTATCCATTCGAACGGTCGTTCGAGCGGAGCAACGAAAAACAAGCCTGGGGATGGGCAAGCGTCTCCGGGCCAACGAACCGAGGTAGGAAATGCGCTTCACCCAGGTGCTTTGCGGCACTGCGTCCGCTGTCGTCCTCGTTGGTCTTGGCGCCTCCAGCGCCGCACAGGCTCAAGAGAGCGACGTTCAAACCGTAGACAGTATTATCGTCACCGCCCAGAAGCGGGAGCAGAACCTGCAGGATGTGCCGGTCGTGGTGACCGCCGTCGGCGCCAAGCTGCTGCAAGACACCGGCGTCAAGGACATCAAGGACCTGACGATCCTGACACCGGGCCTCACCGTGACCTCGACCTCTTCCGAGGCCTCGACCACCGCCCGCGTGCGCGGCGTCGGCACGGTCGGCGACAATCCCGGCCTCGAAAGCTCGGTCGGCGTGGTGATCGACGGCGTCTACCGCCCGCGCAACGGCGTCGGCTTCGGCGACCTTGGCGAAATGGAGCGGATCGAGGTCCTGAAGGGCCCGCAAGGCACCCTGTTCGGCAAGAACACCTCCGCCGGCGTCATCAACGTGATGACCAAGGAGCCCGAGTTCGGCTTCGGCGCCAACGCCGAGCTGACCTTCGGCAACTATGACGCCAAGGGCGCCTCGGCCTCGGTCACCGGTCCGCTGTTCGAAGACAAGCTGGCCGGCCGCCTCTATGTCGCGGCTCGCCAGCGTGACGGCTACAACGACGTCGTCACCGGCGCGGGACCATCCAAGCGCGACCAGGACGCCGACCAGAACTTCTATACCGTCCGTGGCCAGCTGCTGTTCATTCCGGACGACAAATCGACCTTCCGCGTGATCGCCGACTACAGCCGCCGGGACGAGAACTGCTGCGGCGCGGTGCAGATCCGCACCGGCCCGACCTCGGCCATCCTGGCGGCGGTGTCCGGCCAGGCGACCCCGGTGGCCGCCACCGCCGATCCCTTCGATCGCGTCGCCTATTCCAACCGCGGCGCGCCGGCGAAGATCGAGGACAAGGGGATTTCGCTGCAAGGCGACATCGACCTGCCCTTCGGGTCGCTGACCAGCATCTCGGCCATCCGCAACTGGCGCACCGACAACGGCCAGGACTCCGATTTCAGCACGGCCGACATCACCTATCGCAACAAGGACGGCTCCAACTATTCCGAATTCACGACCTATACCCAGGAACTGCGCCTGGCCGGTCGCAGCGACAAGTTCGACTGGCTAGTCGGCGCCTTCCTGGCGGACGAGCGCCTGGAGAACCGAGCCAACTTCTACTTCGGCAATCACTACGAGCAGTATCTGGGCCGCCTGCTGTCGCGTTCCGCCACCAACCCAGCGGGCGTCGCCAACTTCATCGCCCTGCTGCTGAACCGCGCGCCCAACACGTCCTTCGCGCCGGGCCAGGGCCTGCGCGACCGCTATGACCAGCGGGCCACCACCGTGGCCCTGTTCACCAACGACACCTGGCACGTGACCGACGCGTTCGAGATCACCGCCGGCCTGCGCTATACGTCCGAGAAGAAGAAGCTCGACACCTACCAAACCAACACCGACGGCGGCGTCGGCTGCGGCACGGCCTTGACGCCCGCCGGCCAGGCCCGGATCGCCAGCATCGTCGGCGCGGCGAATACCGGCACGATCATCGGCAACCTGTGCCTGCCCTGGGCCAACGCGCTGTTCAACGGTCGCGGCACGAAGCAGGAGCGGACGGACAAGGAGTGGAGCGGCACGGTCAAGGCCTCGTACCGCTTCTCGCCCGAAGTGTTCAGCTACGCGTCGTTCGCGCGCGGCTACAAGGGCGGCGGCTTCAACCTCGACCGCACCCAGTCGTCCAACGGCCTGCCGTCGGGCGGCACGGGCGTGACGCCGATCTACGACACCTCGTTCCCGGCCGAGTTCGTCGACAGCTACGAGCTGGGCCTGAAGAACACCCTGTTCAACCGGACGGTGCTGCTGAACATCAGCGGCTTCTATCAGAAGTTCACCGACTTCCAGCTGAACACGTTCCTGGGCACCTCGTTCGTGGTGCGCTCGATCCCCGAGGTGACGTCAAAGGGCGTCGACGCCGACTTCCTGTGGTTCACGCCGGTCCGTGGCCTGACCGTGCAGAGCGGCTTCACCTACGCCGAGACCAAGTACGGCGACCAGCCGATCCCCAACGATCCGGGCAACGCCCTGGCGCTGCTCCCGGGCAGCCGTCTGTCGCTGGCGCCCAAGTATTCGACCTCGGGCTCGCTGACCTACGAGACCCCCGTCGGCGACAACATGAAGGCCCGCTTCAACATCGGCGCGAAGTACTCGTCGTCGTATAACACCGGCTCGGACCTGTTCCCGCCGAAGGTTCAGAAATCGTACACCGTCGTGAACGGACGCGTGGGCCTGGGCTCGGCCGACGAGCGCTGGACCATGGAGCTGTGGGCTCAGAACCTGCTGAACGAAAAGTACATGCAGGTCGCCTTCAACGGCCCGCTGCAGGGCTCCTCGGGCCTCAGCGCGACGCAGAAGACCTACAATGCGGCGCTGGACACCATCACCTACGACGCGTTCCTGGGCGCGCCGCGGACCTATGGCCTGACCCTGCGCTCGAAGTTCTGACCGGGAGGGGGAACCCTCGGGCCGACAAGGACCCGAGGGCTTTCGGAAGAGGAAGGGCGATCCGGGAGACCGGGTCGCCCTTTTCCGTTTCATCTCGCCGACTTTCTCGCCTTTTCGACTTTCGGGGCTTCCAGAGCACGGCGCATCACCCCAGCATGGCTCGGGGGTATGGGTTCACGCCGGGAGACCGCCAACATGAAGACGATCCGCTTCCTCGGAGTCTGGATCTGCCTCGTGATCGGTCTGGCGCTCGGCGCGTGGAGCCTGCGGACGCCAGCCCCGCTGCCCGTTGACGCGCAGCCCACCGCCTTTTCGGCCCAGCGCGCGATGGCGGACGTCACCGCCCTGGCCCAAGCGCCCCACCCCACCGGCTCGGCCCAGATCGCCAAGGTTCGAGACCATCTGCTGACACGGATGAGCGAACTGGGGCTGGAGGTCTCCGTTCGCCCCGACCAGGGCTTCTACGCCAGCGCCCAAAATCCCCGGTCTCTGACCGTCGCCTCGGTCCAGAACCTGGCCGGCGTGCTGCCCGGGACCCAGCGCGACCTGCCCGCCGTGCTGGTCATGAGCCACTATGACTCGGTCCACAACTCGCCCGGCGCCGCCGACGACGCGGCCGGCGTCGCCGCGGCTCTCGAGATCGCGCGCGCCCTGAAGGCCGGCGGCCCCGCCAAGCGCGACGTGATCTTCCTGTTCACCGACGCCGAGGAGGCCGGCCTGCTGGGCGCGGACGCCTTCTTCGCCCGCGCGCCCTTGGCCGAGCGCGTTGGCCTCGTCGTCAATCTCGAGGCGCGAGGCGACGCGGGGCGGGCGGCGATGTTCCAGACGGGGCCCGGCAACGGAGCGCTGATCAGCCTCTACGCGCGCGCCGCCAAAGGTCCTTCGGCCAACTCCCTGGCGTCGACGGTCTATGCGAAGATGCCCAACGACACCGACTTCACGCATGCGGTGCGTAAGGGCCTGCCTGGCCTCAACCTGGCCTTCATCGACGACCAGCTCGCCTATCACACGCCTCTGGCCCGCGCGGATCATCTGGAGAAGGGCAGCCTGCAGCATGTCGGCGACCAGGTGTTGCCCACCATCCGCGCCTTGGCCGACGCGACCGCGCTGCCGCCGCCAGCGCCCGACGCGATCTATTCGGACGTGCTGGGCCTCTTCATGGTCAGCTATCCGCCAATCGTCGGCTGGGTCCTGCTGGGCGTCGCCGCCCTGCTGACCCTCTTCGCGGCCTGGCGCGCCTTGAGCCTCGGCGCCGCCGGCGGCTGGGAGATCGCTCGCGGCGCGGCGGGCCTGCTGCTGGTGGCGACGACCGCCGCCCTGATCCTTCACCTGGCCGGCCGGCTGCTGATGGTTCGCGACATCCAACGCTACTACGCCCTGTTGATCGGCTTCGACCAGCTGCTGTGGGGCGCCGCCCTGCTGGCGATCGCCGCGGCCCTGGGCGTCGCCACCGCCATGGCGCGGGGCGCGAGCCGGATCATCCCGTGCGTCGTCGCCCTGGTCCTGGGCGGGGCCGGCAGCCTCGTCGGCGGCTTCGATCCCATGGGCCTTGGTCTCGGCGTCGCCACCGCCCTGCTGGCCGCGCTCGCCCTGGGCTATCGGACCGACGCCCTGGGCGGGTGGATCGGCGCGCTGGTCGTGTTGCTCGTCCTGGCGCTCGCCGCGCAGATCCTGGCGCCGGGCGCGACCGTGATGCTGACCTGGCCGCTGCTGATCGCGGCGTTCGGCGTGGCGCTCGTGATCGGGATCGGCGGGACGCGGGACAAGCGCGTGGCCCTGGCCCTGACCGGCCTGATCGGCGCGCTCGCCATCGTGGTCCTCGCCCAGCTCACCGCCTGGGCCGCCTTCACCTTCGCGGGGCTTGGCCTGCAGGAGCCAGCGGTGCTGGCTCTGTTCGCCATGCTCGCCGCGCCGGCGCTTTCGCCGTTGACGCACGACTTCGCCACGACCCGTTGGGCCTGGCGCGCCGCCCTCGTCCTGGCCCTGGGCGGAGGAGGCCTGCTCACCGCCGCGGCGCTGGCGGAGGGGTCCGCCCAGCGCCCCGCCCTGACCAGCGCCCTGCATGTCGCGGACCTGTCGACCGGCAAGGCCTGGCGGGTCGCCGAGCAGCCGCGCCTCGACGCCTGGACCAAGGCCGCCCTGCCCGACGACGGCGGCTCGCAACCCGCTCGGAAGACGCTGCCGCCGTTCTGGCGAAAGCCTGTCTGGATGTCGGAGACGCGGGCCGCGCCCGTCGATGTCCCGCAGCTCTCCATCGACCGCGCCGAGGACCGCCTGCTGATCCGGCTGCTCCCCGCGCCCGGCGCCGAGTGGGTCAGCCTGCGCCTCAAGCCCAATGGTCCGCTCAGCCAGCCGCGCCTCAACGGCCGACCGATCAGCCTGACGACCGAGGCGGGGCAATGGTCGGTCCTGACCTATCACGCGCCGGACGCCAGCGGCGTCACGCTCAGCTTCACGACGACGGGCCCAGGCCAGGTCGAGGTGGCGGCGCTGGAGTATCACAACGGTTGGCCGCGTCTGGCCAAGGCCCCGCCGCCCAAGCCCGCCGGCCTGATGGCCTTCGGCATGTCGGACAAGACGGCGGTGCTGGTGCGAGGCCAGATGAGCTGGTGAGCCCGCTCTAGACCGCGAAGACGCCCTCGCCCGGCTCCTTGGCGTAGAGCGCCGCCACCCGGTCGGCCCGGCGCTCCAGCGTCGCGCGCTGGTTGACGTAGCCCTTGTCGGTGATCTCGCCGGCGTCGATCGACGGTGGTTCGGTCAGGATCGTGAAGCGGGCCACGCGGCGCGAGGACCCGCCGGCCCCGGCGTTGAAGGCGCCCAGCCGCTCGCGGAGGATCGCCACCAGCTTCTCCAGCGGCGTGCCCGGTCCCGGGTCGGCGACCAGGGCCGCCAACCCCGTGGGCGAGGGCCATAGCATCGCGCCGATGAATGGCTTGTCCTGGCCGGTGATCACCGCGTCGTGGATGTAGGGGCTGCAGGCGGCGACGAGGTCGGGCCGCAGCACGCCGACGCTGACCCAGGTGCCGGTGTCCAGCTTGAAGTCCTCGGTCACCCGGCCGTCGAAGACGAGACCCTTCGAGGGATCCTCCGGGTCGACGAAGCGCGCCGCGTCGCCGAGGCGGTAGAAGCCCTCCTCGTCGAAGGCGGCGGCGGTCTTCTCCGGGTCCTTGTGGTAGCCGGCCGCCACGGTCGCCCCCTTGACCCGCACCTCGTACTTGGACCCGCTGGGGGCCAGCTTCAGCTGGATGCCCGGCAGCGGTAGCCCGACCAGGCCGACCCGCTCGGTGATCCAGTGGGTGACGGTGACGCCTTGCGTCTCGGTCGCGCCGTACATCGTGGTCAGCGGGATGCGGTGGCCGGTCTCGGCCACGGCCAAGGCCTGGATGCGCTCATAGACGTCGTTGGACAGGGTCGCGCCGCCATAGCCCATGTAGCGCAGGTTCTTGAAGAACGATCGCCGCAGCTCCGGGTCCTTCTCCATCGCCTCGGCCAGCATGGAGAAGGCGATCGGGGCCGAGCCGAACACGACGGGCGAGACCTCGTAGAGGTTCTTGATCGTCGTCTCGAACATGCCCGGCAGCGGCTTGCCCTCGTCGATGTGCAGCGTCCCGCCGCCCCAGATCACGGCGTTGAAGGTGATGTTGCCGGCCGAGATGTGGCTCCAAGGCATCCACTCCAGGCTCTGGGGAATGTCGTCGGTCTCGGGCTCGTCGGCGCGCAGGCCCTCCTGGCCGGCGATGACCCCGGCCATCATGCCGTGGGTCTGGGGCACGGCCTTGGGCAGGCCCGTCGAGCCGGAGGTGAACAGGTACTTGGCCACGGTCGCGGGGCCGACGCCCTCCAGCGCCGCCTTGAGCGCCGGAGCGGGCGGCGTGGCGGCCACCGCCTGGTAGGGAACCGCCCCCTCGCCCGTTCCGTCGGCGGTGACGATCAGCAGGCTCGGATCCAGCGCCTTCAGGGTCTCCAGCGCCTTGGCGAACATCGCGCCGCTCTGGGCGAAGACGACGCGCGGCGCCACGCGCTCGAAGCAGTGCTTGAGCTTGGCGTGGTCGGTCGAGATCAGGCTGTAGGCCGGGCTGACCGGCGCGGCCGGGACGCCGGCGGCGTAGGCCCCCAGCGTCATCAGGGCGTGCTCGATCGAATTGGCCGACAGGATCATGACGCTGTCGCCCGCCGTCAGGCCCTGGTCCAGCAGCCACTGGCCGATCCCCTCGATCTGCCGCAGCGCATCGCCATAGCTCACTTGTCTCCAAGGGCCGTGGCCGGGTTCGCGCTGCTTCAGATACGGCCGCTCGGGATGCTCGGCCGCCTTCTGCGCGAACAGATGGGCGATCGAGCGGGGGCCTTCCCCGGGAGGATGGTTCGAGGTGATGACGATCGAGCCGTCGGCCCGGCGCTCGACGCTGACGTCGGGGCCCTTCATCGGCAGCGGCTTGAACGGAGCGGCGGAAGGCTCGCGCACCGGCGAGCCGCCGTCGGGCGGCGTCATGGTCTCACTCCCTCAAGTTATCATTGTTCTGTTGACGGTGAGCCCAAACCGCTCGCGCGGCAAGACTGACGTAGGGGGAGCGCCGCGTTCCGAGCCCGTTCAGGCCCGCCGCCGGACCCTGCGCGCCGCCCGGGCGGCGGCCTCGACGGCGGAGACCTGCTGGGCGAAGGTCTCCAGGCAGACCCCGAAGCGCTCGCCGCAACCGCAATCGATCACCGGCAGGAACCGCACGGTCTCGATCGTCGCCCGCCCGGCGACGCCGCAACGGGGGCAGGGGAATTCAAGCTCTACGCCACCAACGTCCAGACCCGCCATGCCGGTCGCTCCCGCCGCGCGCGCCTTCCGAATCCCTCGGAAGACGTCTCGACGATGACAGGCGCCGCGCCGCCCGTCCCTGCGACGTTCTGTCCGATCTAGGCGACGCCCAGACCCCGCCAGCATGGCAGCACGGTGTCGGCGAAGACGGCCGCCTGGGCCTCCAGCGCCGCCTTCGCGGCCTCGGCCGGCAGGGGCGCGCCGCCCGAGACCAGCGCCTGGCCCTGCTCGGCCAGGGTCCGCGCCGCGAAGGCCGCCCAGTCATTCGGCCCGCCGCCGTCCCGCTCCCGCGCCAGCCAGAACAGCTGGTGGAACCGCTGGGCGGAAACCGACCCGCCCGTCACCGGCGAGGCCAGGAAGCCGAGGTCCGTCGCCTCGGCGGCCCGGCGCGCCAGCTCCAGGTTCAGGGACCGCGCCGTCCCGGCCCCGCGCGCCGCCGTCTCGGCCCCCTGCGCCGAGGCCACCACGCCCTGGGCCATCAGCAGCGCGATGGCCGTGGTGAGCTGGCCAAAGGCCGTGCCCTCGGGCGCGACCGCCTCCAGCTCGCCGATCGGGCGCGCCTGGCCATCGCCCAGGGTCTCGAGGATCACGTCGTACAGCGGCCCGCCCAGGGCCACCTCGGCGAAGGTCCCGCGCGCCTTCTCCAGCGGCTGGCCGGCGGGCTTGGCCATCACCACGCGCTGGTCGCGCAGGGCCCGGCGCTGGTCGGCGGGCGCCAGCGGCGAGAGCCCGCGCAGCCAGTAGTCGCGCCGGAACTGGGCCTGGACGGCGAAGTCGCGGAACGTTTCGCGCAGCGACGGGTCGGGCAGCTCGCGCAGGAAGCTGGCCATGCCGGGCGAGACGTTCAGCTCCTCGACCTGGTCGGGCATATAGGCCGAGGTCGCGAACGACAGCTTGGCCCCCGACAGCCGCGCCTCGACGTCGGCGAACCACATCGGATGCCAGTCGCGGTTCATGTACTCGTGGACCATGTAGGCGCGGTCCTGCTTGAGCAGGCCCTCCAGCCGGTCGATGACGCCGGGATTGATCCGCGAATAGACCGGATCCTCGGCGAAGAAGCGCTGCATGGTCAGCAGCGCGGCGTCGAGATTGGCGGCGGGGCCCAAGCCCGGCGCGCCCAGCGTCTCGGCGTGGCGCTTCATCAGGTGGCGCAGCGGCCCCGCCATCGCCCAGCCCGGCTGGGTGTTGTAGGAGATGTAGACGAGGCCGCCGGGCTTCAGCTTGCGGCGCAGGAACCCGACGATCTTCTCCCGCGCCGCGTCGTTGACCCAGCTCCACACCCCGTGAAGGGCCACGAAGTCGAACTCCGGCAGGCCCGGCCGCTCGGCGAACTCGTCGAAGGCGTCGTCGGTGAAGTGGGCCTTGGCCCCGCTGGCGGCGACCAGGTCGCGGGCGAACACCGCCTGGGCCGGCGCGAAGTCGCAGCCCCACCAGTCGATGTCGGCCTGGGTCGCCGCGTGCAGCGCCGCCGAGCAGCCCTGGCCGAAGCCCAGCTCGCAAGCCGTCTCGATCTTCGGCGCCCGCAGGCCCTTCAGCAGCAGCGGAAAGGCCGCCCGGACCGGGTTCAGCTCCGGATAGGCGCCATAGGTGTAGCCCGTCTCGACCACATAGCCGGCGCTCCAGTCCTCGTTCATCCGTGCCCTCCCCGAGTCAGCCCACGGTGGGCCGGGGACGGTGCGGCGGCAAGGGGGTGAAAGAGCGGCGTTATGTCACCTCCGCTCTCCCTTCCCCTTGATGGGGAAGGGTTGGGGATGGGGTGACTGGTGAGGTGGCGGTGGCGCGCGGCCTCGATCGCCGTTTTCACCCCCACCCTACCCTCCCCCATCAAGGGGGAGGGAACATGAGGGATCGGCTTCACGCGGCTTGCCGCTGAAGGTTAGGAAGGGGACGCGGAGCGCCGGACGTCCGTCCGGAGAAGATTGAGTAATACCGTTTCGACGAAGCCCGACGCTCCGCGCGATCGTTATCCGGTGAGCCCTCGACGCGCGGGGTTTTAACCCGCTTCCGAAAGAGGCCCCCGGCGGGCGGGCCGGGCTGGCGACCCGGTCCCCGGACCGTCCGGGCGATTTCAGCCCGAACCTAGATCCCGCTCGACCACCCCCGACAGCCGTCACGATCGCCGGCCGGACGTCCCTTCCAAGCCATCGGGTGAGGACAAGTATGGGCGGCGATTCAACGCGGATGATCCAGCGGCGTGTAAAAGTGGGAAGTGCTTGAAATCGTTCGGTTCTATTCCGGATACGCGGATGATGGAGCGCCGCGAATGCTCGTACTTGCCCCCTCCGCGCTGACGCGCTCCTCCCCCGGAGGGGGAAGAAGGGCGCTTCCTTCCGCCCCCTCCGGGGGCGGACGACCACGCGGAGCGTGGTCAGGTGGGGGCCCGCGGCGCTTCAGCTA
This sequence comes from Caulobacter segnis ATCC 21756, assembly GCF_000092285.1. Classification (NCBI taxonomy): domain Bacteria; kingdom Pseudomonadati; phylum Pseudomonadota; class Alphaproteobacteria; order Caulobacterales; family Caulobacteraceae; genus Caulobacter; species Caulobacter segnis. Next base: position 621,092 of record NC_014100.1, on the reverse strand, counting down.
TGGCTGCCGATATACTTCCGCACCTCTTCCTCGCCGGACCCGGCATGGTCGACGGCTTCGTTCAGGACTTCCTCGGTGACGCCCAGCATCTCGGTCCAGTAGCGCACCGCCTCCGGCTCCCGGACGTCGATCCGAGGGGTGGCGGGATGGGGGTGGTCGTCGGACATGGCGGTCTCCTTCACGGAGTCGAAGCCGTGAGAGACCCAGGAGTTCCGCCTCGCGCCTCAGCGCTTCTTGCCGAGCTCGGCGGCGATGTCCTTGGTCATCTTGCCGACCTTGCGGTGGGCGGCGGTGATCTGCTCGCGGGTCACGCCCCAGCGCTTCATCCAGTACTCGACGGCCT